>JAZTZD010000001.1:0-30148 GCA_045637305.1 Acutalibacteraceae bacterium
TCATCAAATCACCTTATCTTTCAAGTGCATCAACCATTGCAAAAAGGTCTGTGTAGAATTTCTGAGTTGTGTCTGTTGTTGCGTTGAGACCGATAACCGTGCCGTGGTCGCCGTCCTTTGTGGGTGCAACATACCATTTGCCGGTTTCGATTTCTTCAAAAGCTTCGGGATTGTCCCTGGGGTCTTCGGTAAGCTCAATATACGCATCGTTTGTCGGATATCTTGCGGAAACAACACTTACAAGACCGTCGTTTTCCTGCCAGGTTTCGTCTATCGCAATTCCGCCCTCGGTTGTGCCCTTGAATGAACCCATTGCAAACGCAAAGGGATAGAGCACGGGAAGAGTTGTTGATGCGGGTACCTGACCTTTGAGGAATGAGCCTTCCTTGGTTGTGCTGTAGGAATATGAGAAATAGTAAACGCCTTCAACAAGCTTGATTTCTTCGTTGAGCTTTGCCGCACCGTCGGGGGAGAGGTCATAGCCTGCGTGGTCGTTGCCCGAAGCGGTGACAGCTTCAACAGCTTCTTGGTAGTTGCCTGAGGTGAAGCCGAAATGGTCAAGCCTGAAATCGTAGAAATCGCCCGAGGGGGAAGTGATTCCCGCAACGCCGAAGCAGAGATTGACGAGCATATCGGTGGTGTCCTTGATGCCGACAAGACCGCCGACTGAATTGAGAACTTCGGTGAGCGAGGAGCCGTTGTGAGGTGCACAGAGAGTTGTTACGCTGTTTATCCAGTTACCTTTACCGCCTTCAAAGAGAGGTGAAATCTCGTCCTCGGCATTTGCCGCGGATTTTTCGGCTTCGTTGCCGTATTCGAGAAGAGAAGTAAGGAGTCTCACGGTTGCACCGCCGAAGCTGTGACCGATAAGGTTTATTTTCACTCTCTGACCGCCGTTGATTTTTGTTCCCCAGCCTTCAACAAGAGGAGTGTCATATGTTCTGCCGAAGCGTGCGTGATTATGTTCTTTTGAATGTGCTTCGCCGTAGTCAACGGTTGTGCCCGTAAGCTGTGCGTAAAGCTCGCACGCTCTGTCCCACGCACTTGAAACGGGGCCGACACTCGGCGCATAGACCTTGTGACCCTGTGCGTTGAGATATTCAACGAGGTTGCCCGAGGTTGCGCCCCAGTAGGTTGAAATTTCGTTGATACCTTCGCCGCCGTCGCCCCATCCGCCGAGACCGTGAACGAGGACATAGGAATACTGAATTTTACCGCCGTTGATTGCCCACCAGGCTTCACGCACACCGCCGAAATATGCGGGAACGCCGATGCCGCAGGCAACAATGCAGAAAACGAGAACGAGCGCAATGATTTTTGCAATCGGTTTTTTCTTTTTTGTCGGAACAGGCTTTTCTTCTGCCGCGGGTGTGACGGGAATGCTTTCAACAACGGGTGCCGAAGTGGGCGCATCCTCTTTGAGAAGAAAGTCTGTTGAAACCTTGAAAAGCTCGCTCATTGCGATGATTTTGTCGGTGTCGGGAAGTGCGGTGCCTGACTCCCATTTTGAAACCGACTGACGGGAAACGCCGAGTTTTTCCGCAAGTGCCTCCTGTGAAAGTCCCGCTTCGGTTCTGAGTTTCAATATTTTTTCGGAAATGTTCATGTCATATTCCTCCTTGTCGTTACAAGTAAATTCTATTCTCTTTCATATGATTTTTCAATCAATTCGGGTTTGCAATTTTTCAAAAACCCGTTAATTTCAGGTGTCACAAGAGATGTAAACTTCGGTTTACACAAAAATATTAGCATATAAAAGGCAAAAAGTAAAGACGGCACCGCTATGAGCAATGCCGTCTGATAATCTTATAAAAGGAAAAGTTTTGCAAGTCCGAAATAAATGACAAGAGTAACGATGTCAACGAGAGTTGCAATCATCGGACCCGCCATAAGTGCGGGGTCGAGCTTGACTATTTTTGCGAAAATCGGAAGCGAACAGCCGATGAGCTTTGCAACAACGATTGCGCAGAACATTGCAAGGGAAACAACAAGGAAAACTTCAAATGTGCCTTCGCTGAAAAGATACATTCTCAATATATTTGCAGCGCCGAGCACCGCACCGCACACAGCGGCAACGCGAAGCTCTTTGAAAACAATCTTGAGATAATCCTTGATTTCAATTTCGCCGACTGCGAGACCGCGGATGATAAGGGTTGAAACCTGACTTCCCGCATTACCGCCCGTGCCCATAAGCATCGGCATTGAAGCGGTCAGCGCAACGAATCCTGCAAGAAGCGTTTCGTAGCCTTCAATGATTTTGCCCGTGAATGTGCCTGAAATCATAAGTATGAGAAGCCAGAGAATTCTGTTTTTGGCAAGCTTGAAAACGCCCGTTTTCAGATATTCGTCGTCTGAAGGGGCAAGCAAAGCCATCTTCTCAAAGTCTTCGGTTGTTTCTTCTTCGATAACGTCAACGATATCGTCGATGGTGATGATACCTACAAGACGGTTTTCGTTATCAACAACGGGAACACTCAGAAGGTCGTATTTACTTGCGATGTCCGCAACATATTCACGGTCGTCAAGAGTATTGACCGAAATCAGCTGAGCCTCATCTTCCATAATATCGCCGACAAGTGTGTTCTCGTCGCAGAGAAGAAGCGAGAGAAGGGGCACACTGCCCAGAAGATGGCGCTGAGGGTCGATACAATAACAGGTGTAGACGGTTTCTTTGTCAACGCCTGTCTTTCTTATATTCTCAATTGCCTGCGCGGCTGTGAAATCGGTGCGAAGCTGCACCATTTCGATTGTCATAATGCTTCCCGCGCTGTCGTCGGGATAGCGGAGAAATCTGTTGATGAGCTTTCTTGTTTCGGGGTCGGAATGTGCAAGAACTCTCGTTACGACGTTTGCGGGAACCTCTTCGATGAAGTCAATCGTATCGTCAAGGAACATTTCGTCAAGAAGTCTTTCGAGCTCGGCATCGTTAATCATGCGGACAAGCTCTTCCTGAGTTTCGGGTTCAAGATATGAGAAAACGTCTGCGGAAATATCCTTGGGAAGCACGCGGAAAGCAAGAAGAGTTTCCTTTTCGCTGAGTTCGTCAATTATAAGCGCGATATCAACAACGTTCATTTCGTTGAAAAGCTCACGCAAAGCGGAAATTTCGCCCTTGGCAATCATTTCGGTTATCTGCTCAATCAAAAGTTCTGAATTTTCCATAAAAAAAGCATCTCCTTTCACCGCAAAGGAGATGCACAACGAACAAAACACAAGCGATTCCGATTATGAAATCACTCTGTGAGAACGGCAGGCAAATCCGATACGGTATTCAGTTGAAAATCTACTTCGGGGGTTAGGTTTCTCGGGACTGCCCAAAATTCTCACCACGCTTTTTTAAAAAATTTTTTGCAACAACATAATGTTACACCTTCAAGCCGTTGAAGTCAAGTAAAATTGCAAAAAAATGCGCCAAGCAAAAATATTTGTTAAAAACGGAGAAAAGCGGAGAAATACAGCCTGAAACGGGTGAAATCGGGAGAAAACGGGCGGTAAGTTGTTTCAAATCCAAAAGTATTTTTAGCATTTTTACGCTAAAGAATCGGCGAGTTCAGCCTTAGGTTGAGAGAAGAACGAAAAAATCTCTCGGAAAGGGTGAACTTTTTGAAAAAACAACTGACAGAAAAGGAACTGCTTTTCTGCACCTATTTTGCCCGTGACGGCGATGCGAGAGGGTGTGCGGCAAGGGCGGGCTACACGCTTTCTCCGAGAAGAAGTGCGGAAAAGCTACTTGCAAGAGAGGAAATCAGAGCAGAGATTTCAAGGCTTGAAAAAGAAAAAAGCATTGATGTTTCGCTGATTGCAAAGGGACTTGAAAGGCTTGCTTTCGGCTCATCTGCGGATGCGGTGAAGCTGATGCTGACCGAAGAGACTCTGACAGCCGCGGAAATAGAGAGGCTCGACCTTTTCAATGTTTCCGACATCAAGAGACCAAAGGGCGGCGGACTTGAAATCAAATTCTTTGACCGTCTCAAGGCGCTTGAAAAGCTTTCTCAGCTTTCCGTTGCTTCCGAAAGCACGGAAAACAGTTTTATCAAGGCACTTTCCGAGGGCGCAAAACTTCTCTCGGAGGAGGACGAAATTTGAGTTCAGCGGCAAAAAAGCCCGCCTTTACGGCATTTTCAAAAAAACAGCTTCATGCTCTGTGCTGGTGGCTTCCTCAGAGTCCGTTCTGCAATTGTGATGCGATAATCTGCGACGGTGCGGTGCGCTCGGGAAAAACTCTGTGTATGTCGGTTTCCTTTGTGACGTGGGCGTTCTCGGACTTCAATGACTGTTCGTTCGCATTGTGCGGAAAAACAATTGCTTCGTTGAGAAGAAATGTTGTCACGGTTATTCTGCCCGTGCTTCGTGAACTCGGCTTTGAGTGCAGCGAAAAATATTCAAGAAATCTCATTGAGATTTCGTATGCGGGAAAAACAAACAGATTTTATCTCTTCGGCGGCAAGGATGAGGGTTCGGCGGCTCTCATTCAGGGAATGACGCTTGCGGGGGTGCTGCTTGACGAGGTTACGCTGATGCCTCGTTCCTTTGTTGAGCAGGCGCTTGCAAGATGCTCCGTTGAGGGGTCAAAGCTCTGGTTCAACTGCAATCCCGAGCATCCGATGCATTGGTTCCACGAAGAGTGGATAAAAAAGAAGGATGCAAAGAATTGCTTCTATCTCCATTTCACAATGAAAGATAATCCGTCACTCACTCCCGCAATTATCCGCCGCTATGAAAAGCTTTATTCGGGCGCGTTCTATGAGAGATTTGTGCTCGGAAGATGGGTTGCGGCGCAGGGCTGTGTTTATCCGATGTTTTCTCAGCATAAGCACGTTGAAAAGCCTCCCGCAGAGTTTGAAAAATTCTATGTTTCCTGCGATTACGGCACGGTCAATCCCTCCTCATTCGGACTGTGGGGAAGAAGCGGAGAAAGATGGTACAGAATAAGCGAATATTATTTTGATTCACGCAGAGAGGGCAGACAGAAAACCGACAGTGAGCATTACGAGGCTCTTTGTGAGCTTGCGGGAAACCGCAGGATTGAAGCGGTCATTGTTGATCCGTCGGCGGCAAGCTTCATAGAGTGCATACACCGTGCGGGAAAATTCAGGGTCATACCCGCAAGGAATGAGGTTGTTGACGGCATAAGGAGAGTTTCGGATTGTCTCAAGGACGGATTGCTGATGTTTTCGCCCGAATGCGTTGACAGTATCCGTGAATTCGGGCTTTACCGCTGGGAGGAAAACTCGGCAAAGGATTGTGTGAAAAAGGAGAACGACCACGCAATGGACGATATCCGTTATTTTGTTTCAACGGTTATCGGTGCCGATAACGGTGACGGCTTTTTTGCCGTTGCGGCAAGGAGGAAAGGATAGTTTTGGGAATTTTTAAAAACAGAAGTCCCTCAAGGGTCGCTGCACCCGTAACGCAGACAAAAAACCGCCATCCGTTCGGCATTCTGGGCGGCTACACGCCGCTTGCCGAGCCTCAGATGAAGCTTTATTATGCTCTGCGTGAGGCAGTGCCCGTCATTGATGCGGCGATATTCAAAATTGTGAGGCTTACGGGCGGCTTCACCGTTGAATGCAACAACGCACAGGCGCAGAGGGCGGTTGAAGAATTTATACGCAGTGTGCCCGTCGGCGGTAACAGATACGGTCTGAATGCTTTTGTTGAAACTTATTTCGAACAGCTTCTGACCTGCGGCACGGCGCTTGGCGAAATTGTTACGGATACGGACGGTATGCCGTGCGCGCTTTTCAATTCTCCGCTTGATTCGGTTGAATTGAAGAGACATCCCAACGGCTTCAACGTCGATATTTTTATAAGAGACGGCGCGCAGACAAAGAAGGTGCGCAGACCCGATTTGTGCCTTCTGAGTGTGCTTAATCCCGACCCGGGGGCACTCAAGGGCAACTCACTTTTGAAGGGTCTGCCGTTTGTGAGTGATGTGCTTCTCAAAATTTTTGAAAGTATCGGCGCAAACTGGGAAAGAATAGGCAATCTCCGTTTTGCGGTGACATATAAGCCTGGCAACGATGCTTCGGACAGAGCTTTTGCGAAGGACAGAGCCTTGCAGGTGGCAAAGGAATGGGGCGAAGCGATGCAAAGCGGCACGGAAATCAGGGATTTTGTTGCAGTCGGCGATGTCCAGATAAAGGTCATCGGTGCAGACAACCAGATTCTTGACAGCGAGGTGCCCGTGCGTCAGATGCTCGAGCAGATTGTTGCAAAAACAGGTCTGCCGCCGTTTATGCTCGGTCTTTCATGGTCAAGCACGGAGAGAATGTCGGCTCAGCAGGCGGATGTGCTCACGAGTGAGCTTGAATCCTACAGAAGAATTCTTACACCCGTGATTCTGAAAATCTGCACCGCATTTCTTCAGAGCAGAGGCTTTGCGTGCAGACCGACTGTTGTGTGGAATGACATCACGCTTCAGGATGAGGTTGAGCAGAGCAGAGCGATGCTTTACAGGGCACAGGCGGAGAAAATCAACAGAGGTGAATAATGGATAACACAAAGAATATTCTGCCCGATGAGGAGCTGGAGCTTATCGGACAGTTTGCAAGAAAGAAACTTGAAAGGGACGAAATCTACACTTTTTCGCTCATTCTCTGCGACAATGAAATCGACAGGGATAACGAAAAATTCACGGTTTCGGCACTTCATACTCTGGCAAAGCTTTTTATCGGCAAAACGGGAATTTTTGACCACAATATGAGCAGTAAGGACCAGACGGCGAGAGTTTATTCCGCCGAGGTTGTTACCGAGCAGGGCAGAAAGACCGCAGACGGCGAGGATTATACCTATATCAAAGCAAAGGCTTATATGGTGAAAACCGAGAAGAACAAGGATTTGATTGCCGAGATTGAAGCGGGCATAAAGAAAGAAACGAGTGTCGGCTGCTGTGTGCGCGACATCAGTTGTTCGATATGCGGAAAGAACATAAAAACCGAAGGCTGTGAGCATCAGAAGGGCAAGATGTACGGCGGAAAGCTCTGCTGCTATCATCTTTCCGACCCGACGGATGCATATGAATGGTCGTTTGTTGCGGTGCCCGCGCAGAGAAATGCGGGTGTCATCAAGTCATTCAATCCCGCTTCGGTAAGCGATGATATAGCGGAATGGGCAAACGAATACCGTGAGGAACTGAAATCCTCGGTAATCAGATATGCGGCAAGCGTGCTGCCCGAAATGAACGGCGAAACGCTTTCGGAAATATGCACTTCAATGAACGTAAAAGCACTCAGAGAGATGCGCGATGCGTTCAGAAAGAGTGCACAAAAAAAGCTGCCTCTTGTGAGACAGCTTGAAATTAACAATGAAGAAAACGGAAACGAAAATTCCGAATATAAAATTTAAGGAGGACTGTTTATGGCAGTATCATTCGGAGGATTTAACGAAAACACCGCAACCTTTATGGTGAGCGGTGAAACAGAAAACGGTATGCCCGTCAAGATGTGCGAAAGCGGCACGGTTGAAGCTTGTGCGGACGGCGATACATTCTGCGGCATCTGCAGAAACTCGGACGGCACTTATGCGGCAATTCAGCTCAGCGGTGCGGTGAAAAGCAAATATTCAGGCACAGACCCCGATTGCGGTTATGTTAATCTTACCGCTTCGGCAGACGGCGTAAAGGTCGGCGGAGACAGAGAATATCTTGTTGTTGAAGTTGACACTGACGCAAAAACCGTAACATTTCTTATGTAAGAGAGGAGAAGAATTATGTCAGGATTTGAAAACATTAAGCTTGAAAAGGGTCTCTATGCATCGGGAAATTTCACAAAATCTCTTGAAAGCATTGACCCGAGCGAAAATTATAAGGGCACTTCTCTTGAAGGTCTTGATGCTTATCAGCGTCAGCTCAAGCGCTTCGGCATCAGAGTCGGCGGCGCAGGCAGCGATGTGGTTGACAAGTTTTTTGCATCCGCAGACAGCGCCGTGCTTTTTCCCGAATATGTTTCAAGAGCAGTAAAACAGGGTCTTGAGCAGGCGGATATCCTTCCCGGAATCGTTGCGTCAACAACGGTTATCAACGGTCTTGATTACCGTTCAATCACATCTGTTCCCGATGAGGACGAAAAGGAACTCAAGATTGTCAGAGAGGGTGCGTTCATTCCCGAAACAAACATACGCACAAAGGAAAACCTTGTGAAGCTCCGTAAGAGAGGCAGAACACTTGTTGCATCATACGAAGCAATCAAGTATCAGAGACTTGACCTCTTCACGGTCACTCTCCGTCAGATTGGCGCTTACATTGCACGCACACTTCTCAAGGATGCGATTGATGTGCTTGCAAACGGCGACGGCAACGGCAATGCGGCAGAGATTATCAACTGTTCGAATTCAGGCAGTCTCACATATGCCGACCTTGTGAATTTCTGGAACGGTTTTGACCCCTATGAGCTTAACACAATCATTGCCGAGCCTGAAATTATGGCGGCAATTCTCAATATGGAGCAGTTCAGGGATGCGCCCGCGGGGCTCAATTTCCACGGTACAGGTAAGGCTGTGACACCTCTCGGCGCAAAGCTTCTCAAGTCACCCGCAGTTGCATCGGGCACACTCATCGGTCTTGATAAGTCTGCGGCGCTTGAAATGGTCAAGACGGGCGACGTTATGACCGAATATGACAAGCTTATCGACCGTCAGCTTGAAAGAGCTGTTATCAGCTGCACAGCAGGCTTTGCAAAAATCTTTGACGGTGCATCGAAGGTGCTTTCCGTCTGACGGAGGGATGAGGCTTGATTGATTTCTGGAGAGTGCTTTCGGCGCTCAGGGAATACTATTCTCCCGAGGGTGAGGACAGCGAATTGCTTCCTTTATGCAAGTCTGCGGCGCTTGAACTTCAGGTGCGTCTCAGAAAAGGCGCGGATGCAGGCGATATCAGGCTCATCAATGCTGCGGCGGCAATTGCGAATTACCGCTTGTGTATGAAAAAAATCACTTCGTCCGACGGTACGGAATCATTCAAGGCGGGCGACGTTACCGTAAGCATTTCGCACTCCGCAATGGGCGAATATGCTGAAAAGGAAAGAAACAGGGCACTTCTTGATGCCCTGCCTCTTCTGAGGGACGATGAATTTGTTTTCAAGCAGGTGAGCATATGAATATAAGCAAGATTTTTGCTTCTCACGGAAGACCCGCCGAGTTTGTTTCGAAAGACGGCGAGTTGCTTGCCGGGATGAGCGCATTCATAAGTCCGCTCAGATATAAAAACAAGATGTATCTTTACGGCGTCAACACCGAAATCGGTTATAATTCGCAGGGTCACTATCTTTATATCGGTCCGCCCGACCCCGACCTGACAAAGGCTGCAGACGGCGAGTATGTGCGCTGTCTCGGCGAAAAATACAGAATCGACAGAGCTGAAAAGGTTTATAAAAAAGACGAACCGTTTTATATCTGGGCGATAATCAGAGTTATTGTTGAACCGAAGGAGGACGACTATGAATGAAATAAGTGCATTGCCTACAAACATTGTTGCGTGGCTTAATCAGAAAGAGGAGCTTGACCACATAAAGTTTCTGACCGAATATCCCGCCGTTAAAAAAGCGGTGCCGCTTAAACATACGACGGTTGCGGTCGGTATTGAGAATATCGAAATCATTGATTCGTTTACGGAAAACGATGAGGGCGTTCTCGTTGAAAACGAATATTGCAGACAGGCGAAAATCAGAATGAGATTTTCTATTCACGCTCCGTATTCACAGGGCGGAAGTGCCTGCCACGAAGCTTTCACCGACATCATAGACTGTCTCACTTTCGATTCGGGAATGGATATCCTGACCTCGGGCTGTAACGAAATTTTTTCCGACAGAGACACGGATGCGTTTGTGCTCAGCGCGTGGGCGCTTGTCAACGCATCGCTTTGTCCCGCGGCAAAATCAAGCATTCCTTTTCCGTCGTTTATAAGCAAGGAACTGCTTTGCAGCACCCACATAAACGATGCGATGATACACCTCACTCCGACACAGATTGAATATCTGGAAAACCCGTTTGAAACGGGAAGCTATCTCGGTATGGGCAACTCGACGCAGACAATAAATCTCGGATATCAGCCGCAGGCGGTTATAGTTGTTGCAAATCAGATGCCTCTCATATATTGCAATCACGCGGCGGGCAAGAACTATGCTTATGCGGCGGTCGGTTTGAGATCGGGGTCGACACTCGGCATTGAGGTTACGGAAAAGGGGTTTAAGGTGAGAAGTACTGAATCGGAAATTTCACGAAGCACATATCCCTTGCTTAATGAGTTGGGAACAACATATTATTACATAGTATTGAAGCCGTCTCAAAAAGATGAAACAGTATAAGATTTGATTTAACTCCATAAAACAAAAACGGTTTACAAAGGAATATTTCCTTTGTAAACCGTTAATTTTTATCTCATTTTTGCGAGATCTCTGTAGTTGATAAGCTTTATGCCGTGTGCTTCAATGTGCTGACGGGTTTTGGGGTCTTTAAGAATTCTGTATTCCCAGACTCTTCTTTCCCAGCATCCGCTTGTACCCTTGAGGTCATCGGTTTCAAGTGAGGGATGCATATATGTTTCGGTAATGCCGTCGGGCATATTTTCATAGAGGCTGTAAACGTAATCAACGAAGTTTTCGTAGCTTTCGTCCTGGGGACCGCCCCATTCGTTGGGGATAAGGTAATCGGGGATTGCAACCTTATTCATCTTTGCGAATTCGACGATTTTGCCGAATACCATTTCAATCAGGCTCTTGTCAACGTTGATTTCAAGCATTGAATTGCTCATCATTGCGTCGGTGACGTTTGCGGGCATACGGAAAGGAAGACCGTATTCGCCTGCAATAGAAAGAGTTGACTGAAGAAGCTCAAATCTGCCTGTTTCAATGCCGTAGAGTGAACCCATATGGTTGTCAAGATGTGAAGGCATTGTCATTCCGAGCTTTTTGCAGCGTTCAACCTGTGCTCTGATTTCACCCTCAACCTCGTCGATGTCAACGTTCTTTTCAACCTGATCGCTCTCGTGCCACATAAAGCCTTCTTCGTCACGGAGAGAGTCGGTGTTCTTTGAGTTTACGGGTGCCCAGCGGTATTTGCTCCATTCGCTTGTGAAAGTGAGATGAACGCCAATACCGAGTTCGGGATTTTCAGCCGCAAATTTGCAGGCTTCGGGTGCCCATGCACAGGGAGCCATAACCGTTGAAGATGTGAGTGCTGATTTTCCATCCTTGAAAAGGTCCATAACCGCAAGGTTAGCACCTCTGCACATACCGAAATCATCGGCGTTGATGATTAAATATCTGTCCATAATTTTTCCCCTTTACTGTTTGTGAATTTTATTATATATCAGCCTTAATGCGTTGTCAAATAAGTGAATCGTAAGGAATTCTGCTGCCCTCAAAGCTGTCGGCATCGATTTCCTTGTCGCCGATGAATGCTTTGATAACCTGCTTTTTACCCTTTACATAATCGGGCCTGCCGGGGCAGAAGGGATAGAATCCGAGCACGCCGAAGATGTACCAGATAGCGGTTGTGCCGTTATCCTCGTCACCCGGGAAACCGTCGTCTTCATATGAGAAAGCTTCGTTGCAGAGTTTTTCAACCCAGTATGCGGTTTTTTCAACCTCGCCCAATTCCGAATAGATATATGGAATGTGGAAACTCGGCTGATTTGAAATTGCGCACTGACCAAAATCGATTGCGGCAAGCTCTGTTATCTCGTGGATTTCACAGCCGTAGCCGATGATTTCATAATAAGGCGGAGTTGCGAAAAGTTCATCGATTTTTGCAATCAGCTTATCCTTGCCGCCGTAAAGCTTTGCGAGACCCTCCATATCGTGAGGCACGGCAAAGGAATTCTGCCAGGCGCTTCCCTCGGTGTAGTCTCTTCCCCAGCCGATAGGAGTGAAATCGGGACGGAATTTGCCGTTTTTGTCCTTTGCACGCATAAAGCCTGTTTCGGGGTCAAAAAGATTTTTATAGTTGAGCGCACGCTCTCTGTATTTCTTTTCAATGTCTGATTTTCCGAGAATCTTTGCTATTTCAGCTATGCACCAGTCACCGTAGGCGGCATCAAGAGTGAGGTTGACGCTTTCTTTTTCTTCCTCGTAGGGCACATATCCGATTTTGCAATATGTTTCGGCACCGTTTCTGCCGAAGCGGCTGTGGGGTGCGTTTGTTATTGAATGTTTAATCATTCCCTCAAGGGCAACCTCAAGAGTTTCCTTGTCTATGAAGCCTTTTACCGCACCGTCGCAGATGACTGCATCAACAAGAGTGCTGGGCATACATCCGCATTCGCCGATTGAAAGCCAGCGGGGAAGCCAGCCGCTTTCTTTGTATTCATAAATGAATGCGGTGAGCATTTCACGAAGTTCATCCTTTGCAACGAGCGAGAAGAAGGGGTAAACCGTGCGGTAGGTGTCCCAGAATCCGTTGTCCGTGTAACGCACACCGTTTCTCGTTGAGCCGTCGTGGGGACAGTAGTGGATGGGCTTTCCGTTTTTATCGTATTCGTAGCACTTGTGAGGATAAAGGAATGCTCGGTACATACACGAATAGAATGTTCTGAGCTGCTTTTCATCCTTGGCTTCGATTTTAACTCTTGAAAGATAGCTTTCCCATAAATCTTCGGCTGATGTCTTTACATCTTCAAGGGTTTTGCCCGAAAGCTCAGTTTCAAGATTTAAAAGGGCCTGAGAAAAGCTTATGTATGAAGAAGCAAGCTGAAGCTCGGTTGATTTGCTGTTGAGACAAATGTGAATTCCTGCTTTTTTGCCTGCACATTTTGTGCCGCTTCTGAATTTTTCGCCGCTGCTGACAAGCGTTTTTGAAACATTTACACTGCCCTCAGGGAATCTGATAACAATATAATTCTTGAATTTTACCGCTTCGCCGCTCATATGCATATCGGTTGATGCATAGAGAATGTTTGTCTTTTCGTCAAAACGGTAGCGGCACATTCCTTTTACGGGAACAACCGAAAAATAGTTGTCGCCGTCTTCGTCGAATGTGAGCTTTATTACCGCGCCTCTTTCTGTGGGAGCAAGCTCAAAATCGCATCTTGAACGCAGAAAACGTGTTTTGAGATAGTAGGGGGTAAGGATTGCTTCTTCGGGTCTGTAGCCTGACCAGCGAGCCTCGCCGTCGGCACCGCCCATCATTTTGTTCTGCGGAAGGAAAACCATTGCGCCGTAATCGGCAATCCACGGAGAAGGCTGATGTGTCAGACGGATGCCCTCAAGACTGTGGCTGTCGGGATGATAATACCATCTGATGTTATCCTCAACGGTCTGCGGTGCGAATGCCGTCATACCGAAAGGAAGCTGGACAAGCGGAAGAGTGTTGCCGCTTGAAAATCTGTGGACCGATTTGCTGCCTTGTTTAGTGTTGACAAGATTGCAGTATTTCATAAGTTTTCCTCCTGAGTGAGTATATTCAGAAAATTTTCAACGGAATAATATTTGCTTTTTTTGATAAAGTGTGCCAGAGAATCAAGATTCTGCGCCGAATGCTCAACCTCTTTTGAATATTTCTGCATTGTTTCAATGCGTTCTTCTTTTGATGAAGCGCCTGAAAAAGCCTGTATTCTGCGAACGAGAATCAGCGACAGAACGGTGAATTTTGCTTTCGTGAGCAAATCATAACCAAAAACGGCAGTCATAAAATAACGGAAAACAAGATAAACGGCAAAATGCTCATATTCCCATTGATTTTCGCTTGCCGACAAAAGAAAGTTTTTTGTTTTTTCACCGGAGATACCGATGCAGTCGGGGCTGTAGCCGACCCAGTCGGGATTGAGTTTTTCAAGCAAAAGAAAATCCGAAAAATATTTTTTGAAAGCTTTTTTTGCCGAAGTGGGACGGAAGCCGTCTCTTTCACCGGAAACGGTAAAATTATTTATCAGTTCTTCAGCCTCTTCGAAATTTTCATATTTCAGAAGTCTGTCGAGTTCTGCCGAAAAAACAAGAAAATCCGAAAGTCTGCGATTGATTGAATATTTTCTGTTCTGAAGTATATCAATCGCCAATTTCCGTGCTTTGAGAAGTGTAAAATACATATCCGGGTCGATTGAATTCGGAGATATGTTCCCTTCTGTCTCCAGGGTCTCAAAGGTTATGGGGTCACAGCTTTCGGTTATCAGTCTTGCCGCCTCGGGACACGAGAACGAAAGACCCGTCTCGGTTCTTGAGCCGAAATCCGTTATGTGTCTCGGAAACATACGGCAGGTGCGGCAAAGATTATCGTGACCGATTTCGATATACATTTCACAAAGACCGCTTTCGAGAAGAAACGGACATTTTCCGTCAACCGACTTATAAACGGTGTCGCCGTCGCTGTCAACGGTCAGCAGAGAACGGATTTTTTTGCCGAAATCGGTGTTCAGATTTTTATATTTATCAAGGCTTTCGGAATCTGCAACGACTTCCCAGCCCGCACAGCAGGTGTCGGGGCATTTATCGGCGATGCAGACAAATTTTTTGTAATACGAAGGAACGGTGTTTTTCATTCAATCCCTCTTTTCTATTTGACTATATAATAAACTCGGGTTATTGTCAACGAAAAAAGAGAAAAAGGGTTGTTTCACATCGTGTGAGACAACCCTTGAAAACTTAATATTCAGTTTCTTCAGTGATTTCTTCCGTTGTTTCTTCGTTTTCGATGGGATCACCGAATTCATCGGTCTCGGGTTCAATTACATTGCCGAATTCATCGGTTTCGGGTTCGCTTTCCAAAACGAACACACGAAGATAAACCGTTGTGCCCTTTGAATAGCTCTGACCCGCAATGGGTGCGATTGAAATGACCTCGTTGTTTCTGTAGCTTCCTGCCGAGGTTTCAACTTTTTCGCAGACAAAGCCGAGCTCTGTAAGGCGTTTTTCGGCTTCTTCGTAATCGTTGCCGGCAACGTCGGGAAGAATGATTTTTTCTTCGCCCTTACTTACATAAAGCACAATTGTTGTGCCCGGCTGAACCATTGTGTCCTTTGCAATGCTCTGGGTTACGATGTATCCCTCACTGATTTCGTCATTGTTGACATATTCCGCTTCAAATTTGAAGTTTGCCTTGAAAACAGGATTTGAGGTTATGTCGAGATAGCTTCTTCCCGCAAATTCGGGAACGGCAATAGGCTCTGCGTTTGTTTGGCTGACGGTCGTTGTGTCAGCACCCGGACGGCTGAAATTGAAGCTGTCTTTGAAAACGGTAAATGAAAGAGCCGCAAAGATGAGCAGACCTGCAATTATGCATACGACGGCGGAAATTATGACCGTCTGAATATCACTTTGCTTACTGTTCTTCTTGGGTACCTTTGCGGGTGCAGACTGTTTTTGTGCAGGCTCTTTTGCCGCAGGTGCGGGAGTCTGACGGTACTGACTGCCTGCTGCAGTTGCAACAGGTGAAGCCGAAAGTTCTGCACGAAGCTGCTCAACGGTGCGTGTTCTGTCTTCGGGAAGAATCTGGAGAGAATTGATAAGTCCGTTGATGACATATGCGGGAAGCGCCTCTGCAAATTTTCCCGGAACCATGAGGCGGTCGTTCGACATTCTTTCTCTTGCGGGAATGGGGTCGCTGCCGATGAGTGCACGGTAAAGCACGGCGCCGAACGCGTAGATATCTGTCCAGGTGCCCTGCTGACCGTCGAAGCCGTATTGTTCGATTGCGGCAAAGCCGTCGTAAAGCTGACTGTTGAGGTCGCTTCTTGAGGTTCTTGCGGCACCGATGCAGAAGCCTGTTATTTTGATTTTTCCGTCTGTTCCGATTATGAGTGTTGAGGGAGAAATGCCTCTGTGAATAATACCCGCGGAATGAAGAGTGCCGAGGGTTGAAAGAATGGGCATAAGAAGCTGTCTTGCTTTTTCCCAGGGGATGTAACCCGTTTTGCTTCTGAGAAGAAAATCACGAAGCGATATTCCGTCAAAGTGGTCATAAATCGCATAAGAAGTGCCGAAATCCTCAACAACCTCATTAACGCTGATGAGAGCGGAAAGTCCCTTGAGTCTTGCAAGCTTTGTCCAAAGCTCGTTGAAGCTCTGGTGAAGTTCGGAAAAGACCGCCTCACTGCCTCTCATAACCTGAAGAACGGGACTTGCCGAGGTTCTTACGGTAAATGAATCGGGAATGAATTCACGGATTTTGACCGCTTTTTTCTCTGTGAGGTCCCAGCCGATATATGTTGCACCTTCGCCGTTGTATTCAAGAATTTTTCCGACGAGATAACGGTTTGCAATAACGGTACGCACGGGGAGATAAGGAGGAATCTGAGCGGAATCGATGTGATAGCCGCAATGGGGGCAGATTTTTTCCTCTCCGATTTCTCGCATACAGCTCATACACAAGTTATCAGAATTAACCATATACGTTCTCCTTGTTGACATAAATATTTGATAAAAAACCACACTAATGATATCAAAAAGAGGTGTTTTTGTCAATGAAGATGACAGCATTGTAACCTTTATCGTCAAATTGTTTAATAATTGTGTCGTATTTTTGTGATTAAATATGGGTTGGCGACACTTGAAAATGTAATTAAATATTGTTATAATATTTTTAAATATTAAGTATAAGGGGGAATAGGGCTTAATGGCGAAAAACTGCAACAATGTTCCGCTCTATCTTTTCCATGAGGGCACCAATGCCAAAGCCTATGAGTTTTTCGGTGCGCACCCCGTTGACGGCGGTGGCGTGTGCTTCAGAGTCTGGGCGCCGAATGTGCGTTGGGCAGGCGTCGCGGGAGACTTTAACGGCTGGAATGCAGGCGAAGCGGTTATGCACAAAATCAGCGACGGTGTGTGGGAATGTACCCTGCAGAATGTAAGCCGCTACGACTCCTACAAATATCAGTTTGAAACTGCTGACGGACGAACAATCCTCAAGGCAGACCCTTATGCTTTTCACGCGGACACAAGACCTGAAACTGCTTCAAAATATTATGACAGTCTCGATTTCAGCTGGAGCGATAAAAAGTGGCTCGCAAAAAGAAAAAGCCGCAGTGTTTATGAATCGCCCGTAAATATATATGAGGTCCACGCAGGCTCGTGGCAATGCTATGATGACGGAAATCCCTATTCCTACAGAGAACTTGCTGATAAGCTTATTCCTTACGTCAGGGAAATGGGCTACACCCACATTGAACTGCTTCCGATAACGGAATATCCGTTTGACGGCTCGTGGGGATATCAGGTGACGGGTTATTTTGCGCCGACCTCACGCTACGGTACACCCGAGGATTTTGCTTATTTTGTTGATAAGGCACACTCGCAGAATATCGGCATAATTCTCGACTGGGTGCCCGCACACTTTCCCAAGGATGCGCACGGTCTTTATGAATTTGACGGCGGCGCGTGCTATGAATATGCAGACCCGAGAAAGGGTGAGCATTACGAATGGGGAACAAGGGTGTTTGATTACGGCAAGCCCGAAGTGCAGAGCTTCCTGATGTCAAGCGCAATGTTCTGGATTGATAAATATCACATTGACGGAATAAGAGTTGATGCGGTTGCCTCGATGCTTTATCTCGACTATTGCAGAAAAGACGGCGAGTGGGTAGCTAATGCAAACGGCGGTAACGAGAATCTTGAAGCGGTTGCATTCCTTCAAAAGCTTAATGAATCGATTTTCAGAGAGCACGGAGACGTTATGGTCATTGCTGAAGAAAGCACGGCATGGCCTATGGTTTCAAAGCCTACATATCTCGGCGGTCTCGGCTTCAATTTCAAATGGAATATGGGCTGGATGAACGACTGCCTGAGATATTTCTCGCTTGACGGACTTTCAAGAAAATTCAACCACGATAAGCTGACGTTTTCATTCTTCTATGCGTTTTCCGAAAACTTTGTTCTTCCGATTTCCCATGATGAGGTTGTTCACGGAAAATGCTCGCTGATTAACAAGATGCCCGGCAGCTACGAAGAAAAATTTGCGGGTGTGCGCTCATTCCTCGGCTATATGATATCGCATCCCGGAAAGAAACTTCTGTTTATGGGCAGCGAATTCGGGCAGTTTATTGAATGGAACTATAAACAGCCGCTTGATTGGTTGTTGCTTGGTTACGATGCGCACAGACAGCTAAAGTCTTATGTTGCCGCGCTCAATAAATTCTATGCTGACAACGCTCCTTTCTGGGAGGTTGACTACAGCTGGGAGGGCTTTAACTGGATTGTCAGCGACGACAGAGACAATTCCGTTGTTGCATATCTCAGAAGAGACAAGAGCGGCAATGAAATTATTTCTCTTTGCAATTTCACCAATGTCACAAGGCAGAAATACCGCATAGGTGTTCCGAAAGAGGGAACATACCGCGTTGTTTTCAGCTCGGCAGACCCCGCTTACGGCGGAAAGGGTGAAAGCACCGTCGGTTCGGTGAAGGCAAAGAAAAAACCGATGCACGGATACGATTACAGCATAGAGCTTGATGTTGAAGGTCTGAGCTGTATGTATATAAAAAATACTTCTCGCAAGAAAAAAACTACGGTTTGAAAATAAAAGGAGGTTTTCCCTATGGCAATGAAACCCGAATGCATAGCAATGCTTCTCGCAGGCGGACAAGGAAGCCGTCTGGGCATTCTTACGCAGAAAATTGCAAAACCCGCAGTACCCTACGGCGGTAAATACCGCATAATCGATTTTCCCCTTTCAAACTGCGTTAACTCAGGCATAAATACTGTCGGTGTTCTCACACAGTATCAGCCCCTTGAACTTAACGACTATATCGGCAACGGTCAGCCCTGGGACCTTGACCGTGCAAACGGCGGTGTGCACGTGCTTTCACCTTATCAGCAGATAAAGGGCACCGAATGGTATAAGGGTACCGCAAACGCAATTTATCAGAACATCAATTTCATTGAAAGATATGAC
Organism: Acutalibacteraceae bacterium; assembly: GCA_045637305.1. Lineage (GTDB taxonomy): Bacteria > Bacillota > Clostridia > Oscillospirales > Acutalibacteraceae > CAG-177. Next base: position 18,814 of record JAZTZD010000001.1, read on the forward strand.
CCCGAATACGTTCTTATTCTCTCGGGTGACCATATTTACAAAATGGATTATTCCAAGATGCTTGATTTCCACAAGGAAAAGGATGCAGACTGCACAATCGCGATGCTTGAAGTTCCCTGGGAAGAGGCAAGCCGTTTCGGACTGATGATTGTCAATGATGACGGCTCAATCAAGGAATTTGAAGAAAAGCCGAAGAATCCCAGAAGCAACAAGGCTTCAATGGGTGTTTATATCTTCAGCTGGCAGAAGCTCCGCAAATATCTCATTGAAGACGAAGCCAAGGAAGGCTCGGGCAACGATTTCGGCCACGATGTTATTCCCGCAATGCACGAAAACGGCGAGAGAATGTTTGCTTATCAGTTTGACGGCTATTGGAAGGATGTCGGAACAATCAACAGTCTCTGGGATGCAAACCTTGACCTTCTCAATCCCAACGTTGACCTCGACCTTGACGATGACGGCTGGAAGATTTATTCAAGGTCTCCCGCAGCACCCCCGCACTATATCGGTGCAGGCGCAAATGTTGAACGCTCAATGATAACAGAGGGATGTGACATTGAGGGCGACATTGATTTTTCCGTCCTTTTTGCAAACGTAACCGTTGAAGAGGGCGCACAGGTAAAATATTCAATCGTTATGCCCGGCACGGTAATCAAAAAGGGCGCCGTTGTTCAGTATTCGATAGTTGCCGAAAATGCGGTTATCGAAGAGGGTGCGGTTGTCGGCGCAAGTCCCGAAAGTATGGATAATATTGATGACTGGGGCGTTGCGGTTATCGGCAGCGGCGTTAACATCGGCAAGGGTGCAAAGGTTGCTCCCCAGGCTATGATAGACAGTGATATCGGAGGTGCGGAATAATGTCAGCAAAAAATGTTCTCGGCATTATCTTTTCTAATGCATATGATGAAGTTCTTCCCGAGCTTACCGCTTTAAGAACAATGGGTTCCGTTCCCTTTGCGGGACGCTACCGCCTTATAGATTTTCCTCTTTCAAATATGGTTAACGCAGGCATTTCAAAGGTCGGCGTTGTGACAAAGAGCAACTACCGTTCGCTTATGGACCACATCGGAACGGGCAAGCCCTGGGATCTTTCGAGAAAAAGAGAGGGTATGACTCTTCTTCCGCCTTTCAGCTTCGGCAGCACGGGTGTTCCCGCAGGCAAAGCTGACGCTCTTTACGGAAGCATCAGTTATATCAGTGATTCAAACAAGGATTATGTTCTTCTCACAGACTGTAATGTTATCTGCAATATGGATTATGAGGATTTCATTAAGGCACACGTTGCGAAGAATGCGGATATCACTCTTGCATATGCAAAAGGTCTTCCTCCGAAAATCCCCGGCTCATGCGAATATGAAATCGCAGAAGACGGCAGAATTCTCAGCGACACACTTGTTGACTGCTACAGCGGAGAAACAAATTATTCGCTCAAAACAATGATTATCAGAAGAACTCTTCTCGAAAGACTTCTTCACGAAGCAAACAACACAAGAACAGACGATTTTGAAACCATTATCAGCAACAACGTAAAGCATCTGAATGTTTACGGCTATGAGTTCAAGGGATTTGTAAGAATTCTCGAGTCAATCCAGAGTTATTACGATATCAGCCTTGAGCTTCTCAAGAGCGAAAACAGAAAGCAGCTCTTCAATGCGGAAAGACCCTTCTTCACAAAGGTCAGAGACCAGGTGCCCGCAATCTACGGTATGGAAGCAAAGGTTTCAAATTCTCTTATTGCAGACGGCTGCAAGATTGAGGGTGAGGTTGAAAATTCAATCCTCTTCAGAGGCGTAACCGTTGCAAAGGGTGCAAAAGTAAAGAATGCAATTATTATGCAGGATTCATTTGTCGGAGAAAATACAAATCTTGAGTGTGTAATTCTTGATAAGAAAGTAATTGTCAAACCCGGCAAGAAGCTCTGCGGCGATTCCTCTTATCCCGTTTATGTCGGCAAGGGAATCGTAATCTAAGGAAGTGTTTTATCGTAATGTCCAGTAAAAAATTATCTGCTCAGAATATATTGACGGGCGTAATCGTCGGTCTTGCCGTTATTCTTGTTACGGTTGTAATTCTCGTCAAAGCGGGAGTAATCGGAACACCGGGTCAGCATACCACGGAAGAAGAAACGGTTGTTGAAAGCTCGGTTGTTGTTGTGAGTGAAACTCAGGAGGACGGCAGTGTTGTTTATCTGACAATGGTGACGAAATATTTCAAGCCGAAGTATTCCTCGAATCACACTTATCCAACAACGAAGCCGAAGCCGACAACAACCACAGTGCCGTACATTGATATGTCAACGGTTGTTCACGCAACGGATGTTGACGGAAACCCTCTGTATGATGAAAACGGTGTTCCCGTAACTGAGCTTGTGACTTATTCGGTTCCCAGCACAACAGCCGAAGAATCAACAACCGAATTCGTTCCCAGAACATCTGCTGTTCAGGTGACGGATAAGCTCCACCGACCCGTATATGATGAAAACGGCAACCCCGTGACCGAAACCGTGACTCTTGATGCTCCGCCAACAACGAAAGCTCCTCTCTGGACCGAAGCACCGTCAACAGAGGAAACAACAACGGGAAAGATAAACATTGATTTTTCGGGCGGTGTCAGCAGAGATGATGTTCTTGCAAGCACAATCATCACTCAGCTTAATGAAGACAGAGCGCAGTTCGGTCTTGCGGCGCTTGACAGCGGAGATACGAATCTGACAATGAAGGCGAGAACGAACAGTCTCGGCCTTGCAAAGCCTGAAACCTACGGTGAACCGAATACGGCGGGTGCAAGCACATTTGTCACCGAGTACGGCGGTCAGCAGCTTTATAAAGACATCAAATCGTCTCTCGAATCAAAGGCAATGAGTGTCAACACAACCAAGATTGCCGTCGGAATAGTAAAATACCAGGAAAAGTATTATACAACTGTCATTTTTGAATAAAAAGAAAGGAAGAGGAAATTATGAAAGTTTTGTATGTTGCAAGCGAAGCCCTTCCCTTTGCAGCAAGCGGCGGTCTGGCTGATGTTGCAGGCTCTCTTCCGCAGGCTCTGAGAAGACGCAAGGTTGCCTGCAGAGTTGTTATGCCTCTTTACGGCACAATCAGCGACGAAATGCGTGCTTCGATGAAGTTTATAACAAATATTATGGTGCCTGTTTCGTGGAGAAGACAGTATTGCGGAATTTTCGAAGCAAAAGCAGGCGGAGTTATCTATTATCTTATCGATAATGAATACTATTTCAAGAGAAACACTCTTTACGGTCACTATGATGACGGCGAAAGATTTGCTTTCTTCTCAAGAGCAGTTCTTGAAATCCTTCCCTATATTGATTTCAAGCCCGACATCATTCATTGCAACGACTGGCAGAGTGCTCTTGTTCCCGTTTATTACACAACAATTTACGGCCACAGAGAGGGTTATACGGGCATCAAAACCGTGTTTACCATTCACAATATTCAGTATCAGGGCAAATACGGCAACGAAATCCTCGGTGACCTTTTCGGTCTGGGCGAGGAATGTGCATCGCTTCTTCAGTTTGGCGACTGCCTCAATCTGATGAAGGGCGGCATTGAGTGCTCAAACAGAGTAACAACCGTAAGCAATACCTATGCAAACGAAATTCTCGACCCGTGGTTCAGCCACGGACTTGACCCCATTCTCAAGGAGAGAAGCTACAAGCTCAGCGGTATCCTCAACGGAATTGACGTTGACAACTATGACCCTGAGACCGATAAGAATATTTTCTTCAACTACAGCGCAAAGGACTTCTCCGATAAGAGCAAGAACAAGGCGGCTCTTCAGGAAATGTTCTCTCTTCCCGTTAGAGATGACGTGCCTGTAATGGGTATCGTAACAAGACTTGTTTCCCACAAGGGTCTTGACCTCATCAAGAGAATTATGTGGGAGCTTCTCGGCTCAACCGATATGCAGCTTGTTGTTCTCGGTTCGGGTGATATGGAATATGAAGTGTTCTTCAAGGAGCTTGCGGCAAACTTCCCCGACAAGGTGGGTCTGCGTCTCGGCTTCATTCCCGACATTGCAAGAAAAATATATGCAGGCAGCGATATGTTCCTTATGCCTTCAAAGAGTGAGCCTTGCGGACTTTCGCAGATGGTTGCGCTTCGCTACGGTTCAATCCCCATCATCAGAGAGACGGGCGGACTTAAGGACACAATCACCGACAGCGGCGACGGTAAGGGCAACGGATTCACATTCAAGAGCTATGATGCTTATGATATGTATGATGCAATCAGACGCGCTCTTGCAGCGTATGCTGACAGAAATTATTGGAACAAGCTTGTTGAAAGAGCACTCAAGTGCGACAACAGCTGGGGCAAATCCGCAAGAGAATATATCAAGCTTTATGAGGGACTGATGGCAGAATAAAAAAGAGCCGCATTATGCGGCTCTTATAATCTTTATTTATTTGATATATTCGGGCGGAATCGGAGGAATTTTTTCCATCAACGTTTTCATAACATAATCCTCTGCAGCAGTAACCGCGGTTTTGATTGCTTCCGGCGCCTCGGATTCCTCGCAAGGCTTCTTTGCTTTATCGGGAGTAATCGCATAATGCTCGGTTATGTTGATGAGATTGAGAAAGAGATCATTGTTGTATATCTTTCCGTCCGCAAAGGCTCTTCCTGCCCAGCTTTTAGGAATGTTTCCCGCGGCAGCATTGAGAATAATGATTCTGTAAAGCTGAACGGCAAGAAGCAAATCGAGCTTTGAACTGATTGAGGGGTCAGACTGATACAGAATGTTTTTCAGCTGTGATGATGCCTTGAAAAATGTTTTGGTGAAAGGATATGCATCCGTATCTTCCTGTTCGGAGATGAGCTTTATCTCCTGGTCTCCCGTCGGGCTGCTTGTTCTGCCCAACAGATAGTCGCAGGAAACGCTGTAATAATCGGCGGCTTTGAGAAGAAATCCCTGACCGCATTCGCGGATTCCTTTTTCATAATGTGAGAGAAGTGCCTGGGATATTCCGAGATTTGCTGCGGCTTCTTTTTGGCTGAGACCTCTTGATTTTCTCAGTTCTGCAAGGATAATCGGGAATTTCTTGTCCATTTCTTCACAACCTTATAACTTAATGTAATATCATTATACCCATCTATATACAATTTGTATATTGTTATATTTCAACAAAATTTCAGCAAATTTTTTGGAGGAAAAAATGAAATCCTATACGGTTCATTTAATCAGACACGGACTGACAGACGAAAATCTGCAGGGCCGCTACATAGGGCACACCGATGTGCCGCTGAGCGAGGACGGCAAGAAACAGCTTGCTCAGATAAAAGAGGATTTGGTGTTTCCGCCCGTGCAGGCGCTTTTCACAAGTCCGCTCAAACGCTGCACGGAAACTGCGGCGATACTTTATCCCGAAAACAAGCCCATTGCAATCGAGGGGCTTATTGAATATAATTTCGGCTTTTTTGAAAACAAAACTGCCGAACAGCTTGAGGACCATCCCGTTTTTCCGAGATGGCTTGCAGGCGAAAGAGGCGTTGAGCCTCCTTTCGGAGAGAGCAACGAAGCTTTCGGAAAGCGCGTGTGCGAGACCTTTGAGAAGATTGCCGAGGGTCTGATGAAAACAGGCACAACCGATGCCGCAATTGTCACTCACGGCGGAGTTATTATGGCTGTTCTTGCAACCTACGGAATTCCCGAATATCCGATGCACGAATGGCTGACCCCCAACGGATGCGGATTTACAATCAAAATCAATCCGTCGCTTTGGATGAGAGCAAAGAAATTCGAGGTTTTCAGCGAATTTCCTTATGAAAAAGAAGATTTACCTGATTGAGGTGTGTTGAAATGAATAATTTTGCAATTGAAAAAGACGGCTTCAAGCTTAACGGCGAGCCTTTCAGAATAATCGCAGGTGCGATTCATTATTTCCGTGTTCCCGCAGAATATTGGCGCGACAGACTCATAAAGCTCAAGGCTTGCGGATTTAACACGGTTGAAACCTATGTTGCATGGAATATGCACGAAATGAGCGAGGGCGAGTTCGACTATGAGGGAATGCTCGACATCGAAAAATTCCTCGAAATTGCCGCAGAACTCGGACTTTATGCAATTGTCCGTCCCGGTCCGTATATTTGCTCGGAATGGGATTTCGGCGGTCTTCCCTGGTGGCTTCTCAAGAACGATGAGCTTCAGCTTCGCTGTATGGAGAAGAATTATCTTGCGGCGGTTGACCGTTTCTTTGATGATTTCATCCCCAGAATCGCAAAGCATCAGATAACAAAGGGCGGAAACGTAATTCTTGTTCAGGTTGAGAATGAATACGGAAGCTACGGTGACGACAGCGAATATATCCGTTATCTTGCAAAGGGAATGAGAGACAGAGGCATAGATGTTCCGTTCTTCACTTCGGACGGCGCGGAATATCAGATGCTTACGGGCGGCACCGTTCCCGAAATCCACAAAACTGCAAACTTCGGCTCGAGAGCGGCGGAACAGTTTGCAAGACTTCGCGAATATCAGCCCGACGGCCCTCTTATGTGTACAGAATTCTGGAACGGCTGGTTTGACCATTGGACTGAGGAGCACCATAGCCGTGACCCGCAGGATGCGGCAGATGCGCTTGACGACATTCTTTCAATGGGCGCAAGTCTTTCGGCTTATATGTTCCACGGCGGCACAAACTTCGGCTATATGAACGGTGCAAATGACTATGACGCATATGAGCCTACAGTTTCAAGCTATGACGATGATGCGCCTCTCAATGAAAGCGGCGAACCCACTGTAAAATACTATAAATTCAAAGAGGTTATCTCAAAATATGCACCCATTCCCGATGTTGAGATGCCCGCACCCATAAAGAAAAAGAATTACGGTGAGATTGAGTTCACTCATTCTGCAAAGCTTCTTGACAATCTTGACAACATTTCGTCACCCGTTGAATCGGTCTGCCCGATGACAATGGAAAAGCTCAATCAGGGTTATGGCTTCGTGCTTTACAAAACAAAGGTAAGAGGTCCCCGCGATGAGCAGAAAATCCGTCTTCAGGATGTTCACGACAGAGCATATATTTTCAAGGATAACAAATTTGTCGGCATTCAGTACAGAAACGATACCGAGCCGATGAATTCAATCAGTATCGACAAAGAGGGCAATGAGCTTGCTGTTCTTGTTGAGAATATGGGCAGAGTCAATTACGGCGCAAAGCTTCGCGACCGCAAGGGCATAACAGAGGGTATCGGCTTCGGCAACAACTTTGTTTACCATTGGCAGAATTACACATTGCCTATGACGGATGTTTCGGGTCTCGAATTCAAAGAGGGTGTAGAGGCATTTGACGGCACACCCGTATTCCTTAAAGCTGAAATCGAAATCGATGAATGCTGCGATACTTTTGTAAAGCTTCCAACCTTTACAAGAGGCATAATCATCGTCAACGGCAAGGTGCTTTCAAGACATTGGAATGTCGGTCCTCAGAGGTCTGCATATCTTCCCGCACCTTTCCTCAAGACAGGCAAAAACGAAATTATCGTTCTTGAACTTGAAGGCTTTGAAAAGCCTTGCGCAGTTCTTGACGATGAGCCTGATATAGGCTGAATTTAAAATTTAAAAAGGCAAAGAAAAATGAACTGTTATACAGAAATAGCGAAAAAAATACCTGAATTCATTTCTCTTGCAAATGCAATCAGAAAGACCCGTCTCCCTCTGGGAGTTACGGGTGTTTCTGCTGTCCACAAATCGCATATAATTTCGTCGCTGTGTATGGGACTGATGAAAAAAGCGCTTGTAATTACTCCCGATGAAGCAACGGCAACGAAAATGCGAAGCGATATGGAAGTTTTCGGAATAAATGCGCTTTTGTATCCCGCAAGAGATTTTTCGTTCAGAACAACCGAAACCGTTTCAAGAGAATATGAACACGCAAGGCTGAAAGTGCTCGATAAAATGCTCAAAGGCGATTTTGATGCGGTTGTGCTTTCCGCGGAAGCGGCAATGCAGTTTACCGTTCCGCCATCAGTGTTGATGAACAACAGCTTTGCGATAACTGCGGGCGAGGATTACGAGACAGATGAGCTTCTCAGAAGCCTTGTTGCCTGCGGTTACACAAGAAGTGACCAGGTAAACGGTGCGGGTCAGTTTGCGCAAAGGGGAGGAATACTTGATTTCTATCCCCCCGATTCGTCATACCCGTGCAGAGTTGAGTTCTGGGGCGATACGGTTGACAGCATCTCTTTCTTTGAGCTTGAAAGCCAGAGAAGAACGGAAACGGTTGATGAAATTTTCATCACTCCCGCAAGAGAAGTGCTTGTTTCGGACGAAGCTCTGATTGCGATGATTGAAAAGCACATTGCTTCGAACCGAATCAAGGGCGATGCGCTGAAAAATCTTGAAGAAGACATACAGAAGATGAGGGACGGCATCCGTCTTTCATCGGCAGACAAGTATATGCCGCTGATTTATCCCGAGAGCGCAAGCATTTTTGATTATGCCGAGGACTGTATGCTTTTTGTCTGCGAAAGCTTTGCCGTCAAGGACAAATTCAATGCCGCCTGTCAGCTTATGACGGAAACGGTGAAAGGACTTTTTCAGGACGGCGTGCTTTGCAAGGGTCTTGACTCTTTCTCACTCAGACAGCAGGATTTAGTGAGGATTTATGAGGATTGGGGTGCGGCTTATCTTGACCACCTTCCCCGAGGAAGTTTTGATACACCCGTCAAAGAGCTTATAACTTTCACTGCAAATCAGATAAGTCCGTGGAACGGCACACTTTCGGTGCTTGCGGACGACATAACCTCAATCAAAAAGCAGAAAGGTCATTCAATAGTTATTCTTGCAGGTACGGATAAGGCTTCAAAGACTCTTGCCGATGATTTGGAGAATGAGGGGATTTCCGCAATCTGGTGTCCCGTGCCGCCCGCAGAATTCCCGCAAAACAGCGTTTGCGTTATGCCGGGAGGACTTTCCTTCGGCTTTGAATATCCGAATGCTGATTTCACCTTGCTCACTTACAGAAGCCGTACTGCCACAAAAACCGTTAAATCAACAAAACGCTCGGCAAAGAATGCATTCAACAATCTTGACGAGCTTCACAGAGGCGAATATGTTGTTCATTCCGCCCACGGTATCGGTATTTTTGAGGGAATACAGAGCCTTGAAGCTGCGGGAAACACCAAGGATTATATCAAAATCAGATATGACAAGGGCGATAATCTTTATGTGCCCGTAACCCAGCTTGATCAGGTTTCGAAATATATCGGACCCAAAAGCGACGACAAGCCTCTCAAACTCAGCAAGCTCGGCGGAAGTGACTGGCAGAAAACCCGCACAAGGGTCAAGGGCGCAGTCAAGGAAATGGCGAAAGAGCTTATTGACCTTTACTCAAAGAGAATCAAAATTGAGGGACATTCTTTCTCGGAAGATATTGATATGCAGAGCGACTTTGAGTCGAGGTTTGAATATGTTGAAACCGATGACCAGCTTCGTTGCATTCACGAAATAAAGAAGGATATGGAAAAGCCTTTCCCGATGGACAGACTTCTTTGCGGTGATGTCGGCTTCGGCAAAACAGAGGTTGCACTCAGAGCAGTTTTCAAGTGTATTGCTGACGGAAAGCAATGTGCAATTCTTGTTCCGACAACGATTCTTGCAATGCAGCATTATCAGACAATTCTCAAAAGGTTTGAGGGCTTCCCGATTGAAGCGGGAATGCTTTCGAGATTTAACTCAAAAAAAGAAAACGAAAAGATTATTGCGGGACTGCGCAGAGGCAGTGTAGATGTTGTTGTCGGCACACACAGGCTCATTTCAAAGGACGTTGAATTCAAAGATCTGGGACTGATTATCATTGATGAGGAACAGCGTTTCGGCGTTGCGCAGAAAGAAAAACTCAAAACGCTTTTCCCCGCCGTTGATGTGCTGACACTTACGGCAACCCCGATACCCAGAACGCTGAATATGGCGATGACGGGTATCCGTGATATGTCGGTTATCGAGGAGGCGCCGCAGGACAGACTGCCCGTGCAGACCTATGTTATTGAGCACAATATGGGCGTGCTTGTTCACGCAATGGAGCAGGAGCTTCGCCGAGGAGGTCAGGTATACTATTTATATAATAAGGTTGAAACCATTGAACGCAAGGCGGCTGAAATCAAATCGCTCATACCCGATGCAACAGTCGGAATCGGCCACGGAAAAATGAGTGAGGATGAGCTCAGCGAGGTCTGGAGAAAGCTGATTGACGGCGAAATCGATATTCTTGTTTGCACAACGATTATCGAGACGGGTGTTGACGTGCCCAATGCAAACACGCTCATTATTGAACACGCGGACAGAATGGGTCTTGCCCAGCTTCATCAGATAAGAGGCAGAGTCGGACGTTCGGCGCGAAGAGCAAGCGCATATTTCACATTCACAAAAGGTGTTCAGTTGAGCGAAATCGCATCAAGAAGACTTGATGCAATCAGAGAATTCACGGAATTCGGCTCAGGCTTCCATATCGCGATGCGCGACCTTGAACTCAGAGGTGCGGGCAATGTGCTCGGAGCAAATCAGCACGGCCATATGGAATCGGTCGGTTACGAAATGTATATAAAATTGCTTGAGCAGGCGATAAGTGAGGAAAAGGGCGAAAAAAGTGCAGTTCCCGAAAAGGACTGCGTGATTGATTTGCCGATTGATGCCCACATTCCCGAGGACTATATCGAAAGCGTGCCGCAGAGACTGAAGATTTACCGCAGAATTGCGGATATTAGGAATGATGACGATGCTTCGGATGTTATTGATGAGCTTGTTGACCGTTTCGGCGAACCGCCCTCAAGCGTTGAGGGTCTTGTGCGCATTGCGCTTCTCAGAGGCAAGGCGGCAAGCAGGGATGTTTATGAAATAACCTCTCAGGGCGATAAGCTTATCTTCAAGGTGTCAAATCTTGATATGAACAGAGTTGCCGCGGCAGCCGCACATTTCAAGGGCAGATTTGTTATCAGCGCAGGCGGAGGAAAGCCGCACATTGCGGTCAGACAGCTTAAGGGCGAAAACCGTCTGAGACTGATTGAACGTGTGCTTGATTATATGACAGAATAAACAAACGACACCGTCACTTTTTTAGAAGTGACGGTGTTGTTATTTTGAATTTTATTTATTTTTTGCGAGTGATCTCTGGATTGCCTTGACAATTTCAACAATGGGAATTACAAGGAATGCAAGACCGATTGAGATGCCGTATGCAAGGGGATCGAGATGAGTGAACTCAAACATTTCTGCGAGGAAGGGGATTTCGATGATAGCGGTTGTGAGGAGAAGTGAAGCAATCACTGCGCCGTAAAGCACGATGTTGTGTGACTTCTGACCGAATGCCATACCGATAACT
>JAZTZD010000002.1:0-13506 GCA_045637305.1 Acutalibacteraceae bacterium
TACCACTACTAAACCTACTACAACCAAACCGACTACTACAAAACCCACTACTACCAGACCTACAACTACTAAACCTACAACCACAAGACCCACAACCACAAGACCCACAACAACAAGACCCACAACAACAAAACCCACAACAACAAAACCCGCAACCACTAAAGTTACTGTCACGCAGCCGCAGATTGCCGCTGACGAAATGAGAGCAATCTGGATTTCGTGCTATGATTACACAAGTGCGGCGGGCAAAACAAGAGCGCAGTACAAAGCCGTAACGGACACTATGTTCAGAAACATAAAGGATATGGGACTGAACACCGCTTTCGTTCATCTGCGCGCATTTTCCGATGCTTTTTACAAATCGGATATCTATCCGTACTCCGCATATATCGCGGGCAAGGAAGGCGCGAGCCTCCCCTTTGACCCGTTTGAGGTTTTGCTTGAAAGTGCAAGTGCTTACGGAATATCGGTCCACGGCTGGATAAATCCGTTCCGCGTTTCAACAAAAAACAATCCGTCTCTTCTTTCGGCAACCAATCCCGCAAAAAAGATTCTTGATGCGGGAAACACAGACGGTCAGATTTGCATTCTTTCAAACGGAATTTACTATAACCCGTCTTACCCTGAAAACCACAAGCTGATTATCGACGGTGTCCGTGAAATAATCGGCAAATACAATATAGACGGCATTCACATCGACGATTATTTTTATCCCTCAACAAGCGCAGAGGTTGATAAAATTCAGTATAATCAATATAAAGCAGACGGCGGCAAGCTCAGTCTTTCACAATGGAGAATTTCCTGCGTCAACGCTTTTGTGTCGGCACTTTATTCGGCAGTTAAAACCGCTGACCCGAGTCTTACGGTAAGCATCAGCCCCGCAGGAAGCTTTGACAAAAACTATGATACATATTACGCAGATTTCAAAACATGGCTTTCCCGGGACGGATATGCCGATCTGATTATTCCGCAGATTTATTTCGGTTTCAAACATGAAACACTCGATTTTGAAAAACTTCTCAGAGAATGGGGAAATCTCAGAAGAAGTCCGAACGTTAAGCTTGTTTGCGGAATTGCCGCATATAAATGTGCGCTCAAAGACAGCTATGCGGGCACGGGCGCCTCGGAATGGCAGAATAATACCGATATTCTCGCCCGCCAGCTTCAAAGCACCAGAAAAAACAACAATTATTCAGGCTTTGCCGTCTTTTCTTATCAGGATTTGACAAGAAATGCGTGCAAAACAGAAATACAAAACCTGAAAAACAGTATAAATAACGGGGAAACAAAATGAAAAAGAACAAAATTCTGCTTGCATTTGTAATCGGCATAGCTGTTGTTATTGCAGGAATAATAACGGCTATGGCGGTCACGGGTAAATTCGGCGAGCTGAAACAAAACTTTGTTTCGGAATCGACAACCGCAACCGAAACAACAACCACCGAGCCTCAGGCTGTAACACGTCCGAAATCGCAGAGACCCGAGTCGGTTGTTGCCGCAATCTACAATGAAATAACCGAAAATTCAGCCGCAGATATGGCGATGTTTGAAAAAAACGGCTTCAACACGGTTATTTTTGACCTCACAAAAGAAAACCAAGCGGATATTGCTCCGCTTATTAACGAAGCAAAAGCAAATTCGCTTTATTTCGGAATCAGGGCGGATATATCAGAAAATTCAGGATATGTTGTTTCTTTCGTTGAGAGAAACAATATTGATTTTGTGATTTTCAACGGTCTTGATGAAACTCTTTCGGATTTCGAAGTAAAAATGACTGCTGCCTGCAACGAAATCAAAACCATTGATGCCGCAACCGAAATCGGCATTGAGCCTATGTATTGCTCCAAAGCCGAGCCTTGCGTTGTTGCGCTGACAGACAGCGGTACAGCCGATTTTGTGTTCCTTATCCAGAAATACAATGATGATTCGGGCTTCTCCGTTTTTGAAAGCGGACAGGCTGTATGGAACGAAAAAACAAGTCCTCTCTGGCTTTGCCACAATCTGCAGAGCCTCAAATCCTTTTCAACCGAAAAAGCATCGGCAATGATTGACCTTATTGCGGCATCGGCTGATATGTCTCTGTGCGAAGGTCTTGCCTTCTTCTACTATAATGACATAGCAACTGCAACAGGTACGGCGGCGGACATAGTTATGAACTATGTAAAAGAGAGAGACACCTATCTTCTTGACAAAGAATTCAAAATCAATAACCACAAAAAAACATCGATAACGGTTGAGCAGTCCGTCATCACATTCAGAGGTACAAGCAGTCCCGCATATGATCTTCTTTGCAACGGTAAAAAGCTCAACGTTGCAAAAACAGGCGATTTTTCCGTTGACTGCAATCTGAATGTCGGCGAAAACACAATAAAGTTCGAACACAAGGGCAAAACCTACACATACAAGGTCACCTACAAAATAAAGCTTCTCAAATCCGTTTCTCCGAGTGCGGATATATCCGTGCCGGGCGAAATGCAGATTGAGGTTTCCGCAGTTGCGCATAAGGAAGCAACCCTCACGGTTACTTTTAACGGCAAAACATACAAAATGGCAAAAGCCGAGTCCATTGAGGGTGACGAGGATTCCTCACCCGACACCGAATCCGATTTCACTGCATTCACCACAACTCTTGAAACTCCCGCAAGCACAACTTCGGTGCAAAAGCTGGGAAGCTATAAAGTAACTGCAAAATACAAAACACTTTCCGAGTCGATGACGGGTGCAAAAGTCAATGTTACGGCAAGAGAGCCCGACCCCGTTCCCCCGCCGACAACAACCGAGCCGCCTACTACTCAGACACCAACAACCGAGCCGCAGTCAACTCAGGCTGAGTCTTCTTCGGATTCTTCGAATGAATCTTCATCGGCTGACACTCCGGAAAATTCATCAACAACCGACACATCTTCACAGCCGACCGTTGACGGTCTTGAAAAATATTCGTACAAAAAGGATTACGGTCTCGGAACGGCAAAAATCTGCGAAATCATTGATGATTACGTTGAGACTTACCCCGGTAACACAACGAGTACATTCTCCGTTCCCGACTGTTCGCCTCTCCTTAAGGGTACCGTTGATTATGTAAAGTCAAGTGCAGAATACGACGGTGATACATACTATATTTTAAGTTCAGGATACAAAGTGCCCATTCTTCGCGAAGAGCGTCTTGCTTCGGGCGTTGAAGGAAAAATAACACACCTGAAAATTGAAGAAAGCGGCTTTGTTATGCCCCAAAACAGCATTCAGGTTGTTTCGAGCAAATCAGCTGACAACAAAACAACAATTGTTCTTGATATGAACAGAAAGGTTGTTTTCAACGCAAAACTTCTCGGTCAGCAATACGGTCTTTATAACGGCAGACCCGTAACCGTATCAAAAATGACCTGCACCGCGCTTGAAATAACTTTCAGCGACACCGTAACCGCTTCCGGTGACATTTCGTTTATGAGTTCTGTATGCAAAAGCGCAAAATGGACCTCGGACAAAGACAAATCAACCGTAACGCTTACCCTCACTCTTGCTGAAAAGGGCAAATTCTACGGTTTCCACTATGAATATGACGATAACGGCAGACTTATCATCACTCTCAGCCACAAGCCCGCTTCTCTCAGCGGTGCAACGATTATGCTTGACCCCGGTCACGGCGGAATCGACCCCGGCGCCGCCTGTGCGGTCACATCCGCAAGCCTCGGCGCAGAAAAGGATATCAATCTTTCAATCGCCACAAAGGTGAAAGAGCTTCTTGAAGCAGAGGGCGCAACGGTTGTTATGACGCGCACAGCGGACAAATGGGTCTGCTACACAGACAGAAACAATGCCGTCAGAGAACGTGACCCCGATATGTTCATATCAATCCATTGCGATTCAAGTTCAACAGCTTCGGCTACGGGCACATCGGCATATTATTACCGCGCATATTCCCAGCCTCTTGCAAAGGCTGTTCACGACTGTCTTGTAAACACCTATAAGAATGAGATTTACAAAGACAACACCTCCGTCAACATTGACAGAGGCGCAAATTTCTATGCATTCCGCGTTGCAAGAGTTGAGGAATGCCCCGCAATACTCATTGAATACGGCTTTGTTTCCAACATTGACGAATGCACCGTGCTTCAGACTGCGAAAAACAGAGACCTGCTTGCCTCCGCAACGGTTGAAGGCATAAAAAATTATCTCAACGCAGCCTGATTGCGGATTTTGTTTCAATCTGTCTTTCAATAAAACTGCTGAGCCAAAAAGCGGGAATGCTCACCGCAAACCACAAAGCCGAAAACTGCGGACAAATCTGTCCCATAATGTTGAACGGCTTATCGGAATAGCTCCAGACATTCCATCCTGCGGCAACATTGACAAGCAGACCTGCTGCGAATTCAATGCTTGTTATGATTACCATTCCGAGAAAAGCCTTGATAATCAGCGGTATATCGGGTGTGCGGTTAATAAGAGTGAAAAGCACAAGCACCGTGCCGCCCGCTATTGCCATTGACCAATGGGTATAGCCTCTTGCAATAACCTCTGCAAGTCCGTACCCCAGGGCTCCGACAGCAAAGCTCATTAAATATTTTTTCATATCATCACCTTAAGATATCTTGAACAAAAGAGGTGTTTTTATGCGGCAGATGACCGTTTTGGTAAAACCTGCTTCATCGCTGTGCAATTTAAAATGCAGTTATTGTTTTTACTGCGACGAGGCTGAAAACAGACAAAAGAATCCGTCTTCGGTTATGTCATCGGAAACTGCGGAGAATTTAATCCGTGAAGTTTTTGATTTCTGCGGCGAAAATTCAAGCATTCACTATATGTTTCAGGGCGGTGAACCGCTGATTGCAGGTCTTGATTTCTTTGAAAAATTCATTGAAACAGCGAAAAGACTCTGCACAAGCGGAACAACGGTCAACTATTCTCTGCAGACAAACGGCACTCTTATCACGGAAGATTTTGCCCGTTTTTTCAAAGAGCATAGTTTTCTTATCGGTGTTTCGGTTGACGGCGATGAGCCTCTTCACAACGCCTACCGTTCAGGGTCATTTGAAAAAGCGATGAACGGAATTGAAATTCTGAAAAAACACGGTGTTGATTTCAACATTCTTTCGGTTATAACGGCAAAAACTGATGCCGCAAAGCTTTTTGATTTCTATAAAAGAAACGATTTCAGAAATGTTCAGCCCATATACTGTCTTGACCCTCTGGGCGGCGAAAAAAGTGACTACAGTCTTGATGCAAAGGGTCTTGCAAGATTCAAAAAGAGGCTGTTCAATCTTTGGTTCAATGAAATTTCTTCGGGTAAACATTTTTACATAAGAGATTTTGACAACCTCCTTTCAATGATAACAAGAGGCTTTGCCGAGCAATGCGGAGCAAACGGCAGATGCAACGCACAGCTTGTTGTTGAGTCCGACGGTACTTGTTACCCCTGCGACTTTTATTGCATTGATGAATTTGAGTGTCCTAACATAAACAGTTCAACAATCAACGATATCCTTAACTGCGACGGACTTCGCAAATTTATGGAATTTGATGAAGAAAAAAATAAGCTCTGCGCCTCCTGCCCCGTGCAGAAAATCTGTAACGGAGGCTGCAAGAGATACAGAGGTCTTTATAATCAGCTTTCGGGTTACTGCCCGATGATGGATTTTAAGCTTCACGCACTTGAAAAATTAAGAAGTATAGGGTGATATAAAAATGAAAAAACCTAATATTATTTTCTATTTTTCCGACCAGCAAAGAGCGGATTCTGCAGGTTGCTACGGACAAAAGCTTCCAGTAACGCCCAACCTTGATGCGGTTGCAGGCGAAGGCACACTTTTTGAAAATGCTTTCTCGTGTCAACCCGTTTGCGGACCTATGAGAGCGTGTCTTCAAAGCGGTGTTTATGCAACGCAGAACGGTTGCTACAGAAACGATATCGCTCTGCCACTCGATTGCAAGACAATCGCACATTATCTTAAAGATGCGGGATACGACACCTCATATATCGGAAAATGGCATCTTGCTTCGGACAAAGACCATAATCTGAAAACCAAACCCACTCCCAAGGAAAGAAGAGGCGGCTATGACTACTGGAGAGCCTCGGATGTTCTTGAATTTACATCTCACGGCTATAACGGCTATATTTTCGACGAAAACTGCAACAGACTTGATTTTAAAGGCTACAGAGCAGACAGAATCAACGATTATGCAGTTGAATACATAAAGAAACAAAAACACGAAAAGCCTTTCTTTATGTTCATTTCTCAGCTTGAACCTCATCACCAGAATGACAGGCTGAGATTTGAAGCACCCAAGGGAGCAAAAAATAAATTCAAGGATTATGATCTTCCCGGTGATTTAAAAGGTACTCTCGGCGATTGGAGACTGATGTATTCATCATATCTCGCCTGCTGCAACAGAGTTGACCACAACTTCGGAAAGCTTATTGAAGCACTCAAAGAAGAAGGGCTTTATGATAACACGGTTATCATCTACACCTCCGACCACGGTTGCCATTTCAGAACAAGAAATACGGAGTATAAGCGTTCGTGTCACGAAGCAAGCATAAAGGTTCCGCTTGTTATAACAGGCGGCGGATTTACGGGCGGCGGAAGAATAAAAGACCTCGTTTCGCTTATCGACCTTCCCGCAACAATCCTTGACATTGCGGGCATTGAAATTCCCGAACATTTTGAAGGCAAGAGCCTTGCGGATTTCAAGGGACACGAGGATGTTTTTGTTCAGATTTCCGAAAGTCAGATTGGCAGAGCGGTCAGAACATCAAGATGGAAATACAGCGTCACATCCCCCAACAAGGATTGCGCATTCTCCGACACATATACGGAAGATTTTCTCTATGACCTAGACAATGACCCCTATGAGAAAAACAACCTGATTGAAAGCGCAGAGCATAAGCAAATCAAAGCGGAGCTTCGCGAAATCCTGATTGCTCATATGAAAAAGGTCAATGAACCCGAATTCAGGATAATTGAAAAATAAAAATCGGCTTGCAGAGTTTTTCTGCAAGCCGTTCATTTTATTCTTCTTCAAATGCCGATTTATCAAGCTGACAAACGGGGCAAACCCAGTCATCGGGCACATTCTCCCAAGCCGTACCGGGTGCCACACCGTTATCGGGGTCACCAAGTGCGGGGTCATAAACATATCCGCAGGGACACACGTATTTTTTCATCGGAATCAACCTCCTTTTTTATTATATCCCTAAATAAACAAAATAAAACAAAGACACATTTCGTTGTTTTTGGATTTCTCCAAAAAGCAGAGGGACACACAAAGGACACAGGAACGCAAAAAGAGGGAACAGCATACGCCGTTCCCTCTCGAAAAAACTCTTTATTTATAGGGGGTTAATTAACCGAAATATCTTGCGAGAAGACCTGCAAATGCCTTGCCGTGTCTTGCTTCGTCTCTTGCCATTTCGTGAACTGTGTCGTGGATTGCATCGAGGTTCTGAGCCTTTGCCATCTTTGCAAGCTCGAACTTGCCTGCAGTTGCGCCGTTTTCAGCTTCAACTCTCATCTCAAGATTCTTCTTTGTGCTGTCTGTTACAACTTCGCCGAGAAGCTCTGCAAACTTTGCTGCGTGCTCAGCCTCTTCGTATGCTGCCTTCTCCCAGTAAAGACCGATTTCGGGATAGCCTTCTCTGTGAGCAACTCTTGCCATTGCAAGGTACATACCTACTTCTGTGCATTCGCCCATATAGTTAGCTCTGAGGCCTTCGATGATTTCGGGGTCTACACCCTGTGCAACACCGAGAACATGCTCTGCTGCCCAGCTCATTTTGCCCTTCTGCTCATTGAACTTTGAAGCGGGAACTCCGCACTGGGGGCACTTTTCGGGAGCTGAATCGCCTTCGTGAACATAACCGCAAACACTGCATACAAACTTTTTCATAATTTTTTCCTCCGTTAATTAAAAATATAATTTTTCAGTTTATTTTATTATCCGCACACGCGGGACAATAGCCTTTGAATAACACCGAATAGGATAATATCGTTCCGTTAAAATGCTCCGTCGCTTTTCTGAGCAGACTTTCATCGGATTCCATAAAGATGTCGAAAACTCCGCCGCAGCCTGAACAGGAAAGATGATAATGCGGTGAAATATCGCCGTCATACCTTGCAGAGCCACCTGAACCGATCCGAAGAATTCTGTTGTCTGCTTCAAGCTGAGCAAGATTTCTGTAAACCGTTGCAAGGCTTATTGCGGGCATTTCGGGTTTCAGGGAAAGATATATTTCCTCTGCCGTCGGGTGGTCGGTGCGTGAACAAAGGTTTGAGTAAATGGCATCGCGCTGTTTACTGTGCTTCGTCATCATCGGTCACCTCCGTAAAATCAATAACGATAATCGTTATCATTATTATAACAAATAAATCGCATTTGTCAATAGGTTTTTCAAAAAAATTTTTCATTGACTTTTTTTCTTTGCAATTTTATTATATATACATTAAATATATGCTCGGAGAATTGATATGATTAAGATAATCAGCTTCATTATGGGTCTTTTAACGGCGCTTTCACTTACAAGCGAAGGAATAAAATACGGCTTTTCCCCTACTCTCGAAATCGATGCGTCGGTCAGCGAGGGCGAATTCTCAAGCCGTGCTTCAGGTTTCCTTTACGGACTTGCAGAAAACGGTGTGCCCGACCCCGCAATGGCAGAAAGCATTGATATCGCAAGCGTTTCGCAGAAGGTAATTGACGGCTTGCAGCATCCCGTGGGCGATATTGACAATGTTGCGGATAATCTCGACAAGTGCGATTATCTTGTCGTTTATCTTCAGGACTGCTATGACACGTGGTATTACTGTCATCAGCAAATTGCCGACATGAGGGCGGCGGGTACTTATGACTGCGAAAAATTTGTTGACGAAAGCTTTTTACCTAAAGTTACCGAAACGGTTACAAAGCTTTGCTCAAAAGATTATGCGGACAGACTTGTTTACTGCCCTTATAACGAATGCGACAACACGGTGTGGTTCGGCACACCTCAGGATAACGGCGCATGGTATGCATTTGATGACGAGGCAAAGCTCAACTTCTACAAAGCCTGGAAAAAGACATATAATCTCATCCGAAGCATTGACCCCGATGCGTTAATCGGCGGACCCGGATACTGTGATTACGATGCCTTTGAAATTGAGGATTTTCTGGAATACTGCAAAGAAAACGGCTGTCTGCCCGATATTATGATTTATCACGAGCTTGGTATCACTTCATCATTATTCTGGCAGGATCACATCGATGAATATAAAGAAATCGAAAAGAGTCTCGGAATTAAAGAATTGCCGATTATCATAACCGAATACGGCACAATGGAAGAGTGCGGAAACCCCGCCGATATGCTTCATTATGTTGTTGCGATTGAAAAATCGGGCGCTTACGCAAATGCGGCTTTCTGGAGACTTGCAAACAATCTTTGCGACACAGCCGCAGACAACAACTCCCCCAATTCAAACTGGTGGCTTTTCAGATGGTATGCGGATATGGAAGGAAATCTTCTGAAATCCAAAATCATTGATGTTCTTCATTCCGACTTTGCAAATGTTATAAAATATAACAGAGATAAATTCCATTATTCGCAGTTGACGGGAATTGCATCAATGACGGAAAACGGCGATAAAATTGAAATTCTGTGCGGCGGCTGCGATTACACAAGTGACATTATTATAAAAAATATTGATGCTTCTTTAATCGGGAAAAAAGCCGATATCAGAATTGAATCTGTTTATTATGAAGGTCTCAGCGGTATAGTGAATGAGCCTGTAACGGTTAAGGAATACACGGAAAGCACTCGTCTGAACAAACTTAAAATCAAGCTTTCAGACCCCGACCCGACTGCAGTTTACAAAATTACGGTTACTCCCAACAACGGCGAAAATGTTGAGTATTACGAAAACAAAGATTTGCCAGTCCGATATGAATTTGAAGACGGAATTCTCGGCGGCACCGCCTATACATATGACAGTGCATACGCAACAACAGGTCAAACAAGCGGAATGGTCGGCGGTCTTGAAAAAGACGGCGACTGCGTTACCGTTTCATTTGACATTCCCGAAAGCGGTGAATATGAGCTTGATATCATTTTCGGAAACTCAAACGACGGCCCGACCCCAAAGGACAGAAAAGATTCTTACGGATTGCTGACACTTGACGGCACAACCGAAACAGTTGCTTTTCCGAACACAATAAAAAGCGAATATACGGATAAATATATTAAAAAAATATATCTCGAAAAAGGCAGTCACACTTTGACACTTGCGCACAAGCAGGGAACCTTTGTTGTTGACAGTTTGATTGTAAAACCGTATGAATATAAAGAAAAAATCACTGTTCTGACCGATGCTGACAGAACAAACCAAAACACAAAATCCTTTCTTGCCATTGCCCCGTATGACGGTTATTACAATGTAAATGCGGGTGTTGATGCCGATTTCACAATCGATAACGCTTACGGCAGATTAAACGGCGAAGCAACGGTTTATCTTCGCAGAGGACTTAATTATATTGATATTAAAACAAATCAGAACATTGATTGTGTAATAACTAAAACAACCGTCAAACCATCAATCATAATCGAGCCCGAAGATATGTTTCTTTCAGATGGCGCGATGCTCATAAATAATTATATTGACGGAATATCATCTGACGGTGAAAAAGCAGAATTTACGGTTAATGCAACCGAAGCGGGAAGCTACAGGATGACTGTTCTTTATTCAAACAACGATGAGGGCGGAGTTCATTCATATAATGTTGACCTTATTGAAAGATACATAACCGTTACCTGCAACGGCAAAACGGAAAACCTCTGGTGCAGAAACACATACAGCTGGGACACCTTCAGAACAGTAACACTCAATATCACTCTTGAAAAAGGCGTAAATACGATTGTTTTCTCAAACGACGGCAGCGAGAACTTCGTTGGCAAAGATACCTTTGCGCCTTATATATCAACGGTTACAGTAAACAAAACCGTTTTATAAAATCAAAAAGCGTACTTTCGGTAATTCTGAAAGTACGCTTTTATTTTTATGGCTGGTGAGGTACGGGATGATCCTCACTGACGTGTTCAATTGTTATAAAATTGTTTCTTTTTGCGTATGCCCACTTCATGCCGAATGTCTTGCAAGCGCCGTCAACAGGCATATAAAGCTGGCCCTCATTGCCTCTGAACACCTTTTCTCCAAGGTCAAAGTTTCCGTTTTCGGTCTGTGCAACGCTTTCGCCTTCCGTAAATGTAACCGTATGACGGTAGAGACCGAGTGTGACCTTCCCCTCTTCTCTTTTTACTTCTCCTCCGATAAATCGGATAAGAGTTGCAAAAGGAATATACCATACACCGTCCTTGCAGACTGCAGGTGTTGAAGCGGCGCAGAGACCGAGGTCAACGCCCTTATAGTAAATTCTTGTTCTGCCTTCTCCGAAAATCGGAGCAACTCTGTATGGTCTGATTTCGTCCTTTTCCTTATCAATACGGCATTCGTCAACAACTCTGCCGTCATCAAGCTCGGAAATAAATGTTATCTTGTCACCGTCAACCTCAACGAGAGCAAACATACAGTTTTTCTCTTCCTGAGGATAGAACGAGCAGTGCCAAACCTTATCCGTTGTCTTTGTGCCGGGCGGATTCATATGAGCATTGCCGAGTTCATAATGAATTGTACCCTGTGAGGGTCTGTCAAACAGTTCTTCGTTTCGGATGGGATAGCTTCTTGAGAAATTATGCTCGTGTCCCGAGAAAAGCACATCAAGCTTTTCCATACATTCGCGCATCATCGGATATGCATCGTCATTGGCAAGGTTGGGACCGCTGTAATAAATCGGGAAATGATAAGCTCCGATTTTCCATGTTTTATCGCTGCTTTCAATGTCCTTGACCGCCCATTCATTGCAAAGCTCAGGCTCGTTGACACCGAAAACAACAAAATGAACGTTTCCGTAATCAAACGAATAGTTTTCCGTCTGCCAGCCCTCGGGACCGTTTTTCGGATAGGAATATTCAAGCTGGGTATTGAAAAATGCGGCAGGTTCGGCATAATATCTGCCGACCTCTTCGGGAAAATACTCCTTAAAGCCTCTGTTGTCGTGGTTTCCGCAGCACATCATATAAGGCAGATGCTCGATTATCCCCTGCATTCCCTCATACATTGCGTTCCATTGAATTTCATGCTGACCGCAGTTTGTATTGTCGCCCGCTGTCAGTATAAATCTTACGTCGGGATATTTTTCAAGTGTTGCCTTGAGGAACTTATTCAATGCAGAATAGTCGGGATTATAATGGTCATTATCCTTCTGATGGTCTGAAATTGCAATAAATCTGAACTTTGTCAGATTTTCTTCCTGAGTATCAAACCAATATTCTTCACTTCGGTTTTTATCATCGCCGCAGGTATAATAATATCTCGTTCCCGGCTTAAGATTATCAGCGGTTGCAAAGAAAAGATGGCTTGTTGCAACATCACTCACAAACGGACTGACAATCGCCTGTGTCCTTTTCTTTTCTCCGTTTTTTTCGTAATATTCAATATATCCGTTTTTAACCTCGGTGCAGGCTCTCCACCTGACAGTCATTGATGTTCTGGCATCGCCCGAAATGCTGACCATTATCTGGTCGGGTTTCTCGGTTGCAAGCCTTAAATTCGGTTGTTTATTCATAATATCCCCCTTATTTCACGGTAATTTTAAACAGTCTTGCGCCGTGCGGGTTAACCTTTGCGAAAAATGCGCCGTCTGTCACCGCATATTCTTCATGTGCCCACATATCACGAATGCTGTAATCAACACCGCCAATCGTGATATCGGTTACGTCAAAACTGATTTCTCTTTCTTCGTCATCTGTGTTGAAAAGAGCAACATATTTGCAGTTTTCGCCAGTAGATGTCCAGATTATTTCCCCTTTGCCGTCAGTTTCTTCGCGCTTGAATTGTCTTGCCCCCCTTGAATTCTTAAGCATATCAATAAGCTCTCGGTTCTGAAGAAGAGAAAGGGTGAATTCATCGTTTTCGCGCATTTCACCGCCCATCATAAGCGGCGAACGGAAAATGCCCCAGAGAGTCATCATTGTTATCTGTTCATCGTGGGTGAAGCGGGTATATCTGTTTCTGTATTTTTCAAGCTCTTCCGTAATCTGAATTCTGCCGAGGGGAAGCATATCGCAGTCGGGCCAGGCACCGGGCTGAACATATTCCTGCCAGGCATAACAGCGCACAAACATAGCATAGAGTTTACTCCACTCATCCCAGAAATCGCCCGTCATTCGCCACATATTTGCATTTGCGGCAAGATGCTCGTGTTCCCACACGGGTGCGGGACCCGGAGAAAGGCTGAGCACCATATCTCTGCCGCACTTGTCAATGGCTTTTCTGATCATTTCTATTTCTTCTCTTGCGGAATACGGATTATCGGGGTACATCTCTGTGTTGGCAATATCATCGCACTTGATATAATCCACATCCCAGGAAGCATAAAGTTCAAAAATTGAGTCGTAATATTCCTGTGCGCCTTTTTTATGAGTATAAA
>JAZTZD010000003.1:0-2117 GCA_045637305.1 Acutalibacteraceae bacterium
GGCAATACCCGAGCCGTTGGAGATAACGTTGTCACTGCCTTTTGTGTTGGAAGAACGTCCGCCTACACGCTTCTGTCCTTTCACCATAAGCACATCATTTTCAAGTGATTCGCAGTAGAAAAATTCTTTCCACTGGTCTGCCATTACTCCACCGAGTGCTCCTATACCTGCTTTAATAAGTCCCATATTGAATTTCTCCTTTCAAGAAATCAGTTTATAATTTTTATTCTTATCCTCTCGGTAATTCGCAATCAACAACATCTGTGATTACATAGCCGAAAGGACTGTTTGCATCGGGTTCAACGATTACCGCAAGACCGAATTCTTCATAGCCTTCAAATCTGTAATCGTCAATGCGGATTTTAACGGAATACGTTCCGTCGCCGTTATCCTCAACACCGTAGAACTCGTTGGTGAAGGAATTTTCAAACTGATGCGGCATAACGAGATATTTCTCACCTGTGCTGAAATGAGCAGTCACAACGTTGCCGTTTTCGGGAAGCTCCGTATCACTTTCGATAAGCGTGGGATAAAGGGTGCTGAAATAAGCATCAGCCTCCCATTCGGAAAGACCGATCATATTTACATAGTCTTCCGTGCCGTTCATCTTGAATTCATTGAGCGTTACCGCATAAGCAAGTGTATCCCAGATAACCCCCGGGTCATCATGCTCAACAAAACCTTCATAAAAGATTTTCGATGCCGCACGGGCAACGCAGAGATTATAGAAGGCTGAGTCTTCGGTTATTCCTTCGGGTGTGTTGCCCTCATCAACCATAAGCAGTTTTGTGACAACCTCATAACCGTCCATAGCCAGATAATACTTGGCTTTCATGTCTCCGTACTCGGCAACGAGTCTGTAATCGGGAATTGTTTCGGTTACATAGCATTCAAATTCGTAAATCCTGCCTTTTTCGGTTGAGATTTCGAATATTGTTTCGGTTACCTCAAATGCATCAACAATCGGTGACCACATTATCGCTTCAAGTCTGACAGTCACACCGTTTTTGGGTGAAACAAATCTGAAACAGCCTGCTGAAGTCTGTGGGTCAATGCCTGTGTTTATGCTTTCAATTTTACCCGTCAGACTCCGGTAATCATCAGAATCGCAGTCCATATAAAGAGTCATCAGCAAATCACCGCCGTCATCCTCTTTGTTTTCGCCTTTGTTGTTTGCGGAACTGTTGCCCTTTGTGTTTGCTTCTTCGGTCTGCGAAGGGGCATCGGTTGTTGTTTCGCCGTTATCCTTACCGCCGCAAGCCGCAAATGATAGAAGCATAATCAGAGCAAGCAAAACGGCTGCTATCTTTTTCATTGGCATTACCTCCTTATTTATTCGGTTTATATCCCGTTGATGAATAGGGATTTTTGTTTTCTTTGGGCGGATCGGGAATGTTTCCGACGTGAACAAGCCACGAGAAAACCGATGTTTTTATTGCAACGCCGATAACCCACACGGCGAGTGCTCCGACGAACCACCATATTGATATTTTGAAAATGAAATGTGCCGCAAGCAAAAGCCATGCAGGAACAGTCCATTCAAGGTCGAATATTAGGTTTATCAGCAACGCCGAAAAGAATCCGTTGCCCTTTGGTCTGTTCTTCTTCATAATCATTCAACAATCAATCTGCCGCTGATTTCACGGTCAAGAGCATTATGAACGGAAAGATATTCATCAAGAATTTCTCTGCAGGAGGTTGAAACCATTCGGGGCTTGCCGTTTTTTGGAACCTGGTCATAGGGAACGGAGAAGAAGTTTTCAAGATTCTTGAAATGGAAATGCTGAAGACCGATTTTATAAATTCTTTCATCATCAAGAGGTTCGCCGTTTAACACAAACTTTTTGATTTCGTGAGTGTTGCGGTCATAAATAACTCTTGTTCCTTTTGAGAACTGATAAAATTCACAATGCGAACCTTCCCACACCTCGTCACGAAGCATGAACTTTATCATCCGTCTGAGCTGTTCGCCCGTCACACGGAGCATATATGCAGGGTCATCGTAAGGGAAGCATTCCGCAAGATCCTGATAAAGAACAATCGGACCGAGTTCCGTTGTTCGGACACTTCCCGAGCCGAGAAGCATAAGGTCAAGACCGAGACTGTCACGCATAATA
>JAZTZD010000004.1:0-33090 GCA_045637305.1 Acutalibacteraceae bacterium
CCGTGCGCACCATACGAGCGCCTTGTTCCAAAATGGCATATTGCAACGGTGGCAACTCTCGCAAGGCATCGAGGGATTTGTAGCGTATCTCGGGCTTGCGGCGAATCACACCGAGGCCCGAACAAGGCACATCGCAAAGCACACGGTCTGCAACACCGTAGTTTTCATTGAAAATTGCCGCATCAGACAGATACGAATAAACATTTGTAAGACCGAGACGGTTTGCACCGCTCTTTATAAGTTCTACACGGGACTGATAAATATCAAACGCTCTTACAACACCCGTGTTATTCATTTTTTCTGCTATGGTGAATGCTTTTCCTCCGGGTGCGGAACAAAGGTCAAATATGGTTTCGCCCTCCTGCGGGTCAAGCGCCTCACAGCAAAGCTGGGATGCAAGATCCTGCGCGTGGAAAAGACCTTCTTTATATGCATCAAGTTCATCAACCGAACCTGTATTGCTGAGAATGAGTGCATCTTTGGCGATATCTGTTTTTTCTGAAACAACGCCTTCTTCCGCAAGCTTCCAGATAAGCTCGTCCGCAGAAATCTTTGTTGTGTTTGCTCTTACAACAACAGGCGGCGCCTCAAGTGCCTTTTCGGCAAGTGCAACTGCATTATCAAAGCCGTAGGAATTTATCCATAATGAAATGAGCCATTCGGGACATGAATATTTGATTGCAAGGTAATCAGGATCAGTTTCGCTTTTTTCGGGAAGTCTGAGTCCGTTATCGGCAACACGGCGGAGCACCGCATTAACAAGCGATGCTGCGAATGACGACTTGTTAACCTTTGCAAGATTAACACTTTCATTAACAGCGGCTCTCGACGGTACTCTGTCCATAAACAAAAGCTGATATGTACCCATTCTGAGAATGGTGTGGAGCTCAGGCTTAAGCTTTCTGACGGGTTGATTGAGATAAAGACTGAGATTATAGTCGATGAGAATCAGTCTGTCGATTGTTCCGTAAACAAGATTGGAAACAAAAGCTTTATCCCTGTCATCAAGCTGATCGTTTTCTTTCAGCAAGCTGTCAACCGCTAAATTGGAATACGCTCCGTCACGGTGAACCTTTAACAATGCTTCAAATGCTACCTGTCTGGCACTTTTCATATTTTTATGCGTCCTTTCGGAGATTAGTTATTGCTTCTTCTGCCGAAGCGAAGTACAAGTCTGAGCAAGCTGGCAAGAGCAACAAGCATTGATGCAACATAAGTCATTGCAGCCGCCTTGAGAACTTTTTTCGCTCCGCTCATTTCATCATCATATAAAAGATTGGTTTCATCTATAACCTTGATTGCTCTTCTGCTTGCGTTGAATTCAACAGGAAGAGTTACAAGCTGAAAAACAGTTATTGCCGAATAAAGAATAAGACCAAAAGCAATAAGAGGTTCAAAGCCGAGAAAATATCCCAGAAGTGCAAGAGGAACACCCAATCTTGAACCAATATTACATACAGGAACCATTGTATTGCGAATTTTTATGGGAACATAGTTTTCTGCGTGCTGTGCCGCGTGACCTGCTTCATGGCAGGCAATTCCTATCGCCGCAATTGACGTTGCATTGAACACACCGTCAGAAAGTCTGATAACCTTGGCTTTAGGGTCATAATGGTCAGTGAGACTGCCCGATACGTGTTCAATTCTTACATCTCGGATACCGTAATGAGTAAGAACCGCCTGGGCGGCATAAGCTCCTGTTATTCCGCGGGTGTTACGCACATCCGAAAACTTCCTGTAGGTTGATTTTACCTTGAACTGTGCCCACAAAGAAATGAGCATTGCGGGAATAACAAGAATTATATAATAATAATCATAAAATAATCCGTACAAGAATTATCACCTTTCTTTATTATTCAAAAAGCATACCGACTTCAACAGGATTGCCTCTCAGGTAATCTGCCGCTGACATTGATTTCTTGCCCTCTGCCTGAAGCTCAAGAATTTCAATGCAGTTCTTATCTCCGCAGGCAACAACAAGCTTTTTATCTGCCTGAACAATTTCTCCTGCCTTTGTGCCTTTGATATTACTGAGAATGCTTTTATGAATTTTGACTTTCTTTCCGTTAAGCACAGCATTTGCCGATGGCCACGGACAAAGTCCTCTTATTTTATTATGAACCTCTTTTGCGGTCAAATTCCAGTCAATAGGTGACAGTTCTTTTGAAAGCATTGAGGCATATGTGAATTTTGAATGATCCTGCTTTTCGGGTTCAAGCTTACCGTCAAGAAGGGCATTGATTGTCTCTTCAAGAACCTCGGCACCGAGAACGGAAAGCTTATCGTGCAATTCACCTGCAGTCTCATTTTCACCGATTTCAATTTCAGCTTTTATAAGCATATCACCCGTGTCAAGACCCTCGTCCATCTGCATTGAGGTTACACCTGTTTTCTCAAAGCCGTTGATAACAGACCACTGGATAGGTGCAGCACCGCGAAGCTCGGGAAGAAGCGATGCGTGAATGTTGATGCATCCGTATTCGGGATAATCAAGAATTTCTTTCGGAAGAATTTTTCCGTAAGCAACAACAATTACAAGCTCGGGATTTGCCTCTTTGAGCATTTCAAGAGCCGTACCGTCACGCATTTTAACGGGCTGATACACTTTGATATTATTCTCAATCGCAAGCTTTTTTACAGGCGGCGGTGTAAGAATCATCTTTCGACCCTGAGGTTTATCAGGCTGAGTAAACACTCCCGTCACCTCGTGTCCGCAGTCAATAAGCTTCTGAAGGCAAGGAACCGCAAACTCGGGTGTACCCATAAAAACTACTCTCATACGTTTGTCTCCTTTTTGATGACCCTCTGTTTGAAAACAATGCCGTCAAGATGGTCAATCTCGTGACAGAAACAACGCGCTTTGAGTCCTTCACCCTTATATACACACCATTTGCCGTTTCTGTCCTGCGCTTTGACACGCACTACGGCCGGTCTGTGAGTTACACCTGTTTCACCGGGGAAAGAAAGACATCCTTCCTCTTCAAACTGGTCGCCCTCTGTACTTGTAATCTCGGGATTTATGAGTTCAAGATAACCGTCTCCGCAATCAAGAACAACAATTCTTCTGAGAGTACCTACCTGAACAGCGGCAAGACCCACACCGTTTGCGTGATACATTGTATCTTTCATATCATCAAGAAGCTGCCACAGGCGGTTATCAAATTTTTCAACGGTGCGCGATTTTTTTGAAAGAATCGGATCCCCGTCTTTTACTATATTTCTGATAGCCATAAATTTCACCTTTCAATATATATTATACCGTTGTGTCGGGATTGATATCAGCATAAACCGTAACGGTTGAAAATCTGTTATCCTTACCGACTGCGATAATTATTTCCGAAATCATTTTTCTGAAATTCGTTGAATTTCTGCACTTTATTATCAGTCTGTAACGAAATTTATTATTAACCCTCGCTACTCTTGCAGGCATCGGACCCAAAGCGATTATTTTTTCGCCCTTGTATTTTCCGTTTGAATTCTCTCTGAGCAGTTCAAGAGCTTCTCTAGCAGCAGACCTCACAATCGTTTCATCCGTACCTGTAAACCCAAGTACACACAAATCACAGTACGGCGGATAAACCATACCCTTACGAAGTCTTATTTCTGTTTTGAAGAATGCATCGTAATCCTGCTTTGAAGCAAGACGGATAATTTCGTTTTCGGGTGTAAGTGTCTGAATAACGGCACTTCCCACCGTTTCACCTCTGCCCGACCTTCCCACAACCTGAGTAAGAAGCGAAAAAGTCTTCTCGAGGCTTCTGAAATCGTCATTATACAGCTGCTGGTCAACAGAAACAACACCTACAAGCGTTACATTAGGAAAATTGAGTCCTTTTGCAACCATCTGAGTACCGATCATTATGTCGTACTCACCCTTTGCAAAGCTGTCCAGCACCTTTTCGTGAGAATTTTTTCCCGATGTTGAATCGGTGTCCATTCTCACTATTCTCGCTTCCGGAAGCATAAGTGAAAGCTCTTGCTCAATTTTCTGAGTTCCGAATCCCGAATATCTCACGGAATGTTCACCGCATTCGGGACATAAATCGGAAAAAGGAACGGAATGTCCGCAGTAATGACACATAAGTCTGTTGTTTGCAGAGTGATAAGTCATTGAAATACTGCAATAAGGACAGCATACAACCGCACCGCACGAATTGCAGGCGGCAAAGGTATGGAATCCTCTTCTGTTAATAAGCAGAATCGACTGATGTCCGTTTTCAAGATTATTTTTTAAGTAATTATAAAGCGTTTTGCTTATTGCCTTGCTTTCAGGCGTTTTTTCTTCGGTCCTCATATCAACGGTCACAACATCGGGCAAAACCGCGTTGCCGTAACGTTTTGTAAGTGTGCAAAGCTCATATCTGCCGCTGAGTGCGGCGGCATAGCTTTCAATACTCGGAGTTGCCGAAGCAAGAAGAAGCAGACATTTATTATATGCTGCTCTGAATTTTGCAACATCAATTGCATTGTATCTCGGAGTTTGTTCGGATTTATAGGTATGCTCCTGTTCTTCATCGATAATGATGAGTCCGAGATTATCTGTCGGAGCAAACACGGCACTTCTTGTGCCGATTATAATTTTTGCATCGCCGTTTCTGACTCTCTGCCATTCGTCGAGCCTTTCACGCACGGAAAGTGCGCTGTGGAAAACAGCAACCTGCGAACCGTACCTCTTGCAGAAAAGTGAAAGTGTCTGCGGTGTGAGACCGATTTCTGGCACCATCACAATAACTGACTTACCTTTTTCAATCACTGAATCGATAACACTCATATAAACGGATGTTTTTCCGCTTCCGGTAACACCGTACAGCAATGAAACCGACGGTTTTTCTGCATCGGACAAGGAAACGAGCTTGTTATAAGCTTGTTTCTGCTCATCGCTTAAAACTATTTCTTCTTTAAAAGGAACGGTTTGAGTAAAATCGGGAAGATTGATGACAGTCTGTTCAAAAAATTCTGCAACGCCGTTTTTGACAAGTGCGTTGACAACAGCCGGAGTCAATCCCGTAAAATAACAAAGTTCTTTAACGCTTGCCTCGCCGATGTCTTTCAGAACATCAACAATTTCCTTTTGTTTTTTTGTAAGCTTTATCCCGTCAGTATCAGGCAAAAGTCTTACCATTCTGACGGTTAAATCGCCGAGATTTCTCACGGCATCGAAACTTGCGAGAAGAATTCCTCTCTTTGCAAGCTTTTCACAAAGACCGAAATCGTTTTTTATACCGAGAGCCTTGAATACATTGTCTGCTTTTACAAAAGTTCCTCTTTTGAGCAGATAATCATAAAGCTCTCTTTCAATTTCACCGAGCTTTGAAAGCTTTTCGCGGTCAACTTCGGGATTTGCCGAATAGGATGCAACCATCCTGTGGTTTATTCCCGTGGGAAGCATTGCTTTTGCTGCCTCATAAAGAGTGCAGAATGTTCTGTCTTTAATCCATCTTGCAAGCTGAATCATTTCATCGGACAAAAGCGGAGTTTCATCAATTACTTCCGAAATCTTTTTCAGTCTTTTGCTGTCACTTGAATCTGCAAAATCAAAAATGAAGCCTATACATTTCTTGTTACCGTTGCCAAAAGGCACTGTTACCCTGCAGCCTCGCTGGGCTTCCGATTCAAGCTGCTCGGGGATAAGATAATCAAATTCTTTATCAAAGGTAAAAACCGCATTTTCAACGGCAACCCTTGCAATTTTCATTTGACTTCACTCCCCTGCAGTTTTATCGGATAATTGACTCAGATATTTCTGATTTCTTCGGGCTCAACGATAACATATTCGCCGTTGAGAAGTTCTTCAAGAGCAACGCTGACAGGCTTTTCTGTCATTGCAATCTTGTCTGCTTCTGCCTTTTCTGCAATTTCTCTTGCTCTTTTTGCAGTTGCTGTTACAAGAGAATAACGGCTGAGATGGTTTTTAAGTACGCCTCTTAAATCGGGATTAAACATTGTTGATTACCTCACTTATAATATTTTTGTTTCTTGATGTTTTTTTCTTTTCTGCGTTGATTACGGTTTCAATGCCCTTTACTGAATTTTCAACCGTGTCATTGATAACTATGTAATCATACTCGGAAGCTCTTTTTATTTCTTCACGGGCAATTACAAGTCTGTGCTGAATTGTTTCTTCGTCCTCGCTGTTTCTGCCTCTGAGTCTCTCCTCAAGAGAAACCATTGACGGAGGCATAAGGAAGATACTGATAACATCGGGATAAATCTTTCTGATTTTTTCCGCACCCTGAACCTCAATTTTGAGAATTACGGATTTTCCGCTTGAAAGCATTTCATCAACGGGGTCCTTGGGTGTACCGTAGAAATTGCCTGCATATTCAGCAAACTCAAGCATTTTGTTTTCTGAAATCTTCTTTTCAAAATACTCTCTGTCAACAAAATAATAATGGAAACCGTCGATTTCGCCGTCTCTCTGTTTTCTTGTTGTCATTGATATTGAAATTCTGACATCATCTCTGACTTTTACAAGGTCATTGAGAACTGTATCCTTACCTGAACCCGAGGGCCCTGAAAGAATAATAAGAACACCTTTATCGTTCATTATTCCTCATCCTCCTCTTCATCAAGCTCGTCCATATCGTCATTAAGTCTGTTTGCAACGGTTTCACTCTGAAGATATGTGAGAATAACGTGGTCGCTGTCGGTAATAATAACAGCTCTTGTTCGTCTGCCGTGGGTTGCATCAATAAGTGTTCCTTTTTCCTTACACTCCTGAATAATTCTTTTAATGGGTGCAGATTCGGGACTTACAATAGCAACAAGACGGCTTGCATTGACCATATTGCCAAAGCCGATATTTATAAGTTTCATTTAACTTCCTCCGTTATTCAATATTCTGAATCTGTTCACGGATTTTCTCAATCTCAGCCTTTATCGAAACTACTCTGCGTGCAATTTCAACATCCTGAGCCTTTGAACCGATAGTGTTAGCCTCTCTGTTAAGCTCCTGAACAAGGAAATCCATCTTCTTGCCGACCGCTTCGCTTGAATCAAGGAACGATGTCAGCTGAGAAATATGACTGCGAAGTCTGACAGTCTCTTCAGCAACGGCAATCTTATCAGCAAAGATTGCTGCTTCAGTCAGAATTCTCTGCTCATCAATATGTGTGTCCTCAAGAAGCTCTCTGAGTCTTGAAAGAAGCTTTTCGTTATATTCTTTAACGGTTTCAGGGGAACGTTCTTCAACAAATTCAACATTTTCGAGAATCGTTGCAAGTCTTGAAAGAACATCAGCCTTGAGTCTTTCGCCTTCTCTTTCTCTCATTGCAATAAAGCCGTCAAGTGCCTCCTGAGCAACAACGCTGACTGCCGCCCATATCTTGTCCTCATCGGCAGCCTGTTTCCTGATGCTGAAAACATCGGATACCCTTGCTATATCGGAAACCCTGATGTTATTTTCAAGACCGTATGTTTCGGAAAGTTCTTTATAAGCATCGAGATATCCTTTAACAAGCGGATGGTTTACGCTGATAATTGTGTCGGGTTCTTCAACGGTTTCAATTGACACATAGCATTCCATCTTACCTCTTGTAAGCTTGCCCATAAAAAAGCTTTTCAGCTTTTCATCAAGGAAGCCGTAGCTTCTGGGAAGCTTTGAAGAAAACTCAAAATATCTGTGATTTACACTTTTAATTTCAACTGTTATGTTCATACCGTCTACGAGCTGAATTGCTCTGCCGTAGCCGGTCATACTCTTTATCATCGGTTAAAACATCTCCGTAATTTTATTTATTATGTGAACATCCGCAGCCGGATGTGAGCACCTCAGGAATCTCGGCTGACAAAATATCATCGCCCTTGAATCCAAGAAACTCAAACATCTGCTGTGAAATGCCGTTTTTTACTTTTGAAATATATGCACCTCTGTTGGCAGCGTAATTCAATGCGGAACGGATAAGTCCCTCGGTTATAATAGGGTCATTATTATCGGCAATAAGCGAATCAAATGTCATCACAAATCCGTCGATAGAAAACGAACAAATTCCAACCTCGGTTTCGCCGTCAAAAGCCTTCATTGAATTTGTTTCAAAAGGAAGAAATCTTATCATTTGCCGTTTCCGCCTTTCTTTTTTATGCCTGCCGCATTGAAAAGTGCATCAATCTCCGTCGGTGTGAGGTCACGCCATTCACCTGTCTGAAGCATACCAAGCTTTACGGGACCAACCGCAATTCTTCTCAGTCTTGCAACTTCAAGGTCCACAGCCTCGCACATACGTCTTATCTGACGGTTTCTGCCCTCGTGAAGAATGATTTCAAGAACAGACCTGCCTTCTTCTTTTTGAAGCACGTGAACTTCACAGGGCGCGGTCATTCTGCCGTCAAGCTCGATACCCGTTGAAAGAATATCAACCTTTTCGTTTGTTATTTCGGGACGAACTGTAACACGGTATGTTTTTGCAACGTGTTTTGACGGGTGCATCATTGCGTTGGCAAATTCACCGTCATTTGTAAGAATAAGTGCGCCCTCCGATATTCTGTCAAGTCTGCCGACAGGATAGATACGTTCTTTTACATCGCGAACAAGCTCAAGAACGCACTTTCTTCCCAAATCATCATCGGTTGTTGTTACATATCCTCTCGGCTTATTGAGAAGAATGTAACGAAGATTTGTCTGTTTTCTTATTTTTTTGCCGCTTACGGTAACGGTATCCTTTTTCGGGTCAACGCAGTCGCCAATCTGCGCAACACGGTTGTTTATTCTTACCTTACCGTCTCTTATCATATCCTCTGCCTTGCGTCTTGACGCAATGCCCGCTTCGGACATGTATTTCTGAAGCCTGATTTTGTTATCGGCCAATTTTTTATTCACCTCTGAAAAGTTCTTTGATTTTTTCAATCAAATCCGAAAAAGATTTTTTGCTTTCTTTCGGCTTTGCGATTATCGCAATCTGCCTCTCAACGTCTTCTGCTGCCGCAAGCGGAATGCTTGCAATCACCTTTCCGCCCGAAGAATAAACGGCGGTGCCGAGAATATCACCTTTTTCTATGGGTGCATATTCAAACGGCCGAAGCAGAATTTTGCAGGAATATCCGTTTCCGTCTGCGGGATAAAACGGAAAAGAGGATTGAACAAGCGAAACAAAACTCTTTTTTCCTCCGCAGACCCGAAGTTTCACATTGCTTAAATCGCACTTAAGCTCAAAAGCATTTGTCTGAGAAAAACCGTAATCAAGCATTGAAATATGGTCATTCCAGTCATTCGGTGCATTGAGAGTAACCGCAACAAGAGTTATACCGTTTCTTTTCGCGGCACTGACGAGACACCGTCCGCTTTTTTTCGTGAATCCCGTTTTCATACCGATACAGCCTTCGTAACTCCAAAGCAACCTGTTATGGTTGGTGAGGGTCCGTTTATAAGGCGGATTTCCGTATGTTAAGCTTGCGCTTTTCTTTGAGCAAACGGAAGCAAAGGCAGGATTCTTTATACATTCACACGCAAGAAGTGCCATATCGTAAGCGGTTGTATAATGATTCTCTCTGTCAAGACCCGAAGCGGTTGCAAAACTGGTGTTTTTCATACCAATTTGTGCGGCACGTTTATTCATAAGCTTTGCAAATTCTTCTTCATTTCCCGCAATTACACAAGCAACGGTATGCGCCGCATCATTGCCTGACTGAAGAAGCATTCCGTAAATCAATTCGTTCATTGAAACGCTGTCACCTGCCTGAAGTCCCATCGAAGTGCCTTCAACTGATACCATATCCTTGGTAACAACTATTTCTCTGTTTGGAATTGCCTGCTCGATTGCTATGAGAGAAGTCATTATTTTTGTTGTGCTTGCCATTGACATTATGTTGTCTGCGTTTTTTGAATAAAGAACTTTTCCGTTTTCAACGCACATAACAACTGCACTTTCCGCCGATACGTATGGCTGTGCATATGCCGTGAAAGTAAAAAGCAAAACAATAACCGAAAAAATGCCGAATGAAGCTATTCTCTTTTTCAAACACCTTACCTCACTTATATTTTTCTAAAAATATATGCGGGAAGGATTTCAAATATTAAACAACGGGTGCGTTGGGGTCCATATAGTTTGCGATTGCTTCATCAACACCGTTGTTCTTATTCTTCATAGCACCGATAACCTCTGTTGCTTTGTCAACGATATCGGGTACCATACCGATTACTCTTTCAACCGAGCCTTCTGCAGCATTGATATATTTAACGCTTACGCTGCCGTTATTGACAACGAGGAATGCAACGGGAGAAATTGTGATACCTGCTCCGCCGCCGCCACCGAAAAGCTCTGCATTATTCTTTGAGGGAAAATCTGTGCCGCCTGAAGCGAAACCGTATGTTACCTTTGAAACAGGGATAATCTGAAGAGTGTCGCTGATTTTGATGGGATCACCGATAATTGTGCTTACATCTACAAGGTCCTTGATTTTTTCGATTGATGTGCCGAGAATTCCTGATGCTGACTGTTCTTTCATTTTGTTTTCCGCCTTTCTTTATTTTGAAAATTTTATATGTTATGCTGCTTTTCCACATCGGGCTTCGGAGCCTTGCTGTGCTTAAGCAGCTTAACGACAACTTTGAAAAGAAGCTCAAACGCAACAATTATTACCGCATTTATGAGCTTTATCGGTCTTACCGAAATTTTTGTGTGCAGTTTCGCACCGTTTGTACCGTTAAGGAAATCGGGATTGATTTCGATGCTGTATTTTTTCACTCTCATCGTGCTTACAATGAGACCCATTGCAGGAAATGCCGCCGAACAGGTTTTACCGTACTTTAAAGCGGTTTCCGCTGAATCGCCCGCACCGACAGTAAGTGATATAAACAGTTCCTCAAAGAGAAAAGCTCTGCCGATTCTTTTGAACATGCCTCCTACAGCTTTTGCCGCATCCTTAAGAAGCTGAACAACGCCCGCAACACCTCTGTTACGGTAAAAACGAACAAACATATTGTCCTGCTTCTTCTTTTTGGGCTCTTTTACTATTTCGCTTTCTTCTTTCGGCTTTTCTTCTTTCTTTTTCTTGGGTTCTTTCTCCTTTTTTTCTTCCTTTTCTTTCTTGGGAAGAATCTTTATGTTAAGAAAGAGCCATTTGACCGATAACTCAATGTCATCCTCATAATGAACGGTTACCGCAACTTTGATTGAAAGAATCAAGACAAAGAAAGCAATTATTCCGAGAATTATGTATAACGCCGTCACTGCAACACCTCCTTATAGGGTGTAAAAATCATTCTTCTTCAACATTCTGGAAAAAGCTTCTTATCTGCTCGCCCTGCTCGTTATTGATTTCATCGTCGTTAATCTCTTCGGGATTTTCGTTCTTCTCGGGAAGTTCGGGCAAATCCGCAAGAGAAGTGAGACAGAAGCAACGAAGGAAATCGGGAGTTGTTCCGTAAAGCAAAGGTCTGCCCGGCAAATCAAGTCTGCCCTTTTCTTCAAGCAGGCCTTTCTGACAAAGTGTTGAAATAACACCCGAGCAATCAACGCCTCTTATCTGCTCAACGTAAGCCTTTGTTACAGGCTGATTATATGCAACAACCGCAAGCACCTCAAAAGCAGCGGGTGAAAGCGGCGCATTCTTTTTGATGTCGAGAACACTTCTGACCTGCTGTGCATATTCAACTCTTGAACAAAGCTGATATTTACTTCCGAGTCTCAGAAGACAAATTCCGCTTCCTCTTTCGTCAAGACTGCTTGCAAGCTCCCATAAAGCCGCCGTAACTGTCTCAATATCAATTTCCAAAGCTTCTGAAATTCTTGAAGCTTCAAGCGGCTCTCCCGACGCAAAAAGAATTGCTTCGCAAGCCGCACGAATCTGTTCATTCGTCAATTTCAATACCCTCCCCGCTGTCCTGAATTAAAGTAACATCCGTACTCTCGCCGTCTCCGTCAATAGAAATCTTTTTCGCCTTTGCCATTGCAAGAAGCGCAAGGAAGGTTGCGACCATCTCTGAACGGGACTCCGAATTTTCAAAAAATGAATAGAATTTCTGTTTTCTGTTTTTTCTGAATCTTTCAATGATGACATTGATTCTTGAAGCAACAGAAACGATTTTGTGAGCAACAATTCCTCTGAATGCTTCAAACGGAGGAGGCAGTTTCCTTTTTCCCTTGCCAACAGCGGCAATATATGCTTTGAAAAGTTCTGCCGGCTCATGAATTCTTGTGTAAGTCATATCGACGGGAAACTCTTCAGGCTCCCTCTGATAAAACTCAAATCCTTTTGCCTGATTCTGAAGCTTACCCGCAACCATCTTGCAGTCCTGATATTCGGTAAGCTCACCTCTGAGCTCTTCAACGAGCTTTTCAGCCTCTTCGTGTACAGGAAGAAGAGAAATTGTTTTTATATAGAGCAAACGTGCCGCCATCTCAAGGAATTCACTTGAAACATCAAGATTATCCTCCTGCATCTGACGGACATAATCAAGATACTGCTCAATGATTTCCATTATGGGTACATCGTTTATGCTGACTTTTTTCTTACTGATAAGCTGAAGCAGCAAGTCCATCGGACCTTCAAACACCTCAAGCTTATATTGAAATTTTTCCACCTGTAATTCACCTTAACCTAAAATAAACTTGAAAGGAAGTCCCGTAAGCCACGATACAAGTCTCATAACCGCGCTCGTTGCATAGCTGAGAGGAACATCAAGAATTCCGAAAACTATGAGTGCAAACACACCGAGAATTATATATCTCTCGTATTGCATAATTTTGAAATAATACTTTGACGGAATAAGCAGATTGGCTATTCTTGAACCGTCAAGCGGCGGAATGGGAAGAAGATTGAAAATTGCAAGGCTTACGTTTATCTGCGCCGCAAAGGTAAAGAAAAGCATTGCAACCTGAGCTACGATTGCTCCGTTCGTGTAGATAAGAACAACATTGAATGTGTTCGCAAGAAGCATAAATATGATTGACATAACAATGTTCGAAAGCGGGCCCGCCAATGCAGTCAGTGCCATTCCTTTTCGCGGACTTCTGAAACGTCTGGGATTCACAGGCACAGGCTTTGCATATCCGAAACCGACAAGAAAAATCATAAGTGCACCGAGAATATCGATATGTGCGAGCGGATTGAGTGTAAGTCTTCCTTTCAATCTTGCAGTGTCATCGCCAAGCTTTGTGGCAACAAGCGCGTGGGCATATTCATGAATGGGAAGTGTGCAGAAAACAACAAACACCCTTGCCATCAGATTCATTATTGTGTTTATTCCAAATCCCTCGGTAAACAAATCAAAAAGCATTTTTATTTCCTTTCTTTTCGTAAATTGCCGCAAACAACTCTTTCGATACCGTTGAAATCTTTAACAGATTTCAGATTATCACAATACTCCGAAAAGATATTCAAAATATCTTCACTTTGGTTTTCTCCGCATTCAACCGCAACCGCACCCTTGCAGAAGGGCAGCCATTTATCACAAATTGCTCTGTAGAAAATCAAACCGTCTTCACCGCCGTCAAGTGCCATAAAAGGTTCTTTATGCACCTCGCTCTGAAGTGTTTCAATTTCGGCGGTTTCAATGTAAGGCGGGTTTGAAAGAACAAGGTCGGGAGTCGGCAAATCAAAACTTTCAAATCCGTTGAATATATCACCCGATATCGCCTT
The DNA here is from genome assembly GCA_045637305.1 of Acutalibacteraceae bacterium. Classification (GTDB taxonomy): domain Bacteria; phylum Bacillota; class Clostridia; order Oscillospirales; family Acutalibacteraceae; genus CAG-177. Next base: position 13,576 of record JAZTZD010000004.1, read on the forward strand.
TGCATTATTACAGTTCAGATTATCTTTGTTCTTTGTAAGATACCTGAAAGCTTCAGGCGACTTTTCTATCAGAAAAACTTTTGCATCGGGAATGTTTTTTGCAACGCTTAAACCGATACAGCCTGAACCCGAACACAAATCAAAAACCACCGGATCGTTTTTCCCTTTGAGATATTCAAGAGCAAACTCAACAAGCAATTCAGTCTCGGGTCTTGGTATAAGAACACCTTCTCCGACCAAAAATGTCTCTCCGAAAAAGTCCCATTCTCCGATAACATACTGAACAGGAACGCCCGATGCTCTCATTCTGATTTTTTCAAGAAAACAATCAGACTTTTCTTTGTCTGCTTCCTTATCGGCATTAAAGAAAATAAACTGTCTTTTGCAATCGAAAGCATTTTCAAAAATCCATACGGCTTCATTTGAAAAATTGTCAATATCTGCCTCTGTAAGGATTTGCTTTCCTTTTTCAAGAAGAGCGGAAACCGTCATTATGACTCTTCCTCCTGAGGCTCATCTTCTTCCTGCTTTTTCTCGGGAACTTCACCGCTCAGACAAGCCTTCATCGCTTCAATCGCAACTTCTATGATATCATCTGTCGGCTCAACGGTTGTTATTCTCTGCATAAGAAGACCGGGCATTGAGAGGGATTTCGTAAACTTGTTGGGATATTTGCCCGCAAGCTGAATGAACTCGAAACCCACACCCATAATCACGGGAAGCATAAGAAGCTTTACACAAAGCCATACGGCTCTTGTTTCTGTAAGTGCAGGGAATAAAACCGCTATAATTGATGAAATAAGAATGCTGAGAATAATTGTTACGAAGATGAAGCTTGTTCCGCATCTGGGATGGAAACGAAGCTCTTCTCTGATATTATCAACAGTCAGCTCTTTTCCGTGTTCAAAGCAGAATATTGTTTTGTGTTCTGCGCCGTGATACATATAAACACGCTTGATTTCTTTCATTCTTGCGGCAAGTGCCATATAAACAACAAAAATAACAACTCTGATTACACCCTCAAAGATTGTTCTTAACCCGTCTATTGCACCGCCGAGCAGCTTATCGTTAAAAACATCAAAAAGGAAGCTGGGAAGCCACATAAAAAGAAGAAATGCGAGACCAATTCCGAGAACAGCTGAAATGAATCCGATTACAGCCATCATCTTCGGTCCGAAATGCTCGGAAATCCATTTATCAAGCTTTGATTCATTTTCTTCTTCAAAATCAAGGGAAGTCTTTTCTGCAGATTCCATAAGAAGTTTATAGCCTGTTACCATTGATTCAATAAAGCTCACAACACCTCTGAGAACGGGAATGTTGAGAAACTTATATTTTTTTCTGACAGAAACGATGTCTTTCATTTCCGTTTCAATTGTACCGTCGGGAAGACGAAGAGAAACCGCCGTACCTTTCGGTCCTTTCATCATTATGCCTTCCATAAGTGCCTGTCCGCCGACGGCAACATAATTACATTTCTTGCTCATCTTTCGATGCATCTCCTTCCTTGTCGGATGATGATTTATCAACGGGCTGAATCGGCAGTGTTATACGAACCGTTGTGCCTTCGCCCAGAATACTGTCAATGTCAAGCTCACCGTTATGAAGCTTTACGATTTCATCGGCAACCGCAAGACCTATACCTGAACCTCTGACAGTAGAATTTGCCTTATAAAATTTTTCTTTTATATGCGGCAGGTCTTCCGCGGGAATGCCGGCACCTGTATCGCTTATCGAAACAACCAGAACCGCCGGATTCGGTCTTTCCGCAAAAACGATAATCTTGTCACCCTGCTCGCTATATTTAAGTGCGTTATCGAGAATATTGATAAACACCTGTTTTATTCTTGCAGCATCGCCGATTGTCGGTGCCGGAGAATGCGGAACATTATAAATAAGCTCAATTCCGTTTTTAAGAGCTTGCTCTTTGAACGAAAAAACAACTTCATCAAGTTCTGCAAGAAAATCAATCTTTTCTTTCTGAAGCTTCATTCTTCCGCTGCTCATTCTTGAGAAATCAAGAAGCTCTTCAACCATTCCGTTAAGTCTTGAAGCTTCTTTAATGATAATCTCCATACCGCGCTCTGTCATAACAGAGTCATCGCTTCCAAGCTGAAGAAGTGTTTCGCCCCAGCCTTTGATTGCCGTAAGCGGTGTTCGGAGTTCATGAGAAACGGTTGAAATGAAATCGTTTTTCATTCTGTCTGATTCGGCAAGCGTTGTTGCCATTTCATTTATGTTTGTGCAAAGCTCACCGATTTCATCATTATACGGATAATGGTCAATCCTGGCTTCAAGGTCGCCGCCTGCAATTCTTTTTGCTGTTTCTCCGATGCTCTTTACGGGATTTACGATTGAACGAATAAACAGAATACTCGAAAGAAAAAGAAGTGCAAACATAAACAAAGCAACAAGACAAATAATCACACCGATTCGGAAAAGCTGATTGTCTATGCCTTCAAGAGATATCATAAATCTTACTGCACCCGCCGCATTTCCGTCCGAATATTTATAAGCACAGCTTGACGCCATAATTCTTTCGCCCGACGGAAGCTTGCCTGTCCATCTTCCTGTTGAAGTATCGCCGCTGATTGCGGCATTAAAGTCAGGCATTTCAACCTCTTCGTTTATTTCAAAGCCGCTCGTTGTATGAATTATATTGCCGTAGCTGTCAACAATCCATACTGCCATAATATCCTTATCCTGAAAGTTTGCAATAAAATTCCTGCCGGCATTTTCAAATCCCTGTGCATCCTCAACTCCATATATGCTGAATGTTGAAGAAATCTCATCGGCAGAATAATTATCAAGTGCCATTGAAGCAACGCCGTAATAATAGTTTCTGACTGAAAACATAAGTGCAAGGGAAACAGAGATAATTATGGCAATAACTATAAGCGCAACATTAAGAAACCATCGCTTTGTTATTCCCATAAATTTCACGGCTTACTCCCCTTTCAAATCAAGTTTAAACTATCCACTTATAGCCGACGCCCCATATTGTTGTCAGATGTCTGGGCTCGGAAGGTTCATCTTCAACTTTCATTCTCAGTCTTCTGATGTTAACATCAACAATTTTTTCTTCACCCAGACAATCGTATCCCCAGACTTTGTTCAGAATGTCTGTTCTGCTCAATGCCGCACCGGGATTTGTGAAGAAATATTCCATCATCTGAAACTCAACCTGAGTGAGTTCAATATATTTTCCGTTTTTGGAAAGTGTTCGGCTTCTCAGATTAAGTTTGAATTCTCCGAGTTCAATTACGTCAACGGTTGTTTTTGTCTGCTTACCGTTCATTGCAACTCTTCTGTATATCGCATCAACTCTGGCAACAAGCTCAGTTGGTGAAAACGGCTTTGTGACGTAATCGTCAGCGCCCATCATAAGGCCTGTTATTTTATCCATTTCCTGAGTTTTTGCCGTAAGCATAATAATGCCGATGTTCGGGTTCTTGTTGCGAAGTCTCTTGCAAACTTCGAGTCCGTCCATATTGGGCATCATAACATCAAGAATTGCAACATCTATTTCACCGTCATTGAGTTCATACTGTTCGAGTGCCTGAACACCGTCCTGAGCCTCAACAACATCATAGCCGCCTCTTTTGAGATTGATAATAACAAACTCCCTGATTGCATATTCATCTTCAGCTATAAGAACTCTTTTCATTTTTATCCCTCCGATAAAAATCAAGGTAATTTAGAAATCTTGTTTTTGATTGTTTCTTCGTTTATTCCGAGGTCTTTACCTGTCTCAGTTATAAACACACAGACAACACCGTCTTTTTTCTCTGCAATGGGAATATATGAAGCAAACTTTTCTTCATCCCATTCGTTCTTATCAATTTTTATAACCGAGAAAATCGCTTCATCATCACTTTTGTGTTCATCCGCAAGATAAACAACCCAGCAATTCTTCTGCTTATAAACTCTTACACCGATTGAATTTACTTCCTCCTGAGTCAGGGTGATAACATAGCCGTCCTCAAGATTTATCAATGTGTTTGAAACAATATAAGCCTTATCCTTCTCATAATTAAGCCACGCGGTTATATAAAGTTTCTCACTTTCGAGAACATTATGGGTTGAATCGGCAGTCGCAAATTCAATCTGAACAGGAATATCAATTTTTCCATCATTATTTATGTCAGCACATTCAACCGGCTCATATCTGAGAGTTATGTTGTTGGTAAGCGTCTCCTTGTCAATCCAGGGAGCAACAAGTGCCGACTTTTCCGAATCCCAGAAAATCATTTCTGTTATCATCTGTCGCTCACCTTTAAGTGCATCAACAAATATTCTCATCGGCGAATTTTCGGATGTTTTTTCAGCTTTCAGCGAAGTGTAGCTGCTGATGTTCGGGTCAAGTTTTGTTTCGCCCGCAATCACAATCGAGTCACCCGAAAGCTTGAGAGCTTTTGCGCTTTTCTGAACCGCAGTTCCCGAAGTTGTTGTGCTGATATAGAATATCTCATTGGTACTGTCTGAATCGATGTCAAGCACGGCGGAAATCAGACAGCCCTCATTTGCTATTTCACGAAACGTTTCTTCTGCAGAACTTTTTCTGTATACAGACATTATGTCGCCTGTCTGAACACCGAGAGTGCTCCATATAATGATCAGTTCATTGATCGTGTCATTATCCAGATCACGGACATAAACATTTCTTACGGAGTTTCCGTAACCGGTAAAATCGCTTACATAGTTCCATTCTCCGTTATCAAAATCATATAAGTGCATCTTTGCGGCGGAGTCTTTGTTGTCTTTTGAAAAAATCAAAGCTTCGTCATTACCGTCGCCGTCGATATTTTCAACAACAAATGCTGAATCATAATCACCTTCAAAAGGAATACAGAACTGAATGTCTGCACCCGCCGTTTGCTTAAATGTTTCAACAAGCTCTTCGTATTCGGGATAATAAAGCGGAGGAGCAAGAAGAGAGCCTACCGGACGAATCAGTGAAACCGAACTGCAGGAGGAGAAAAGAATGCAGACCGCCAAAGAAAAAGCAATCAATGAAACAAATGCTTTTTTCATTCTTTTCGCCACCTTTACATAATTTTTCAAGATATTATAACACAAATCCTTTTTATAAATCAATATTTTATATTTAATATTTAAATAAAATTTATAAAATATTATATTTAATAAGAAAAACCGCCTCTTCCGAGACGGTTTTTTCTTAATCAATCATTATTGTTGCGGTGTATTCACCGTATGCCCAACAATCGTTGTCTACCATTGTTAAGGGAACAACAACAGTACCGAGAGTGTTATCCGGTAAAACGCTCAGGTCCGCATTAAGAATAATGCTTTCTTCGTTGAGTGTTTCAAGCGATGTTGCAGGTCCTATTACCGTGAGACGAGCTGTGTCGATTTCTATCAATTCAGCGGTAATTCCGTCGGGCATGTTAATGAAATTAACCTGTGAAGGAACTGCAACGGATTTTGATGTCATACCGTTAACATTTACGGTAACGGTAAATATTTCGGTTGAATCAATAACCTTTCCGCCGCTTATATCTTCTGCCGATATCACAAATTCATTCTTTCCGATATTGAGCTTTGAAAAATCAATTGTCGCAATTTCAAAACTTTCAAGATTTTCAGCCTTGCTTTCGGCAACTGCAAATTCAGCTGATGCGGGGCTTATTGAAACGGTAAACGGAATTTCACCCACATAATCTGAAGGCTTGTTTGAGAATGCACAGGAAACGGGAAGAACAACTTTTTTATAAACGGGAATAGTAAGATTGACAATATCCCTCTGTCTGTTAAACGAAATATACTGCGGAACACTTCCGTCCTTTGAAACGGCAACAAGGTTTGCGTCAATAGTTGTGCTCTGTCTGAGCTGATTTTTAATCTCTGCTCTTGCAACAACCCTGCTTATCTTGTTAACCTGAGTTTCGGGACCTGATACTTTCACCGTATTATTATTCGGGAAAATAAGGTCATCGACATAATATCCTTCAGGCACAAGGCTGCCCTTATGGTCAAGCTCTGCCTCAATGATAAATTCCGCTTCTTTAGGATAATCAAAATAGACACTTACTGAATCAAGCGAAATATCATCAATCGTGTATTCGGGTCTGAGGCTTGAAGATGATGCATCTATGCTCAAAGTTGCTGTGCCTACGGAATTAACATAACCCGTATTGGCTGTAACAATAAGATTATCAATTAAATCGTCATCTTCAACGATATGTCTTTTGCCGCTGACTGTTACATCAACGGTAAAATCAGTCTCACCAAAAGGTTCAAGACCGAGGTTTTCTTCAATTCTTGAATAATCAATTCTTACGGGCACATTACGGACAACATTTGTTGTTTCGCTGACTTCAACGGCAACAACAAGCCAGATAAGAATGGCTGCAATCACCGAAAAAACAAGCAAAAATCTGTTGTCATAAAAAAGTGCACTTATTCTTTGTTTCTTAATCTTCATTTTTTCCAACCCTTGAAAATTTTCTTGATTGCGCCCGAATCCGAATCGGAATCCGAGGAAGATTCAATAAGATAATTTATAAGCATTTCTCGAAGCTCCGCTTCGGTAAGACCTCTTTTCAGTTCACCTTTGAATGCCACGGAAATGATTCCTGTTTCTTCAGAAGTAACAACAACCATAGCATCGCTCTGCTCACTCATACCGAGCGCCGCTCTGTGGCGTGTACCCAAATCGCTTGATATCTCTTCATTTTTGGTAAGCGGAAGAACACAACCCGCGCAAAGAAGCCTGCCGTCTCTGACAATTGCCGCACCGTCGTGAAGCGGTGATTTCGGGAAGAAAACATTGCCGATAAGCTCATGGGTAATCTGCGCATCAATAGACTTGCCCGTTTTGATGACATCTCCGAGAAGCATTTCTTTTTCCATAACAATAAGCGAACCCGTTTTGCTGTCGCCCATTCTCTGAACGGCTTTTGCTATCTCAATAATAGCTTCGCTGACGGTTTCATTTTTTGCTGAACCGCTACCTTTAAACAGAATGCTGAGGCTTGAAAACTTGCTTTTTCCGAGTCTCTCGATAATCTGCCTGATTTCCTGCTGGAAGAGAATGATAAGTATGATAAAAACATTCTGGAAAAGAAATCTGAAAATGTAAGAACTCGCCTGCATTTCGATCTGAGTAATCAGAAAATAGACAACGCCGAGGAACAAAAGACCTTTAACAAGCTGAAATGCCCTTGTTTCTCTGATTAGCTTTATTCCGTTGTAAAGCACGAATGCAACAAGAATAATGTCAAGTGCATCCGCAATTCCGAATTTAAGTGACGGAAGCTTTGAAAAAAAATCCGCCATATTTTCAATAAAGGCCATAAGCCCCTACCTGTCCTTTCATCCAACTGTAAAAATATAATATCACATTAAAGCTGATGTTGCAAACCCTAAATCAATATATTTTACAAAAAATTAACTTTCAATAAGACAAACTGCCTGAGCGGAAATCCCGTCTCCGTTACCTGTAAACCCGAGTCCTTCCTCGGTTGTTGCCTTGACACTGACACTGGAAACATCAATTCTGCATGCAGATGCAATATTTTCACGCATTTTTTCAATATGCGGACGCATTTTCGGTCTCTGCGCAATTATAATGCAATCGATATTATTGATTCTGAAGCCTTTTTCACAAAGCAATTCAACAACCTGCGATAAAAGCACAAGACTGTCGGCATCCTTGAATTTTTCGTCGTTATCGGGAAAAATGCATCCGATATCACCCAATGCAGCTGCACCGAGCAAAGCATCGCTGACTGCGTGGAGAAGCACATCGGCATCGGAATGTCCGAGAAGTCCTTTTTCATACGGAATCTCCACTCCGCCGATTATCAGCTTTCTGTTTTCAGTAAGTCTGTGAACATCGTATCCCTGTCCTATCCTTAACATCTGACACACTCCTTTACATCTCTTTTATATCAGACAAAAGCTGCTCATAAGTAGTTATACAGTTCAGAACTTTTACAAGCGAATTTGCGGAAAGTCTTTCGGGAAGACGGTAATATCGAAGCAATTCAGCTCTTTTCGATGCACTGTCTTCTCCGCCTGTGAAACCAAGCTCGTATAAATCAAGCTTTGTTATCGGTCTTTCGGGCTCCTGAGTGGTTTCACAAAGCACACCCGCATTCGCAAGTGCCTGCATAATAACCTCTTCGGAAACGCCTTCAACACCGAGCTTACCTTCTTTTGAAGGCTCGGTTTTTCTTCTTTCTTTGCCGAAAATATCAGGTATATACGCGTGGACAATATCTTTCTGATTGACCGTTGAACCAATAAAAGAACGGATTTTAAAGCCTGCAGAATCGCTGTCCGTAAGAACAAGAATTCCCCTTTTTTCGGAAAGCATTTTAATAAGTCTCTGCAATTCTTTATCCTTGAATATTCCGAAGCCGTCGGTCTGGATAATCGGTGCATCAATAATACCCGAAAGCTTTATTTTATCGTATTTACCCTCAACAATTACAGCCTGTTTAATCTTAATCATTCTTTATCTCCTCGCCGCTCTTGCAAGCTTTACGAGTGCCTGTTCGAGAATAAGCCTTTTTTCAAGTGCTGAACTTTTCATTGAAATATCAGCCTGCGCAAGGATTTCGATACATTCCTCAATTGCTTCAAAGGTAAGATTTGAACTTGTTGAAGCAGCATTATTAAGGCGGAATTCCTTGCCTGCATAGTTATAATATTTTGCAATAAGCTCCGCTCTGCCGCCCGATTTCACGGCAGCCTTTGCTCTGTAAATATCCGAATATGAAGCGGTAAGTGCACCGAGAATCTGAAATTCATCTTCTCTTTGTTCAAAGAGCTTTGAAAGCTTTTTGAATGCGCTGTCGAATCTGCCCGCATTGAGTTCACGAATCATATCAAAAACTCTTGCATCAAGACTTTTGATACACACGGCATCAACATCGCTTCTTTTGATTTCACCGTCTGCATAAGCGCAGACCTTTTCCGTCTCGTTAAGAAGTGTGTTAAGGTCTGAACCGACGCACGAAACAAGATAAGAGGCAACACCTTTACCGAATTCCTTACCTCTCTTTTTCGCACCGCTTTCAAGCATTTTCGCAAGATCCGAAGCGGTTTTTCTGTCCAGCTTAACTGTGTTTCCGTACTTTTCAAAAAGCTTGACAGCCTTGTTCCATTTAGCACCTTTAGGCTCATATGCAACAAAAGAAAAAATGAGCGCACACTCCTCGGGATTATCCGAAAGAAGTGTTTCAAGCTGTTCGAATCCGCCGTCATCAAGAGTGTCAAGAGGATAATCCTTAACGTGAACGCAGGTGCTTTCCGCCATCATCGGAACAGCCTGCGAACTGTCATAAATATCCGCAAATCCTGCCTCTTTTCCATCAAAAACGTGCAGATTGAAATCCTCAAAAGATTCGTCAACAACCTTTGAGATGATTTTTTCGATATATATTTTTTTAAGATAGCTTTCCTCACCGTAAATCAGATAAATCCCCAAAGGATTCGATTTGATTTTATCTTTTAATGCGGTTTCATTAAGAGAAGCCATATCTTTTCCTCCGTTTTATTTTCTGTAAGTGCTGATATTTCCGTCTCTTGCACGGATAATTATATCACCGCATTCAGCGGTTGCGGCACACTTCATACCCTTGGAAATCAACTCATTCTGAATTGTCATTCCCCTAGTATTTTCAGCATTTATAACAGTATATTTAACATTGTAATTCATAAGGTCATCGGGATAATCGCTTCGAGAAATAACGACATCCGCATTGCTGAATTCCGTCGGAAGCAACTCGATTTCCTTTATCGGTCCGAAACAGATAAGCACAGACAAATCATCTGTTTGCGCAAAAGAACAGAACACGTCTCCGACATAGCAAGATTTTATTTTTATATTTTCATATTTTTGAAGCTTGTCCGTTTTACAGACTGTTGAACCGCCTGTCAAATGCTCTGCGCCCATCGGCATTGTGTCTGCAAAGATATTTTCAGGAGTTATGCTTTTCAAAACATTTATAAAATAAGCCGAGTTTTCTTCTTTATCATCGGGAACAACCAGGCAGTCAATCCCACCCGCTTCTTCAGCTAATTTTAAAATATCATATGCACCCGAATACAGAGTGCCTCCGCATCCGAAAAGTATGTTTTCTCCGTTGTGGGACATAAGTACAGATGTACCGTTTCCGCAATCGGTAACCCTGATTACGGTTTCCTTTCTTGCGTTCGAAGAGAACACAAAGAGACCTCCGAAAAAGAGAAGAAAACACGTTGCAACGGCAACAACGGGTTTCGGTTTTCTGAAATATGCAAGTAAAACCGCGAATGCCGCCACCAAAACAACACCCGCAATCAGAATCAGAGCCTTATCCTTCTCAATCCTGAAAGTGAGAAAATCAAATTTCGATATGATTTTTGATATCGCAAATAAATATTTGCAGAGAAATCCGCCCAGAAATCCGAAAGGATTGAATATGTGAGGCAAGAATGCGCCGAATGCCGCACCGACGGCACAAAGCACCATACAAATTCCCGCCGCCGTAACACAAAGAAAATTTGATATAAAAACAGCGAAATTAAAACTTGAATAAAGCTGAAGCGTAACGGGAACAGTCAATGCCGTTGCGGCACCCGTTACGGAGAAAACCGAAATCAGAATATTTACTGATTTCTTCAGAATACTGTTATTTATTCTCTCTGTCATTTCTGAAATTTTCGGACGGAATGTTTGCGAATAAAGAATCAGTCCGAGGGTTGACAAAACGGATAATTGCAGTCCCGCAGACCCGATTGAAAACGGGTTTTCAAGAGCAATAACCGTTATTGCTAAGCCCAGAGAATTAAGAGAATCGCTTTTACGCATTACTACTATAGAAAACAGATAAACAAGCATCATTATACCCGCGCGGACAACAGAATGCGTAAGTCCCGCAACAAGCATAAAGAATATAACGAAAAACGCAGAAATTACAGCCGCAACTTTTTCGTTTAAACCCGTTTTTCTGAATATTGTCAAAACAAGAACGGACCAGAGCGATAAATGAAGACCCGAAACACAGATAAGATGTGTTATTCCGATTTCATTAAAAACGGACAGGGTTTCATTTGAAATCCCGCTTTTGTCGCCGAGAATAAGTGCAACAGCAAGGCCGCCATACTCATTGGGTAAAATTCTGTAAACCGAATCTTTGATTGCGGTTCTGAATTGAGATATCTTTCTGCCGACGAAATAACCGCTGTCATTCTCAATAACAGAATAACCTTCTTCAAGAGGATACGCAGCGATATAAATACCCTTTGATTTATTTGCGGACAATATCTCATCACTTGACGAACCCGGCAGATACAGCTTGAAATCACCGCTGACAAAATAGTATATTTCCGCTTCTGGCGGCGAAGAAAAGGTAAGTCTTATCGGGAAATCAGCGTGTTGACCGTCGATTTCCGTTACCGTTGCGTCGAAATAATAATTGCCGTAATTCATCGTACCTTCACTTGTTATCACGGCATTGAGACTGCAGGCTTTTCCTGCATAAGAAATTATAGGTTGATAGACAAAACTGTTTGAACATAAAAGAAGCACGCAGGAAAGAACGCCGGAAATCATCGAAACGGTAAAAACCTTTGCTTCTCTTAAGTTTTTAATCAAAAGTGTAACAACCAGAGCGGCTGCAAAAACAGCCAAGGCTGCCTGAGTCGCTCCGGTGCTTGCTTCATTGAGTATTGAAAGTGTAAAAAAAACCGTAAATCCGATTACTGCAAAAGGACGCGGCACTGCATTCACACTCCGTGGAAAAGTTTATTTTTCAATAAGAGGAATAACACCGAGAAATACGATGTCATCACGCTCTGCAGCATCGCCCTCTGCAAGGACTGCCGCTTTTGCAACGATATTCGCATCAAATTTTGAACAGAGAATTTCAACCGCCTTGAGTGATTCGCCTGTGCTGATAACATCATCAAGCACTACAACTCTTTTACCTCTTATCTGCTCGCCCTCAAGACCGTCCATAATAAGGGTCTGCTGTGCGTCTGTTGTTATTGAACGCACATCAACCGACACGGGGTCTTTCATATAAAGCTTTGCTTTTTTTCTTGCAACAAAATACTTCTTACCGCTCTGCCTTGACATTTCATATGCGAGAGGAATGCTCTTTGCCTCGGGAGTCACGATATAATCAAACTCGGGAAGTCTCTTGAGAAGCTCTGTTGCTGAATGAACCGTTACCTCGACATCGCCGAAAAGAATGAATGCGGCAATATCAAGCTTATCGCTTATGGGACAACGCACAAGGTCTCTTTCAAGACCCGCAATATCAACTCTGTAATACTCTGACATCCTTCACACCTCCGAAAATCAGCCTGCAGGCCAGCCGAAATCACGGCCGCCCATAAGATGAAAATGAATATGCTTTACTGTCTGTCCGGCACTTTCGCCGCAGTTGTTGACAATTCTGAAGCCGTTATCAAGACCCTTTTCCTTTGCAATTATTGCCGCAACCTCGAAGACATGCGAAATAACAGCGCTGTTTTCGGGATTAATATCAGCGGCACTTGCGATATGCTCCTTGGGAACAATCAGAATATGAACGGGTGCCTGAGGCTCAAGATCATAAAAAGCAAGAACCTTGTCATCTTCATAAGCCTTATTTGAAGGGATTTCGCCGTTAACTATTTTACAAAAAATGCAATCCATAATCACACTTCCTTATTTAATCATTTCTGCAACGATATCCTTAACCGCTGCCATAGCTTCACTTACATTGGAAACATCCTTTGTTCCTGCCATTGCACTGTCGGGTCTTCCGCCGCCTGAACCGCCCGCAAGCTTTGAAACAGCCTTTACGATGTTACCTGCGTGTGCGCCTTTTGAAACTGCATCCTTACCGCAAGCGCAGGCAAAGTTTGCACTTGCTCCGTTGATTCCGCAGATAACTGCAACTGCATTGTCGTTTTCCTTGACTTTATCACACATTGAGCGAAGGTCACCGGGATTGACTCCCTCAACCGTTGTAGCGATAAGAGTAACACCGTTAACATCAACTGAATTGCTCAAAAGGTCGCCTGTCTTAAGCTGAGAAAGCTCTGCACGAAGCTGTTCAATTTCTTTTTCTTTTGTCTTAAGGTCTGCCATAAGAGAATTTGCTTTTTTGTCAAGGTCTGCAACATTTGCAAGCTTCATTGTTGCGGCAGTATTGGCAATAAGAGCATTATTCTTTTCGATATAATCAAGAACACCGCAACCGGTTACTGCTTCAATTCTTCTTACACCTGCGGCAACAGATGATTCTGAAACAATCTTGAAAAGACCAAGTTTGCCTGTATTGTCAACGTGTGTACCGCCGCAAAGCTCTGTTGAGAATTCACCCGCTTTGACAACTCTTACAACATCGCCGTATTTTTCTCCGAAAAGAGCCATTGCGCCCATTTTCTTTGCTTCTTCTATAGGCATTTCAACGCTTGTTACCGCTGTTGCGGAAAGAATAATTTCATTAACCTTGCTTTCAACAGCTGCAAGTTCTTCAGCTGTAAGTGCTGAGAAATGAGTAAAGTCAAATCTCATTGCGGTATCATTTACAAGCTGACCTGCCTGCTCAACGTGAGAGCCGAGTGTTTCGCGGAGTGCCGCCTGAAGAAGGTGTGCCGCTGTATGATTTCTTTTTGTTGCAACTCTGGTTTCTTCATTATAAACCGTTACCGCAACATCACCGACCTTTATGCCGTCGCCGGTAAGAGTGCCGTGATGAAGGTATGCTCCGTCAGGGTCTTTTGTTGTATTTGAAACTTCAAAAACGCTTTCGCCGATTCTGATTACACCGATATCGCCTACCTGACCGCCGCTTTCTGCATAGAAAGAAGTTTTGTCAAGAACGATAATTGCACTGTCACCGTCATCAATAAAATCTTTTCTCTCGCCTTCGGAAACAAGCGCAAGAATTGTGCCTTCGGTACCGTTTTCGGTATAACCCGTAAACTCGGTTTTGGCAACATCTTTAAATGAAACGCCGTTGTTTCTCCAGTCGGAATCTGCGGCATTTCTCTTTGCACTCTTTGCTCTGAGTCTTGCTTCTTCAACAAGCTGACGGAATTTTTCCTCATCAACTGCAATGTTTCTTTCGTTTGCGATTTCTTTTGTAAGGTCAATGGGGAAGCCGTAGGTATCCTGAAGTTTGAAAGCGTCTTCACCCGAAAGAACACCGTTTTCAGCTTTTTCCATCATCTCATTGAGAAGACCGAGACCTGAATCGATTGTTTTATAGAAACTTTCTTCTTCAATTGAGATAACTTTCTTGATATAGTCGCTCTTTTCCACAAGGTTGGGATATGCATTTGCATTTTCGGCAATAACCGTATCGCAAACCTCTGCAAGGAAAGGTCTTTCAATACCGATAAGTCTTCCGTGACGGGCAGCTCTTCTGAGAAGTCTTCTGAGAACATAACCTCTGCCGCTGTTTGAAGGAAGAACACCGTCACCTACCATAAAGGTTGTGCTTCTGATATGGTCGGTAATAACACGAAGAGAAATATCTTTCTTTTCGTCGTCGTGATAATTAAGCTTTGCAATCTCCATAATGTGCTTCATAATGTTGCGAACTGTGTCAACCTCAAAAAGGTTGTCAACATCCTGCATAACACAAGCAAGTCTTTCAAGGCCCATACCTGTGTCAATATTGGGATTTGCAAGGCGGGTATAATTGTTTTTACCGTCGTTTTCAAACTGTGTGAAAACAAGATTCCATACTTCAATGAATCTGTCACAGTCGCAGCCCACCTTACAGTCGGGACTGCCGCATCCCTTCGAGGGGCCTCTGTCAAAATAGATTTCAGAACAAGGACCGCAGGGACCTGCACCGTGCTCCCAGAAATTATCCTCTTTACCGAAGCGAACCATATGAGAAGGATCAACACCGACTTCCTTTGTCCAGATATCGTATGCCTCATCATCCTCAAGATAAACGCTGACATAAAGAAGTTCCTCGGGAATTTCAAGAACCTTTGTAAAGAATTCCCATGCCCAGGCTGTTGCTTCGTGCTTGAAATAATCGCCGAACGAGAAGTTGCCGAGCATTTCAAAATATGTGCCGTGGCGTGCAGTTTTTCCTACATTCTCAATATCGGGTGTACGGATACATTTCTGGCAAGTTGTAACTCTCTTTTTGGGAGGAGTTACTTCACCTGTAAAATACTTTTTCATCGGAGTCATACCTGCATTGATAAGCAGAATACTCTTATCGCCTTGGGGAACAAGCGAGAAACTGGGCAATCTCAGATGCTCCTTTGATTCAAAAAATGCGAGATATTTTTCTCTTAATTCGTTAAGGCCTGTCCATTTCATATTAAAAATTCCTCCTGATTCGGATATATTTTACTTGTTTTTTGTGGGTAAAAACTGAAAAAAGGTGCAGTTAACCAATCTAAATGGGACGGCCGAAGCCGCGGTACCACCCAAATTGCGCATAACTGCACCACTCGATTCCTTTAACGCGGGAAACGCCTGCATTCATCACGCAGGAGCTAAAGGGCGGCCCTTCACCGTTTTCATGCCTGACGGTCATCACAGCAAACAGACCGTCTCTCTGAAGGCAAACGGAGAATTCTTCCCCATCAATGCTTCAATATTGTTATTGTTTATAAAAAAACTTTATAATCAGTTGCTTTCTTTTTCAACCATTGCGCTTGATATCCAGCCGTAGCCGCCGTTGTATTTGATGCAAAGCCATACCTTGCCGTTTTCAGCCTTCTTGGTTGCATAACCCTCAACGATATCGCCTTCATTGAGTTCACCGAGAAGATCATAGTCGGAACCTGCATCGCTTCTTACGTTAGCACCGTCTTCACTCACAACAACAAATCTGCCTTCTGTGGGTTCATCTGCTGACGGAACATCCGAGGGAACGTTTTCAACCTTGATATTTACGCCGGCAAATGAGTTGATTGCATTACCGGTAAGGATAACGCCCCATGTACCTGCCTTGCAGGCAATGAACACGCCGTTGCTTCCGGGAAGAATGTTGGTATATTCAAATTCGGCAATAATATCATTTTCAAGATTTATTATACCCATCATTCCGTCTTTCTTTACAGGAATGAGACCTGTATCTGAAACGGGACGGCAGTAATCAGCTGATGAAGCTTCATAGCTTTCGAGGTCATTGACTGCTTCATACTGATACTTGATGACTCTCTTGTCTTTATCCTGGCTTACATATCCCCAAAGACCGTCTTTTCTTGCAGCCGCATAACCGTTGAAATAGCGGTCACGCTCATCGTACGATGTGCCTGAAAGCGGGTCTGCATCAACGCCGTGTGAGCCGTGAGGTGTTTCTGAAATTGTCACAACACCGTTGGCAACGCTGAATTCATAGTTATCATTACCGATAACAACAAGGCTGTGATAACTGCCTTTGCTTGTATAGTCCTTACCGTTACCGCAACGGACAAAGCCGTCATAGTTGGGCTGAAGAATAACATTGCCCTGATAATCGATAAGACCGTATTTACCTGTTGTTGCCGACTTGAACGAAGCACAGTTTTCGTCAAGATACTGAATTTCAGTGCATTCCTCAAATCCGCCTGCAATCCACTTGGATGTTGCGGCAGCCTCATTGCTGATTGTTGTGCCGACATCGGGATTGTTTGTATCGTCATCCTTTGAAGCAAGCTTGCTGATGCCCGCAATCAATGCAATGATAATTGCAACTGCAGCAACCGCAATAACTATTGTTTTTGTATTCAAAGGCTTCTTTGTACTCTTTGAAATTGAAAGACTTTCATGATTTCTTGACGAGAACTCATTAACGTCATATTCGGGCTGAACAACGGGTGCAGGAACGAAATCGGGAACAACAGCTTCATCAGAAACTTCTTCGGGTTCCGCATTTTCCTTGGTATCAACGGGTGTGCTGAGAATTTCGGTTATTCTCTGCTTAAAATCAATAACGTTGCCATCCTGCGGTGTTTCTTCAACAGCTTCAGCAGTTTCTTCCTGCGTTGCTTCGGGGATTTCCTCAATCTTTTCTTCGGTTTCTTCAGGAATAACCTCTTCCTTTATTTCAGGTTCAACAACAGGTGTAACGGGAACGGGTCTGGAATTTTCGTATGCATCAATTGCATAAATAAAAATATCTCTGACAACCGAGTTTTCAATTTTTGTTTCAACTGCAAGCTTCTGGAAAATTCTTGTTAAAACAGGAAGTGTTCCCGAAACCTCTGACGGCGATGCTTCAAGCGCCGAAAGAGAAATTATTTCTGCTCTCGCCTTGCCGAGAAGTGCATTTGCGGTGCTCTCGGAAACACCGAGAAACTTTGCAAGTGCGGAAACAGGCATTCCGTTGTTATAATGAAGAATTATTGCTGTTTTAAGCTCGGGTTTAAGAGACGAAACAGCCTTATCTACAATATCGATTTTCTCATCATCTTCAAGAATATCTTCGGGAAGAAATTCGGACGACAACTCCTGCGCACCTGCATCGGCATCGCCGAAAACGAACTTCACGCCCTCTTTATATACTGCTGCAACATTCTGCTTCATCCAGACTTCAAAAGCCTCGGGCTTCTTAAGCTTCTCTATGTTGCTGAAAGCTCTTGCATAAGCGGCTTTTGTTATGTTGACTGCCTGTTCCTCAACCGTGCAAAGCTTTGTTGCAAGAAAATATGAGCCTTTAAGGGTTTTCGAGTAGAGCTTTGCCATTGCATCGGTGTCACCCGCTGCGGCGGCATTCACATACTGAATTATATTCTCACTCACTTTTATTCCACTCCAATCAGATTTTGTAAAAAGCCATATTTTGACCATATTTTACAATTATAATGATTTTATACTATATTTATCGATTTGTCAATAGATACGGAGTTGAAATATGCAAGATGTTGTGTGTTCACACTTCTTTTTTTATCTTTTCGATTATCCTTTTTTCAAGCCTTGAAATGTAGCTTTGCGAAATCCCCAACTCATCTGCAACCTCTTTCTGAGTATACTCTCTCCCCCCTCCGATGCCAAATCTCATTGTCATTATCATCCTTTCGCGTTTGCCGAGAGAATTCACAGCTTTATAAAGTCTGTTTCTTTCATCGTCATTTTCAAGATCTCTGTAAACCTCATCGGGTTCACTTCCCAGAACATCGGACAAAAGGAGTTCGTTTCCGTCCCAATCCACGTTAAGAGGCTCATAATACGAAACTTCCGTTTTTGACGGATTGCTTTTTCGAAGAAACATAAGTATTTCGTTTTCTATACACCTCGAGGCATAGGTTGCAAGCTTGATATTCTTGGAAATGCGGAAGGTATTGACCGCTTTTATCAGGCCGAGGGTTCCGATGGAAATAAGGTCTTCTATGGGGATTCCCGTATTCTCAAATTTCTTTGCTATGTAGACAACAAGCCGAAGATTATGAACTATCAGTTCCTCCCTTGCTTCTTTGTCACCTCTTTCGTGCTTTTCAAGGTAAACAAGTTCTTTTTCCTTGCTCAAAGGGGGCGGAAGCGTGTCAGGTCCGTTTATGTAATCGATTTCGGTATTAAAAATCTTTGATTTTATTATTTCCAAAAAGTTTTTTATCTTTTTCATCAGCACCGACATTTTTATTATCTCTCCTTTCATTATCGGACTTATTTTTCGCCGCCTCAAGGAATGCCGAGCCGAGCAAAACGGAATAATCGGAAGAAATAATTTTCTTCTCCGTCAGAGCAACATAAACATTCTTCAAAGCAACTGTTTTCCCTTCAAAAACAACGGTAATTCCGTCAGCAAGAAATGCAGGTAACGCACCTCCGGAATTTATCGTGGAATATGGGATAAGGCGGAAGTTTTTCATTGCCGTCACGTCCGAATTATTACCTATAAGTTTTTCAACAAAGCTCATTTCCGCAACTATAACGGGATTGCCTGAAAATGCATCTTTCAGCGCATTTCCCGTATCAAGCAAAGCCTTTCCCGAGACTGTTCTTTCGCCGTATGTCACAGAAATATCATACAGGAGATTCCTTACCATTCTGTCACGCGTAAATCTTGATATCAAAGACAATACGGCATAACAACCGACAGATGCAACGATAAGCGTAAGAATATCAATATCAAAATAAACTGCTCCGTTTTTATATAAAACCGCGTTGGGTGACAAAAATATATTCACCGCCAGCATTATACCTGCAAAAGCAAAATTGCAGAGAAAAAAAGCGGCTGAATTCTTCAGAAAATCCGATATTTTTCTTATGTTGAACGCCAGAATAACCATAGCCGACATAACAAAAATTTTCAGAAACAAATTAAGTAAAAACGGTATATTTTCAATAAAAATTACCAGCGAAAAGGCTCCTCCGATTAAAGAAGAAAGCAGTAGTCTTATAGGATTTCTCTGCGCTCCGAGCAATGCAGAAACAGCTCTCAGCAAGAGATAATTCACCATAATATTCAGTACAACAAGGATATCTGCATATATTACAGTTTTCACATAATCACCCCATAAATCAGATTATAGACTTTGCGGATATATTTTTTTGTCGTTTGCGGTCACAAATAAAAAGTTTTCTATTGAATATCCATAAAAAGAGGTATA
>JAZTZD010000005.1:0-16773 GCA_045637305.1 Acutalibacteraceae bacterium
AGAGTGGGACCCTGGCTTACGCTGCATTCTGCAACATAGAGCTTGGAGACATCCATATTATTGTTGTTTTCAGCATTTGCGATTGCTGACTTTAAAAGCTTCATCAAGGGTTCACACGCGGCCTTCGGCGTGTACTTGAGAATAGCCATTGCCTTTTCTGCAGGCTGATTGCGAATGAGATCAAGCACAATCTGAACCTTACGAGGCGCAATACGGATATAAGTTGCTTTTGCTGTTGCAACTGCCATATCTGACATTGTTAATACACTCCTTTCGCCGATTATTTACCGTTATTTGATGTCTTTGAACCTGCATGACCCTTAAAGGTTCTTGTAGGTGCAAATTCGCCGAGTTTATGACCAACCATATCCTCTGTTACATAAACAGGAACGTGCTTACGTCCGTCGTGAACAGCAAATGTATGGCCGACAAAGTCGGGGAAGATTGTGGAGGCGCGGCTCCAGGTCTTGAGAACCTGCTTCTCGCCGTTCTCGTTCATCTTCTGAACTCTTTCGAGCAGTTTAGGCTGCACAAAGGGTCCTTTTTTAACGCTTCTGCCCATTATTCATCTGCTCCTTTCACTTACTTGTCGTTACGACGCTTTATGATAAGCTTGTCGGACTTCTTCTTGGTGTTTCTGGTCTTGTATCCGAGAGCGGGCTTGCCCCAAGGAGTAACAGGACCGGGTCTGCCGATGGGTGCTCTGCCTTCACCACCACCGTGGGGGTGATCGCAGGGGTTCATAACCGAACCGCGGACTGTGGGTCTCCAGCCCATGTGACGCTTACGACCAGCCTTACCGATCTTAACGTTTTCATGGTCGAGGTTACCTACCTGGCCAACTGTAGCCATGCAGCCAACGGGAACGTTGCGAAGCTCACCTGAGGGGAGACGAAGAAGTGCATAAGCGCCTTCCTTAGCCATAAGCTGAGCGGAGTTACCTGCTGCTCTTGCAAGCTGGCCGCCTCTGCCGGGATAGAGCTCAACGTTGTGAACAACAGTACCAACAGGGATGTTAGTGAGGGGAAGTGCGTTACCGGGCTTGATGTCAGCGCCGGGGCCTGCAACAACCTTATCGCCAACCTTGAGACCTGCGGGCTGAAGAATGTATCTCTTCTCGCCGTCTTCATACTGAAGAAGAGCAATGAATGCTGAACGGTTGGGATCGTATTCTACAGTAGCTACTGTTGCGGGAATATCAAACTTATCTCTCTTGAAGTCGATAACACGATACTTTGTGCGTACTCCGCCGCCTCTGTGGCGAACGGTGATTCTTCCGTAGCTGTTGCGACCGCTGTTCTTCTTGAGTGAAACAAGAAGGCTTCTTTCGGGTGCAACCTTTGAGAGCTCGGAATAATCTGTAACCGACATATTACGTCTTGCGTTTGTTGTCGGCTTGTAAAACTTAATAGACATTTTTTACACTCTCCTTATAGCGGCTTTGCGGAGCAATGTCGCTCTCCATACTTTACCGCCGGATTTAATAGGGTTTATCTTATAAGATTACATCATTCCGTCAAAGAACTCGATGGGCTTGGAGTCCTCTGTGATTGTAACGATAGCCTTTTTGCTTGAAGCGGTAAGACCTTCGAAACGGCCGTATCTCTTAAGCTTGCCGTTAACGTTGATTGTGTTAACCTTGCTTACCTTAACTTCGAAAAGCTTTTCAACTGCCTTAGCAATTTCAATTTTGTTTGCATCCTTAGCAACCTCGAAGGTGTACTTACGGTCTGCAATGCCGTCCATGCTGTTTTCTGTGATGATGGGACGGAGGATAATATCCTGTGCTAACTTGCTCATGCGTAAACCTCCTCGATCTTGCTTACAGCATCCTTGAGAACTACGATTGTGTCGCAGTTGAGAATGTCGTAAACGTTAAGTGTGCCGACAAGAGTGGTCTTTACTCCGGCGATGTTACGAGCCGAGCGATAAACGATGTCGTTCTTCTCGGGAAGAACGAAGAGAACCTTCTTGCCTGTTTCAAGTGCGTTAACAACCTTAACCATTTCCTTTGTCTTGATTGACTCAAGAGTGAGGTTGTCAAGAACGATAAGCTCGTTATCAGCAACCTTAGCTGAAAGAGCTGACTTGAGAGCAAGTCTTCTTACCTTCTTGTTAACGTCCTTGTGATAGTCACGGGGCTTGGGTCCGTGTGAGATACCGCCGTGGTACCACTGGGGAGCTCTTGTTGAACCCTGTCTTGCACGGCCAGTTCCCTTCTGTCTCCAGGGCTTCTTGCCGCCGCCGCTAACTTCTGCTCTTGTAAGAGTAGACTGTGTGCCCTGACGCTGATTTGCCAGATAGCTTACTACGCAAAGGTGCATAGCAGGAATGCTGGGCTCAATTCCGAAAATGCTTTCTGCAAGCTCGATATCGGAAAGCTTCTTACCTGTCATGTCGAAAACTGATACTTTAGGCATTCTTTTCTACTCCTTTCTTATGCTTTCTTAACTGAATCGCGGATAACAACGATGCCGCCCTTGGGGCCGGGAATAGCGCCCTTGATAGCAAGCAGATTGTTTTCTGCGTCGATCTTAGCAATGCTGAGATTCTGAATGGTTACTCTTTCGCAACCGAGATGACCAGCGAGCTTCTTGCCTTTGAATACTCTTGAGGGGTCTGAGCAAGCGCCGAGTGAACCTGCGTGTCTTGCAACGGGACCTGTACCGTGAGATTCCTTAAGTCTTGAGAAGTTCCATCTCTTGATTGCGCCGGCAGTACCCTTACCCTTGCTTGTGCCGACAACGTCTACCTTGTCGCCAACTGCGAAGATGTCTGCCTTGATTGTGTCGCCCACATTGATGCTTGCCATATCAGCAAGCTTGAACTCCTTGAGAGTCTTCTTGGGAGCAACGTCAGCCTTCTTGAAGTGACCCATCATGGGCTTGTTCACGCGCTGAACTTTTACATCGCCGAAGCCGAGCTGAACTGCTTCATAACCGTCGTTTTCGATTGTCTTCTTCATAACAACGTTGCAGGGGCCTGCTTCAACTACTGTTACGGGAATTACATTTCCCTTCTCATCGAAAATCTGTGTCATACCGATTTTCTTGCCGATGATTGCTTTCTGCATATTTGCTTTCCTCCTTTAGGTTATTGGTTGACTTTCTGCCAACATGACCTGCATTTGTTGAAATTAAAGTTTGATTTCGATTTCAACGCCTGCGGGAAGCTCAAGACCTGTCAGAGCTTCAACTGTCTTTGCTGAAGGTCTGATGATGTCGATAAGCCTTTTGTGTGTTCTCTGCTCAAACTGCTCGCGGCTGTCCTTGTACTTGTGAACTGCGCGAAGGATTGTTACAACTTCCTTCTCTGTGGGAAGGGGAACGGGGCCTGATACCTGAGCACCTGTTCTCTTAGCTGTTTCAACAATCTTCTCAGCTGCCTTGTCCACAACGCTGTGGTCATAGCCCTTGAGTCTGATTCTGATTTTTCCCTTTACTGCCATCTGGAACGCCTCCTTAAAATTTGGCGGGCTGTGAATTGCAAATTCGTGAAAACCGACCCGGGTGTTTCAACCCGTCCGATTTAAAAACCGGAAAAACATATTTCCGGGAAAGCTTTCGCTTATTTGCACATAGGTATCCCCCAAGAGTCGCCCGGGAACGGCAAACTCCAAGAAAGGACACAATTCGCCCGGTTTAAAATCGGACATACTCCGCAGAAATTTCCTGCTTCAGAGAGCAGCCACCTCCTGCATCAACGCATATCTGCCTGGCTTACGGCACTACATTCGGGCATAATTACCCCTTTGTCCGCAAGCGTGCTCAATTATAATAACACAGGGTTTTGTCAATGTCAATACTTTTTTAAAAAAATTTTTGCATTTTCAAATCCCGAAATCCAACAGTATCAAGGGTTTTGGCGCTTTACTGCGGTGAATTGATGTCCGCCGCAAAACACCATATATAAAATGTATATATATAATAAATCCCGCACCACAAGATAATGTGGTTGAAAAATATTTTTTATCGAATATATAGATTTGATATTTTTACGCATTTTTTTGAAATTTTCAAGAAAAAACATCATATATTGTGTTGATAGAAAAATTTTTTTATGATAAAATATAAAAAAATTAAGAAAAAAGGAGATTTTTTATGATAGGACTCGGCAAATGGGCTTGCAATGTTAACTCAATATTCTTCTCAGGCGAGGTAAATTTCACAATCAGCGACAACGACGGCGAATACGATTTTGAGATTACAATCCCCGGAATTGACCTTCCCGACTTCACTCTCAACAGCGTTGAAGAGGACGACGACACCCTCACAATTCTTGCAGGAACATCGATTCTTCCCGGCAAAGAAGCTGAGGTTGTTATCACCTTTGATGAAGATATTTTCAGCGGATTTATCAAGGCTCCCTTCATCGGCAAGATTAAATTCAAAGACGGCCACAAAATCGAAGAATAAATTTCAAAAGGCTTGCACAACCGTGCAAGCCTTTCTTATTGATTGAATTAAATTGCTCAGATGTTGACTGCGTATTCAACAGCAGCCTTGAGATTCTTGAGCTTTGCTGAAAGACCAAGCTTTGCCTTTGCGTCGCCTACATGAATCTTAACGAGATGATGCCATGTGCCGCCTGTTACCATACCTGTTGCTTCGTCGATTGTGCAGTTGATGTAAGCATCCGTATAGGTAAGTTTGACAGTATCTCTGCCCGATTCAAGAGTTGCGCCAAGCTCTTTAAGTGCGCCTTCAATGCTGCCGAGAGTACCGATACCTCTTGCTACGGGACCGCCGTTTTCGGGGTCACCGTCAGGACCGTCTGTCTGGTCCTTGAGAACGATTTTGATTGTTATTTTGCCGTTTGATGAAGTTGCTGTTGCACTCTTGACATCTGATGCCTTGAGTGTGCCTCTGCCGGGAATATCGTTTGTGGGTGTTGAATTCCTTGCAAGCGCCTTTTCAGCCGCAGGTGTAAGAACGCTGAGAATAGCGCCGATAACACCGTCGCCTGTTATGTCACCGCTGAGCTTCATCTGTGAGCTGCCTTCTGTGGGGCCTGCTTCGTCTGTCTTGACTACTGCCGCATTGTAGAAAGCAACGATTTCTTCTGTTGTTGAAAGAGCCGCACCTATTGTTTCTTCCGCTACGGTTGTTGTTTCGTCAGCAACTGTTGTCTCTTCCGCAACTGTTGTTTCTTCTGCCACAGTTGTCTCTTCAGCTGCAAGAGTTGTTTCTTCTGCTACGGTTGTTTCTTCGGTAGCTGCTGTGGTTGTTGTTTCTTCATTGTTGCCGCCGCAAGCCACAAAAGCAAAAAGCATTGAGCAAGCAAGAAGAACTGCAAGAATCTTTTTCATTGTTTCTTCCTCCTGAAAAATTGGAATTAAGAATTTTATTATATCCCCGTTCATTAACAAAATACATCACGAACACATTTTTGTCAATAAAAATGCGACACTTTTCGAAGAAAGTGTCGCAAAATTCAATTACTGTTCATATGTAATAAGAGGAATATCTCTTAATACTGGATGTTTGTGAATTCGCCTGTTGTCTTAGCTGAACCTGCGCCGTTAACCTTACCAACAAGGATCTTGAGTTCAAGAGTTGCAGCAAAATCATACTTATATGAGATTTCTGCAATCTTGCCTTCAGCTACTGTAACTGAAACCTTGATGTTTGTGTAGTCAACATCTGTGCTGTTAAGAGTAACAAGGTTGCCTGCTGCGTCTTTGATGCCTTCGTCAACTTCTTCGTGTGTGATGAAGTCGTTTGAGAATCTTGAAATGGGAGTTGCATTTGTCTTCTTGGGGTTGGAAGCATTAGCAAGAGTGAAGCTGTAAACGCCGTCTGCATAGCTGAAGTTCTGAAGGTCAGCCTCTGTAAGCTTTGCAGCCTTGAGCTGATAATCATCATCGGGCTCATCTTTGGGGAAGTTGCCTGTCTTTGTGCCAATGCCGAGGAATCCGCCTACAACTGAATTAAGGTCGGAGTTTTTGTCGATCATTCTGATAACGCTGTTAAGAGCATCTGTCATATTGCCAACATTGATGGGGTTAACAAAGCTGCAGTTTCTGTTGTATTTGTATGAACCCTTTGCTGCCTTAGCTGTTTCAGCATTGAAGAATGCAACGAAATCAGCCTTTGTCATTTCTGCTGCTGCGCCTGCAACTGTTGTTTCTTCAGCTGCTGTTGTTTCTTCAGCTGCATCTGCAAGAGTTGTTTCTTCTGTTGCGTCAGCAATTGTTGTCTCTTCAGCTGCTGTTGTTTCTTCTGCTACGGTTGTTTCTTCGGGAGCTGCTGTTGTTGTTTCTGTGTCTGTGTTTCCGCCGCAAGCTGCGAATGCGAAGAGCATTGAGCAAGCGAGGAGAAGTGCAAGAATCTTTTTCATTGATTTCTTCCTCCTGATAGAGTTATTTTTTGCAGATTTCTCTGCTTCGTACTTATATTAAAAATACAACATAATGCGATTTTTGTCAAGTACAAATATAATGTATATAAATAACATCAATCCTGTCTTTTTTCTTCATTCTTCCTGTAGATTTTATTTTTTATGCGTGGTATAATGTCAAAAAGATTGGTTTTTTGAGGATTATTATGACAGATAAAGATTTTATGACGATTGCAATTGAACAGGCAAAGCTTTCCGCCGCGGAACTTGAGGTTCCCGTCGGCGCTGTCATTGTACGGGGCGGTGAGATTGTTTCCGTTGGCAGAAACAGACGTGAACTCGGCAAAAATGCCCTTGCACACGCTGAAATCGAGGCAATTGACCTTGCCTGCAAAAAACTCGGCGGCTGGAGACTCTGGGAATGCGAGATGTTCGTGACACTTGAGCCCTGCCCGATGTGTACGGGTGCGATAATCAACTCCCGTCTGCGCCGCGTTGTTTTCGGTGCATCGGATTACAAAGCAGGCTCTTGCGGGTCTGTTGTCAATCTTTTTGATTTTCCGTACAACCACAAGCCTGAGCTTGTCAGCGGATTTATGGCTGATGAATGCTCGGCATTGCTGACCGATTTCTTTGCAAATCTTCGCAAATTAAAAAGCAAACAGTAAAGGAGACCGTTATGACAGGCAACACAATATTTTTTATCTGCGAATTTGTCGGCACGATTGCTTTTGCAATTTCAGGCGTCATAACTTCAATAGAAAAGAAGCTTGACATCTTCGGCGCACTCGTGCTGGGCACCGTAACGGCTGTCGGCGGCGGTGTTCTGCGAGATATTATTCTCGGCTACCTGCCCCCTTCCGCATTCAGAAATCCCGTTTATGCCATAACGGCTTTTGTTACTTCTCTGCTTGTTTTTGTGATTGCATATTTCCTCGGCACAAAAATCAAGGCTCATTTTGATGTTTACAGTCACGTTATCAACATATTCGATTCAATCGGTCTTGCAGTTTTTGTTGTCACGGGCGTCAACAGCGCAATCTCCTGCGGCTTCGGCGAAAACGCCTTCCTCACCATTTTTGTTGCAACCTTAACGGGTGTCGGCGGCGGTGTGCTTCGTGATATAATGGCGGGAAGAGTGCCCGTCATTCTCCGAAAAAGAGTCTATGCCCTCGCCGCAATAATCGGTGCGATTGTTTATCATCAGATTGTTTTTCACGGACTTCTTCCGCAGAATATCGCGGTTATTGTCGGCGCGGGTCTTGTGCTTATCATCAGAATTCTTGCAACGGTTTTCCATTGGAATCTGCCGACAGTCAAAAATCTCGGCGATTGATTTCGCCCGTCGCTTCCTTTGAAAGTGTCCACAGGGCAAAAAGATTCGGAATTGCCATAAGACCGTTCAGGGTGTCGGAAACAGTCCACACCGCTTCAAGCTTTATCAGGCATCCCGCGAATGCCGCCGCAATATATAATACATTATATATTTTTCCGCCTTTTGCACCGAAAAGATATTCCGTGCCGCTTTTGCCGTAATACGACCAGGCAACAAGGGTTGAAAACGCAAAAAGACAGATGCAGACATTCAGAAAAACTCCGCCCGCTCTTCCCATAACGCTTTCAAAAACCGCCGAACAAAGCTCTACTCCGTTAAGCTTTGTGTCGGGACTCCAGACACCGCTGACAAGGATTGCCGCCGCAGTGACGGAGCACATAAAAACGGTGTCGATAAACACCTCGACTATACCCCACATACCCTGCTTTGCGGGAGAATCGCAGTCGGCGCAGGAATGAATGACCGCACTGCTTCCAAGACCAGCTTCGTTCGAGAAAACACCTCTCGACACTCCGTATCTTACAGCCTTTGCCATTCCGAAGCCGCTGACGGCTTTGACGGTGAAGGCTTCTTTTATTATCAGCTTTATCGCGGGAATGAGCGCATTGAGATTTGCTCCGATAACGGCAAAACAGGCGGCGATGAAGGCGATTGACAAAACGGGAATCAGTTTCTGCGTGAGTGACGATATTCTTTCAAGACCTCCCGTTATCGCAACCGCAAGCGGCACACAGACAATGACCGCCGCAACAAAAGGCGGCACACCCATATCCGAAAGACCCGCGGCAACCGAATTTGACTGCGTCATATTGCCCATTCCGAGCGACGCACCCGTGAGAAGCACGGCATATGTGCCCGCAAGACCCTTCATTCCCAGACCTCTTTCGATATAATACATCGGTCCGCCCGCCCAATTTCCTTGGGAATTGCGGACTCTGTATTTAATTCCCAGAACGTTTTCACAGCAGCAGGTCATCATTCCGAGCACGGCGGAAATCCACATCCAGAAAACCGCACCCGGACCGCCCGAACAAAGCGCGGTTGCAACGCCGATGATATTGCCCGTACCAAGGCAAGCGGCAAGCGCCGAGGTGAGCGCGCCAAGCTGAGAAACCGAGCCTTTTTCCGCTTTTTTACGGTTTTCCTTGTCCGCAACCGCAAAAAGAGTTGAGCCAAACCACTTTTTTATTCCGAAAATCTGAAAAAATCGTGTTTTTGCGGTAAGAAAAAAGCCTGTGCCGAGAAAAACCGCCAGCATCGGCGGTCCCCAGACAAAGGCACTGATTGCGCTGTTAATCTGACCGAGCATAAATACAACCCCAAACAAAAAACTCTCTCACACAAATGTATGAGAGAGTTTCGGTTATTATACTCAGTTTGAAGAAACAACCTCGAAGCCGTTTGCGCGTGCAAAATCGATTGCGTTCTTTGCTTCGTTTCTTACATAGAATCTTGCCTGCTGGCAAGCATCAAAAGCAAACTGCTCAAATGTTGCGGGATCGCCTCTGAATGTTACAACTCTGAGGTTCGGGCAGGAATAGAATGCCTGCTGCTTGATTGTTTCAACGCCCGATGATATATCAACCTGAATAAGCTTGGGACATTCAGAAAATGCGTGCGAACCGATTGTGTGGAGATTCTTTGAGTAATGAGTGAACATTTTCTTGATTGAGCTGCCTGCGAATGCTCTTTCCTCGATTTCAAGAAGAGTTTCGGGTGCATAAACAACGGTTATATTCTGTGCGCCCGCAAAAGCCTCTGTACCGATAACGGTAACGGTCATATCGCCGAGAGTTGCAGGAATGACAAGGTTAACAATGTCCTCTGTTTTGTTGAATTTTGTGATTTTCGCTGTGTTGTCCTCAAGAGCAATGTAGCTGAAATCGCCCTCAACCATTTCCTTGGGTGCCTTTTCTCCGCAAGCGGCAAAAAGTGTGAGCACTGTTGCAAGAACAAGCAAAACCGATAAAATCTTTTTCATAATAAACCTTCCTTTTATAATCCTGCAATATCGCAGTTTTCAAGATGTTCGCTCCACGTTGAAGCATAATAATAATTCGACTCGCTGTCGGTCACGAAATAATAATAATCCGTGTCCTCGGGATAAAGCGCGGCATTGATTGCGTGCATTCCCGGATTTGTTATCGGCCCCTCGGGCAGACCCTCACAGTTATAGGTGTTGTAAAGGTCAACGAAGGGTTCATATTCAGCCTCTTCAAAATAAGGCTTCACATAATCGCGCAGATAGAATGTTGCAACGTCGCATTGAAGCTTCGGGAAATTTCTGCTTTCAAGACGGTTATGGATAACCGATGAAACCTTACCCATTTCTGCGGGATTGCCCGCCTCCTCCTGAACGATTGAGGCAATGGTCAGAATTTCATCAACCGTATAACCGAGTTCTTCGCTTCGGGTTTTGATTTCTTCATCAAGCTTGCTTTCGCTGTTTCTGAGGAAACGTTTCAGCGCCGCGCGGGCACTTTCGCCTCGGTAAAACTCATAGGTATCGGGAAAAACATAGCCCTCAAGCAGAAACGGTCTGTTTTCGCCGTCGGGAATTTCAAACGAAAAGCCTTCAAGCACCGTCGGGTCATCTGCCGCCGCCATAAACTCCGCCGCAGAGCAGACTCCGTTTTCTTCAAGCAGCTGCGCCGCCTGACTGACTGCCGTGCCCTCGGGGAATGTCACCCGCACAACATTTGAGGTTGTTTCGGGCGGCTGTGTTGTCGGCGGCTCGGGTTCTTTCACCGAACATCCGCAGAGCATAAGCAAAACTGCCAGACAAAGTGCAAGCAATCTTATTTTTTTCAATTTCTCTTTTCTCATAAAATTTATATTACCACATAAAGCGCCAAAAATCAAGACTACATCCAAAACAGCCTGTCCCCGTCAGTCTGCAATAAATGGGAAATGTCATTATGAAACGCCAGCTTGTTGAACTGACCGTTTTCACGGAAATTGATTTTCGTTACGGATGCGTTAAACACGCAGAAATTTACGTTTTTAACTCCGAGCGCAGCACGGATTAAGAACTGAATGTACTGTCCGTGAGTGACAAGCACAACGCGCTCTCCCCTGTGCTTTTCACGAAGCATTTTTATCACCTTTTCAGCTCTTTCGGCGCAAGCCTCATCGCTTTCGAAAACAGACGAAAACCCTTGTGCATCAACGGAAACATCCTTTTCCGCAAGCTCATCGAGAAGATTGATTTCCATATCGAGAGCCTGTGCCGTACGCATTGCACGCACAAGCGGACTTGAATAAAGAACATCGGGTTTTTCAGCCGCAAAACGCTTGCCGAGCGCCCTCACCTGCTCCTCGCCGTGAGGCGACAGAGGCGGATTAACCTCGTCAAATTCTTCGTCGGTCTCAATGTTGCCGAGACTTTCTGCGTGACGGATTAAAAAAAGCTGCAGATAAACATCATCGTTTCGCATAAAATCACTCCTTGAAAGAAAAAACCGAGGCGGAAAGCCTCGGATTTTTCTCGTATAAAACGGGGGGGACAAAAGATGGTAGTGGTCAAATTATTTGGATGCCTGCTTGGAATATTTCATGAGATAAACAACTCTCATGATTGCGCTCTCAACAGGATTGATTGTCTTCGCCTTGCCGAATACCTTTGAACCGAGAAGGGTAAGACTCTGCTTGCTCATAATCATATCAACTGCCTGTGCATCGCCTTCATCGGAGCCGCAGCAAAGTGCGCCCTGATTCTTGATAAGCACGGCATTTTTGCCCTTGATTGCCTTTGCAGCCTTCTTGGGAGCAACACATTTAACCTTTGTGCCGCAAATTTGAGCAAAGTCATCAAGCTGAGGCTTCACTGTTTTGCCGAGTCTTGAAACGGCAACAACCTCGCTCGATGCGTTATGAATTATATTGTTGAAATCGGGTCTTGCAAGGTAGATATCGCGGTGGATATCAGCCGTTACTGCAAGAGCGCTTTCTGCCTGACCCGACTTGAGGTCCATTGAAATTTCGGAGCCGTCAGCCTCGCTTGTGAAAACGATTTTGCCGCTCTCTCTGTCGCAATTGCTATTATACAGCATTGATTTATCAATTTCAACAGTTTTTTCGGATTTTGTAAGCTTGTTAACTATTTCTGCACAGAAATCGTCAAGATTGTCCGCTTTTAATCCGAGCTTTGCCTTTGCATTTTCAAGAATATAGTCCTTGCAGACTGTTTCAAGCGAATTTGCAACCTGGAAAGCCTCTTCGCTGTCCTTACCGAAGCAAAGTGCGCCGTGGTGAGCCATAATAACAGCCTTTGAATCGCTGAGCTTGAGGGCATTTGTTACACCCTTGCGAAGCTTCTTTGTTCCGGGAAGACCGTAGGAGCCGAGATGAATTCTATCGCCGATAAGGCTTGCGGCATCACCCGTCACCTTTTCAACGCCGCCTGCAATTGCGCTGACAACGGATGCGATTTTCTGATGTGTATGAATAACAAAGCCTGCATCGGGGAACTGCTTATAAACCTCTGCGTGAACACCCTTTTCCGATGAGGGCTTAACGTTTCCGCCCCATTCAAGGGTTTCGATTGCAACCTCAACGATATCGTCGGGGGTCAGACCGATATAAGGCTTACCGCTGGGAGTGATAACAAAAGTTTTGTCGTCAACTCTGCAGCTTACATTACCCCAGGTTCTTGCGATAAGACCTGTTGCAACAAGTCTTTCGCCAGCCTCTATAACAAGCTTTTTTGCTGTTAAAATATCCATAATTTTCATCCTTTTGGATAGTATTTATTTTTTGATTGTTGAGAAAGGATGCTGAATGCCGTTTCTTCGACCGAAGGCGTACAAAGGTACGTCGATGGGAGAAAAAGGCAAATAAACAAAAAATCAAATCAGGGGCGATTTGTGAATCACCCCTACATTTTTTGTTTATGTTTCAGCGACTTTATCAGCAATCAGAATTATTTCTCGATGCAAACGATGTTTTCGAATACTCTGTCGAATCTTGCAACTGCATCGTCAATCATTTCCTCTGTGTAAGCAGCGCTTGTGTAGAGACGGCTGCCTGCAAGAGTTACAAGGCCTTCTGCCATATAAGCAGCGCCCATATGAGTCATTACCTTCTTACGTGCCGATGTTGCATCGAGTACGCCGGGAATGCCCCAAGGCTTCTTCCAGTTGATTGCAAAGTTCATTGTGCCTACTGTTTCGAGATGACAGATTGAACCCTGGTTGAATGCAACGAAGGGAAGGTTTCTCTTCTTGATGATTTCCTGAAGACCTGCTGTGAGTCTGTCACCCATAAGAGCTGCCTTGTAGCAAGCATCAGCCTTTTCCATTTCTTCAAGCATTGTGTAACCTGCGATACAGCTCAGGGGGTTAGCTGTCATTGTACCGCCGCAGAATGCCTTCTTGATCTTCTTGCCTGTGTCGTCAAGACCTGCGCCGAGATACTTCATATATTCCTTCTTACCGCCGAGACCGCCCGCACCGGGGTAGCCGCCTGCCATAACCTTACCGAATACGGTGAGGTCGGGTGAAACACCGAAGTAGCCCTGTGCACCGCTCATGCTTACGCGGAATGCAGTAACAACTTCGTCGAAGATAAGGAGTGCGCCGTACTTGCGGCAAAGAGTTTCAACGCCCTTGCAGAAATCCTTGTCAACGGGTCTTGTACCGCTTTCGGGACCAACGGGCTCGAGCATAACTGCTGCTGTGCCGCCCTTGAGTCTGTTTGCCTTGAGCTTTCTTTCAAGGTCATTGAGGTCGTTGGGGAAGAATTCATCTGTGTCCTTGAAGCAGAACATGGGAACACCTGTTGCCTGAGTCCACTTTGAACCGGGAACACGGATGCTGTAGCCAAGCTGATCTGACCAGCCGTGGTATGCGCCGCCCATCTTAAGAATCTTCTTCTTACCTGTTGCAAGACGAGCAACACGGATAGCTGTCATACAAGCCTCTGTACCTGAACCGAGCATACGGAACATATCAACGTTGGGGATAAGGTCAGCAATCTTCTTGCCGAGCTTGTATTCATATTCATGGAAAAGACCTGTTGAAGGACCGCAATCATTGAGAAGCTCGATTACCTTCTCACGAACTGCGGGAGGATTGCTTCCGAGAACGGTGGGACCGCCTGCCTGAAGGAAGTCATAATATTTGTTGCCGTCGATATCGTAAAGATATGCGCCCTCAGCCTTTGTGAAAACGAGGGGGAACGGATAGTTGAATGCGAGGTTATGCTGAACGCCGCCGGGGATGATTGTCTTTGCTTCTTCAATCATTGCCTTTGACTTTGCGCACTTCTTATCAAAATATTCTGATTCATAATTCTTGAGAGCCTCGGGGCTGATTGTATGAATAGGCTTTTTGATAAGTTCATCGAGCTGCTTCTGAACAGCTTTCGCATCGGGGTAAGTAATAATACCGTGGTTTGACATATTTTTATCCTCCCTTTTAAGCGGATTTCACCGCTCGGAAATTGTTTACTTTAAAAGTATAACATAAGAAATTTTTATAATCAAGTCACAAACACAGCAAAAAACAGTTATATTTGTAACATTGTCGGACATTTTCTTATTCCAGACCGAGTTTTTTCGCCATCTCCGCAGTTTTGAGTTCGAGAAGCTTGGAAACGCCCTCTTCCTGCATCGTTACGCCGTAGAGCATATCCGCCTCTTCCATTGTTCCTCGTCTGTGGGTAATAAGAATAAACTGTGTGTTGCTTGTCATATTTCTGACATACGATGCATAGCGGGTAACGTTAACATCGTCAAGCGCCGCTTCAACCTCGTCAAAAATACAGAACGGTGCGGGTGTGACCTTGAGAATTGCAAAAAGAAGCGCAATTGCGGCAAGTCCCTTTTCACCGCCCGAAAGAAGGTCGATATTCTGAACGTTCTTTCCGGGGGGCTGAACCCTGATGTTGATGTTGCATTCAAGAACATCCTGCGGGTCGTCAAGCACAAGCTCCGCCTTACCGCCGTCAAACAAATCGCGGAAGGTTTCTCCGAAATGGTTGTTGATTCTTCGGAACTGTTCACGGAATCTCTCCGCCATTTTGCCCGTCAGTTCTTCAATAAGCTTTGTCAGTTCGGCTTTCGATTTCTCGATGTCGCCGATTTGCCCGCTCATATATTCATATCTTTCGGAAACTTCCTTGTATTCTTCGACTGCACCGACGTTGACGTTGCCCAACGCACGGATTTTGTTTTTCAGCTCGTGCAATGTGCGCTGTGCCTTGGGAATATCATCAAGCACAATGCCGAGTTCCGTTGCTTCACGCAGACTGAGCTGATACTCATCATAAAGCTTGTTCTGCGCCGTTTCAAGCTCTCTCTGCATTGAATTCCGACGTTCTTCAAGTCTTGCAAGCTCACCGCCGAGCTTTTCTCTTTCGCCCGTCTTTTCTCTCTCCTTGGTGCGGAGCGCGGTGCTTCTTGCTTCGGAATCCGTTCTTTTTGCAACAAGCTGCTCGATTTTTTCCTTTGTTTTTCCCGCACCGCTTCTCAGGTCTGCCGCCTCTGTTTCAAGAGCCTTGATTTTTTCTTCGGTTGCGGCATTTTCAGCCTTGATTTCTTCTATTTCTGCAACGAGTCTGTCGTTTCTCAGACTGTAGGTTTCTTTAAGATGCAGACAGTTTTCGATTGTCTCGTTGTTAGACTCGATTTCCTTTTTGAGAGAAACAATTTCAAGATTGAGCTCATTTCTGACCTCATCGGAGCTTTCACGAAGCTTATCAAGTGTTTCTTTTTCTTCGTTAAGACCCGAAAGTTCATCATTAAGACGCTGAGTTTCAGCTGTTATTGCTTCGATTTCCGCATCCGCCTGCTTGTCGTTTTCACTGCACTCGGAAATTCTCTTCTTCGCCGTCTCTTTTTCCGCTTCAAGCTCCTCAATCTGACCCGTTGCGGCTGAATATCTGTCCTCAACAAGCTTGAGTTCGCTCTCTGCACGGATGATATTTTCCTGAACCTTTATAAGCTCGGCTTCGGAAGCATCAAGCTCCGCCTGCACCAACGCAAGCTCTTCGGAAAGGGTCTTATAGCTTGTCTGCTTTTCATTATACTGATTTTCAAGCGCGGTAACCTTTTCCTTGAGTGCCTCAATCTCGGTTGTTCTGCTCAGGAAACCTGCTCCCGAGCCTCTCGAGCCGCCCGTCATCGAACCGCCCGCATTGAGCACCTGACCGTCGAGAGTTACAATCTTGAAACGGTAGGAATACTGCTTTGCCATTGCGATACCGTTATCGATATTGTCAACAACAGCGGTTCTTCCGAGAAGCGAGCCGATGATTTCCGCATATTCTCCGTCATATTCAAGCAGATTGCTTGCCATATCAACGAAGCCCTCGCATTTTTCAAGTCCTTTTTCGGTGAAAGGTCTTGATTTGACCGAGGTGAGGGGCAGGAAGGTTGCTCGTCCCGCGCGGTTTTCCTTAAGATAATTGATAGCTTTCTTTGCGGAATTTTCGTCGTCAACAACAACGTTCTGAATTGCCGCACCGAGAGCAGTTTCAACCGCAACCGCATACTCTGCGGGGGTCGTTATAAGCTGCGAAAGTGTTCCTCTGATTCCTCTGAGGAAGCCTCTTTTTGATTCCTTGATAACCTTCTGAACGCTTCCCGCATAGCCGTCAAGGTTCTTTTCAAGGTCGTCAAGCATCTTTATTCTTGCATTTTTCTGATAAATGTCGAGATTGAGAGATTCAAGCTCCTTGCGAAGCTTTTCCGCCTTATCTCCCCTGCTTCCGATTATCATACGGTAGC
Source organism: Acutalibacteraceae bacterium (assembly GCA_045637305.1). Classification (GTDB taxonomy): domain Bacteria; phylum Bacillota; class Clostridia; order Oscillospirales; family Acutalibacteraceae; genus CAG-177. Next base: position 16,404 of record JAZTZD010000005.1, read on the forward strand.
CTTCAAGAGCATTTTCATGCTCCGCCGCCTCATCATTAAGACGGTCAAGCGCACTCTTCGCCGCCGCTTTTTCGGTTTCGAGAGCCGAAACGGAATCCTCTCTTGCTTCGATAACACGGTCAATGTCGTTTATTCTTGCGGTAAGCTCATTTACCGTTGAGATCGCAGTTGATTTCTTGACTCTCGCATCTGCAATCTTCAATGCGGACTCGGTCAGCTTTTCGTTGATATCTCTGACTTTTTCGCTGTTTTCGCTGTTCTTTCCGAGCACCGAATTGAGCTTTTCAAGAGCCTGTGCAAGCTCCTCTTTTTTAGCTTCATCAAGCTTCTCTTTTTCGGCAATTTCAGCCTTTGCCGGCTCTATCTGTTC
>JAZTZD010000006.1:0-11720 GCA_045637305.1 Acutalibacteraceae bacterium
GATAGATTATGGTTAATGTAACCCTCAAGGGCGGCGTTGTCAAAGAATTTGAAAACGGCACAACCGCTATGGAAATCTGCAAAAGCCTCGGCATGGGTCTTTATAAGGCTGCCTGCGTTTGCAAAATCAACGGAGAAGTCAAGGATCTGAGAACAGCAATCGAAAACGACTGCGAACTTGAAATCCTCACATTTGACGATGCTGACGGCAAGTGGGCACTTCGTCACACAGCATCACACATTCTTGCTCAGGCAGTAAAGAGACTTTACCCCTCTGCAAAGCTTGCAATCGGTCCCGCTATCGATAACGGATTCTATTATGATTTTGATGTTGACGTACCCTTCACTCCCGAAGTTCTCGAAAAAATCGAGGCTGAAATGAAGAAAATCGTCAAGGAAGCTCTTCCTCTCGAAAAGTATGAACTTGACGCTGATGAAGCAATAAAGATGATGGAAGAAAAGGGCGAAAACTTCAAGGTTGAGCTTATCAAAGAGCACGCAGACAACGGAGAGAAGATTTCGTTCTACAAGCAGGGCGAGTTCGATGAGCTTTGCGCAGGTCCTCACATTCCCGACACAGGCAGAGTAAAGGCATTCAAGCTCACTTCCTGCACAGGTGCATATTGGAGAGGCGACTCAAACAACAAAATGCTCCAGAGAGTTTACGGCACCGCTTTCACAAAGAAAGAGGATCTCGAGGCTCATCTCGAAGCAATCGAAGAAGCAAAGAAGCGTGACCACAACAAAATCGGCAGAGAACTCGGATATTTCACAACAGTTGAATCAATCGGTCAGGGTCTTCCCATTCTTATGCCCAAGGGTGCAAGAGTTATTCAGCTTCTTCAGCGCTGGGTTGAAGATGTTGAGCAGGCAAACGGTTATCTTCTTACCAAAACTCCCCTTATGGCAAAGAGAGACCTTTACAGAATTTCAGGACACTGGGACCACTACCGTGACGGTATGTTCATTCTCGGCGATCCCGACGATGAAGAAAAGGAATGCCTTGCGCTCCGTCCGATGACCTGTCCGTTCCAGTATCAGGTATATCTCAACAGTGCAAGAAGCTACCGTGACCTTCCCATGAGACTCGGCGAAACATCAACCCTTTTCCGCAACGAGGATTCGGGCGAAATGCACGGTCTTATCCGTGTCCGTCAGTTCACAATTTCCGAAGGACATCTTGTTATCAGACCCGACCAGCTTGAAGAAGAATTCAAGGGCTGTCTTAACCTTTGCAAATATTTCCTCGGAACAGTAGGTATGCTTGATAAGTGCACATTCCGTTTCTCGCAGTGGGATCCCAACAACACAGCCAAGTACGAAGGCACCGCAGAGCAGTGGAATGCCGCTCAGGAAACAATGGGCAAAATTCTTGACAACCTCGGTGTAGAATACGAAATCGGCATTGACGAAGCTGCATTCTACGGTCCGAAGCTTGACATTCAGTTCAGAAACGTTTTCGGCAAGGAAGACACAATCGTTACAATCCAGATTGATATGCTTCTTGCAGAAAAATTCGGAATGTATTATGTTGATACAGACGGACAGAAGAAGCTTCCCTATATCATTCACAGAACAAGCCTTGGCTGTTACGAAAGAACTCTCGCTTATCTTCTTGAAACCTTTGCGGGCGCACTTCCCCTCTGGATGTCACCCGAGCAGATAAGAATTCTTCCCATCGCAGACAGACATCACGAATATGCAAAGACAGTATGCGAAAAGTATGCGGCTATGGGTCTGAGAGTTACCGTTGACGACAGAAGCGAAAAAATCGGCTACAAAATCCGTGAGGCACAGCTTGAAAAGCTTCCCTATATGCTCCTTGTCGGCGATAAGGAAATCGAAGACGGAACAGTTTCCGTTCGTAAGAGAGGCGAAGGCGATATCGGCGCAAAGAACGTTGATGAATTCCTCACCGACGCACTCGCAGATGTTGCAAAGAAAACAATCTGGTAAAAAAATTCGGCACAGCCCAGGCTGGGCCGTTCTTTTTATATGTAGTTGATTATGAGTTCCGTTATCAGAACGGCAACGCACGAAAATGCCGCAACCTTGACAAGGCTCTTTTCAAGAAATGCAAATATTACGGCAGCAACAAAGCCGATTATTGCAGAAACCGTATATGATGTTGCATAGAAAATAGCGGGTATTGTCATAACGCTGAGCACCGCATACGGCATATAATAAAGAAATGAAATTATGAATCTGTTTTTTATTTCTTTTTTTACAAGCACCATCGGAAGCATTCTTACAAGATATGTGACTCCCGCGCTGACCAGCAGATAAATTCCGAAATTACTCATCGCTTCCGCCCTCCTTTTCAGTCTCAACGGGAGCTATTATCGCAAAGAGAGCGCTTGCGACAACCGCACAGATGATAACCACAAAGCCCTGAGGCACCGCACCGAGTGCAGGAATATACCTGAACATACAGCTTAATGCGATTGCAGTAAGCACGCAAAGTGCAACAGGTCTGCTTTTTTTCGACGGAGGAACAACAACCGCAATGAACATTCCGTAAATTGCAACTCCCAGAGATGAAATAACAACCTCGGGAAGCACATTGCCCGCAATTGCGCCGACAAATGTGCCCGCACTCCAGCCAAGATACGGTGTGAGAATCAGACCGTAAAGATAGTTTCTTCCGACCTGACCTTTTTTCGAAGCAGACACAGCAAAAACTTCGTCTGTGTTTACAAATGAAATCAGAAAGCGGTCAATCATACGCACACTTTTATCAACCTTTTGCGAAAGCGAAACCGACATAAGCGAATATCTCAGATTTATCACAAACTGAGCAACCGCAAGCTCAATCATTGTGCCTCCCCCTGCTATAATCGGCACAGCCGCAAGCTGACCCGCAGAGGTAACGTTTGTCATTGAAATAAGCAAAGCCTCAACAACGGACAGTCCGCTTTCGACCGTAAAAATACCGAAAGCAAACGCAACCGCAACATATCCCAGACAAATAGGAATGCCGTCCCTGATGCCTTGCGAAAAACTGTTGTTTTCTCTCATATTTAACCCTTCTTTTGTTGAATGAACGTGCAATATAATAGCACAACCAAGTCCTGAAATCAACGCAAGAAAGCCAAAAAACAAGACATAAATTAAATTTTTTCAAAAATCGCAAGTGAGCTTTTGCTATGAAAACGAGAGAAAAAACGAGAAAACGAGAGATTGTGAAATGTAAATTAAAAAATTGCAAAAAACCTATTGACATTATTTTGCCCTTATGATAAGATATGCAAGCACGAAAAAAATAAATCGGAGGAAATGTTATGTCTACTTATATGCCTAAAGCGGGCGACATCACCCGTAAGTGGTATGTGATTGATGCAGCAGGTAAGCCCATGGGTAAGGTTGCTGTTGAAGCTGCAAAGCTTCTTCGCGGCAAGCACAAGGCACTCTTCACACCCAACGCAGACTGCGGCGATCACGTAATCATCATCAATGCAGAGAAAGCAGTTCTCACAGGCAACAAGCTCAACCAGAAAATGTACTATCATCACAGCGGTTATATCGGTCATCTCAAAGAGGTTAAGTACAGCACTCTTATGAAGACAAAGCCCGATTTCGCTATGACAATCGCAGTTAAGGGTATGCTTCCCGACACAGTTATCGGCCGCAAGGCTCTCACAAGACTTCGTGTTGTTAAGGGTGCAGAACATCCCCACGCAGCACAGAAACCCGACGTTTGGGAATTTTAAGAAAGGGAGGCAATAAATAATGTACGAAACAAATCCTTATTTTTACGGTACAGGCCGCAGAAAGAGCTCAGTAGCAAGAGTTCGCGTATATGCAGGTACAGGTAAAATCATCATCAACGACAGAGAAATCGACGATTATTTCGGTCTTGAAACACTCAAGCTCATCGTTCGTCAGCCTCTCGCTCTCACAGACACAGCTGAGAAGTTCGACATCGTTTGCCGCGTTGCAGGCGGTGGCGTAACAGGCCAGGCAGGTGCTATCCGTCACGGTATTTCACGTGCACTTCTTCAGTATGACGAAAACCTTCGTCCCGCCCTCAAGAAGGCAGGTTTCCTTACCAGAGACCCCAGAATGAAGGAAAGAAAGAAGTACGGTCTCAAAGGCGCTCGTCGTGCACCCCAGTTCTCAAAGAGATAATTTATCCCGAATGGGGATTATCGAAAACCCTTGGAATCAACCGATTCCAAGGGTTCTTTTCTTTTTTTGGAATAATCTTCAAATCCCAAATGTCAATATTTTGTCAATAATTAAGAAAAACCACAGATCCGGCGGTTAAACCGAATCTGTATTTTTTATCAAATGCCTATTATCCGTTCCAAACAAGTGAAGCGAATTTTTCGTTTACGGCTTTCTGAGTATGCCGCCCTCACGGTTATCTTTTCCGTGTCAGCCGCCAATCCACATACGGAATTCGCCCCGTAATCGGATTTTTATTCTTATAAATTGTAATTTGCTGTTCTGTACAAAGCGGGAATCTTACTTAATAAACGCTCAAAGAACTGATGACATTGCGGACAGAGGTCTTGAAAAAAAGATAAAACACGATGCCAAAACGCGGCAAGTGAGTCGCGCAAATCTTTTATAAAACACTCGAATTTTGTAAGTCTGTCGCTCTCGTTATAGCCGTTTTTATCTTTATAGACACGAACATAGTCAATAAGCCATTCAATAGGATATTCATTTTCAGGTTCATCCCAACCACTGAAATCGGAATTTATATACATTGAAAGAATCATACACATTCTGTACTGCGGCGATTCTGTTGTTTGTGCCACTTCTTTTCCGTCAACATAAAACGTTATCCCTTCAGGTCTCCAGTCCATAGCATAGGTGTGGAATTCGTTCACATAATCCGTCGGTTCTTCGTCCAATTCAACTTTGCTTGCCCATTCACCGAGATCAGGGTCATTCCAAGCGTGAACTTTGGGTTCAAAAACTCCGGGTGACTTGAAAAAGGTTTCCAACACATCTATTTCACCGTTCTGAACAGAATCTGTTCCGTCGGTATCATCCTGAGCGCCGATAAGCCACCATGATGCGTATCCACCGCCACCTGTGTCAGGCATTTTCATTCGTATCTCAAAGTAGCCGTACTGTGTGGCATATCCTTCATAAGGCTCAACTTCCATCTGATGAGCACCGCCCGGATGCAGATGATTCTTTTCCCAAGTCTGAATACCGTTTGCTATCCATAAAAGGTTGTCGGGGTCTGCTGAACCGGGCTGACCGCCAAAATAATCGGGCGAATCTTTTGTAATATACAGATTCAGACAACCGTTCTCGATTTTATATCTTGCAGATGAGCCTTCTGTGTTGGTGGTACAGTGAGGCAGATATTGCGGCAGCCAGTATTCTGTATTTAAATTGCCATCATTAAACTCTGTGCTGAAATCAAGAACATAGCCTTCCTTTTCGGGAACACTATCTTCGGCAGATACTCCTAACGGCAATCCGACGAGCACAGATAAAACAAGCAACAAAGCCATACTTTTTCTGAACATAGTTTGTTATCCTTTCGTACAAATTCTTATTTATCTGAACAAATCTATCATATCACGGGCGGATTTTACTGTCAACTTAATGCTGTTACCGTATGCTCCGATTGACAATCCTCCGTGTTATGAAGCAACCTATAAAATAACGGTTGCAAAAATCAGAATTCCAGAGTGACTCATCCGCCGAAAATGTCAATATTTTTTCAATAATCAAGAAAAAACTCTGTTTGTGTTGACATTTTTATTTTTCAAGATTATCATCTAATCAAAGCTAAAAAAGGATGATTGAGATGAAAAAGCTTATTGTTAAAATATTAAAAACTTGCGCAATCACACTTGGTTTAATATTCTCATTTCTTGCCTTGCTTTGCATAATAACTCTTTGCTGGGGTGGGGTTCAGGTGACAAGAGGAACTGTCACGGAAACTCTTCCCAAAACCCCATCTGATTTTGTTCCCGAAATAAGACTTATAGTATTTACCGACACTCATAATGAAAACGAAAATGTTGCCGATGCCGTTGAAACGGCGTATGCTCTTTTTGACAATGACGAAACTTACAAGGGCGTTGACGGCTTTTTCGGTCTCGGTGATTTTTCAAGCATAGGCACAGAACCGGACTACGAGGCATATGCAAACACTCTTAAAGAGCATGTGAGAGAAGATACTGTTTGCATAAATGTGCTTGGCAATCACGAAATGAAGGCAGATAACTACAAAGAGCTTTTTGAAAAACATTTTTCACACGAAATCAATACAGTAACCGAAATCAACGGCTTTACTTGTATTGGTTTTTCGGGTGAACGCTCACTTACGGAATGGACTTTTACCCCCAAAAGCCTTATGTGGCTGAGCGACGAGATTCACAAAGCAGAAGAATCTTCGGGAGATAAGCCTGTTTTGGTGTTTCAGCACCCCCATCCGTTCGGCACCGTTTACGGCAGCACTGTGTGGTGTACTCCGCAGCTGAATCCCGTTTTTGCAGGACACAGCAAGGTGATTAATTTTTCGGGACACTCCCATTTTCCTATGAACGACCCAAGAAGCATAAATCAGAGTACCTATACATCTGTTGGTGTTGGTGCTATGGCAAGATTTGAGCTTGATAAAAACTATATTGTAGGACAGCATCCCGATGGATATGAGGATGCGGCTCAGTTTGCAGTAGTTGAAGCAGACAGCAACGGCAGAATAAGAATACGCGGATACGACCTTTTATCCGATACATTTTTCTGTGATTACTTTATAGAAAATGTAAACGACCCGAATACATTCGCTTATACGTATAAGAATCTGAAAGCACATGACGAAGCTCCCGTATTCCCTGAAAACACCGAAGTATCTGTAAATGTTACGGATGACGGTGGCTACAGAATTTCCTTTACTGAGGCACAGGTGCCCGAAGGTTTTATCGTTCATGAATACAAGGTTGTAATTACCGATGAGAACAACACCGAGGTTTATAAAGATAACTTTATTGCATCATATTATCTTATAAATGACGAAACAACTCAAAACTTTACTGTGCCGAAAGATACTCTCACAAAAGATAAAACATATGCTCTTACCGTTACTGCCGAAAGCGCATATCATAAAAATTCCGAAGAAAAAACAGTTTCCTTTACCGTTCAGTAAAAACAAAGTGTTTCTTCAAAAAAATTGAATATTTGTCAAAAACAAAAACCACAGATTCGGCAGTTAAACCGAATCTGTGGTTTTTGCGTTCAGATATCTTTTGTCCGTTCCACACAAGTGAAGCGAATTTTTCGTTTGCGGCTTTCTGCGCATCTTCGTGATATTTCTCCGAACCTTCTGCAAACAAACTTGTTTTTTTGTCTTTTATAAACTATAATGTGGGTAAAGAATACGGCAAGAACGGAGGAATATAAATGAAAAATATTGAAAAATGGATATGGCTTCCTGCCGAAAAATATAAAAGCGAACAAAATACCGTTTATAATGCATTTTCTGAAGAAAAATCGAATGCTTATACTGTTGCGGAATTTAAGCGGACATACACTTTTTCCAAAAAGGTAGCACGGGCAGAACTCAGATTCAGCGGAGATACTGTTTTTCAATTGTTTTGCAATAATCGGATTGTTGCTACGGGTCCGGCGTGTGTGGGCGGCGACTTCATTGGAAACGAAACTCCCCGCAACAATTTTTATTCTTTTGAAGAAACCGTTTATCCCGATACGTCTGTTTTGGATTTTTTTGCACGGGTTAAAATGTCACCTTATCATATCTGCGAATATTCTATGGGACACGGCGGTTTTATGCTTTCGGCTTTCCTGACCTTTGAAGACGGAACTACGGAAATTATTCATACTGACGAAACCTGGCTTGTACGAAAAAACGGCGCGTACAATGCGCATTTGTCCTATGACGGACGGATAAAACCCGATGTATATTGCCCTGCGGAGTTTACGGAAAATATATGGAATACCGCTACGGCACCGATTCCCGTCCGTGAAGAAACAGAGCTTTTTGCCGAAAACAGCGTTATTCATCTCTTGCCATACGAAGAAAAAAACGTTGTGCTTGAGTTTGATAAAATCTGGGGTGGATTTATTCAGGTTAAAGCCGAAACCCAAGGTGAAGTGCATATCACGCTGATGTGCAGAGAAATTACAGAAACAACCACTCCCGAAAAGTTGATTTTAACCGAAGATGTGACCTATCGCGGCTTTGTTATGCATAGCGCAGGAAACATTGCAGTAACGGTGAAAAGCCTTTCGCCCGATGAAGCGCGGCTTACGGTTTCTTTCATCAAAACCCATTATCCGGTATATGATCAAGCGGAGACGGTGACAAGCGATTCGGAGCTGAATGAGGTGCTTAAAACCTGCAAACACACCCTCAAAATATGCCGCCAGACCCATCACCTTGACAGCACCCGTCATTGCGAGCTGTTGGCATGCACGGGGGATTACTATATCGAAAGTCTGATGACGCCTTTTTCTTTCGGCGATATGCGGCTTGCTGAATTTGACATACTTCGCACCGCAATTATGCTGGAACGGGAAAACGGCAGAATGTTCCACACCACATACAGCCTTATCTGGGTAAAAATGCTGTGGGATGTGTATATGCTGACGGGAAATTGCGGTTTGCTGAAACGGTGCCAAAAGGCTCTGTCGTTACTTTTTTCACGCTTTGAAACATATATCGGAAAAAACGGACTGATTGAAAATCCGCCCGATTATATGTTTGTGGATTGGATATATATTGACGGCATTACCATGCATCATCCCCCGAAAGCATTGGGACAAAGCTGTCTGAATATGTTTTATTTTGCAGCATTGGACACCGCTGCCAAGATTTATCACACACTTGGCGAAGAATCAACTGCACAAGATTGTATCGCCAAAAAGGACGCTTTGGGATATGCGATTAACAGCTTGCTCTTTGATTCTGAAAAAGGCTGTTATTTTGAAGGACTTAACACACCTACTGACCCTGAGCTTATAGGTCACTGGATGCCGCAGAATGTTGAAAAACGATATTATTTGAAGCATTCCAATATTCTTGCCGCCTGTTTCGGTGTGTGTGATGACGACACCGGCAGACGATTGGTTGATTGGATTATGTCTGAAAAAATCCCGGGCGATTATCAGCCGTATTTTATGCATTATCTGCTTGAAGCGGTTTTCAGGCTTGGGTTGAGAGATAAATATACCTTGCAAATCTGTGAGCGATGGAAAGAACCGGTTATGAGTTGCCCGAAGGGTTTGGCAGAGGGTTTTGTTGCTCCTGAACCTTCCTATAATTTTGACCATAGCCATGCCTGGGGAGGAACTCCGCTTTATTCTTTACCTAAAGCTATAATGGGAATGAATATCACGGAACCGGGAATGCGTGAAATTACGCTCAGTCCGTCATTGCTCGGTCTTGATGATGCAAGCGTTGAGCTTCTGACTCCGTACGGCAAAGTAATCTGCAAAATGAAAAAGGGAGAAAAAGCTCAGGTTATTCATCCGAAGGAAATCAAGGTTGTTTTACAATGATAATCAAGTGTCGTAGCCGAGCTTGGCAATGTGACATATAAGGAAATTATTGATTCATAATTAAACTTTCAAAAAAAACCACAGATTCGGCGGTTAAACCGAACCTGTGGTTTTGCGTTCAAATACCTTTTATCCGTTCCACACAAGTGAAGTGAACTTTTCGTTTGCGGCTTTTTGCGCATCCTCGTCGCTGTGTACATATAACTTAAGTGTTATTTCAATGCTTGAATGTCCGAGCTTTTCGGATACTGTCTTAACATCAAGGTATGCCCGACAGTCGCTCTCGCTTATATCCTCAACTTTTCTTTTGCCAAACATTTTCAATGCTCTTTTCACAGTTGTGCTGATACCGGTTATAATGCCCGTATGAATCTATTGCAAAGAAACGCTTTTGTGATATAATATCCATAACACTTTAAAATGTTGGGACTGAGATAAAATGATTCTTTTTCGTTTTTTACTTGCATTGCTGACTGTTTTCGGAACTCTGTTTCCGATTGGACTGAATTTTGATTACAAGTATCTGCCGATTGAGTTTGAAGTTGAAACCGTGAGCGATATATACGTTCCTGCGGATAATAACGCAAATGTGGTTGAGTATCCCTCGATCATAAAACTCCGCTATCAGAAAAACGATGCGGACAACGGCAAACTCCTTGCAGCGTTTGAAAAATGGGGCGACACATATCCCATATACGAAAGCAACGACGATGCCGAAACCTGGCAATACGTCTGCACGGTAAGAGACAACCTGAATGAAGGTTATTGGAATGAATGGATGCCGTTCCTTTATGAACTGCCTGCGGATATCGGTGATTTTGAAAAGGGTACAGTCATTCTTGCCGCAACGTCAATATACGGTGAAGGCATAACCGACAGCACGATTACTCTTTACTCAAGCACCGATGTGGGCAGAACTTTCAATGCTTTCTGCAACGTTGACAAAGCAGGCGGAACAGAATGGGGAGTATGGGAGCCGTATTTTATCTATGAGGAAGAAACGGGCAGACTTTTCTGCTTTTATTCAGACGATTCCGACCCCGAGCATTCGCAGAAGCTTGTTTATAAATACACAACCGACCTTGTGAACTGGAGCGAGAAATTCGAATGCGTTGCCTGCTCCGATTCCACACTCAGACCTGGCATGGTTTCGGTTACAAAAATGGGCAACGGCGAATATTTAATGGTTTACGAGATGGTCGGTATGTTTGCAAATCCGATTTATTGCAAAAGAACAACCTCTCTCGATGACTGGGGAGATGTTTCGGATTACGGCAAGATAGTTTCTGCAGCAGGAAAAACTTTCGGTTCATCGCCTTATGTTGCATGGACCCCCGTAGGCGGTGAATGCGGAACGCTCATCGTTGTGGGCAAACATCCTGTCAGAGGCGAAAGCGACACGGGAACGGATATGTTCATCAGTTTTGATTACGGCAAAACCTTTGCTCCGATTGACAATCCCATTCCGTATTCGCTTGACCCTTATGAAAGATGCGGCTACAGTCCGTCACTCTTTTTCTCGGAGGACGGAACAACTCTTTACTACGTCAACAATCCTCCGTGTTACGAATCAACCTATAAAATAACGGTTGCAAAAATCAGAATTTCAGAGTAAGGATTACAGATGCACGCTTATCAAACTCAGCATTCAATCAATATCGGTTTGACATAGTTTAGTTTTTGGTTTATTATAGTATAAAAATTATATGGAGATGCTTTTATGACTGCTACATTCGGTACAATTTATGTTATTTTCAAAAAGTGCGTTACACTGATATCCGCAATTATGCTGCTTGTTGTCGGTGCTGACGAAAAAAACACCCCTGCACCTGTGGGGGCTGATGTTATTTCAAAGACCACCTATGTTTTGTATGATCAACATATGACCTCGCAGGGCGTTGCAAATGACGGTGAATATTTCTATTTCAGCGGCAAAAAGAATCTGGGAAAATCTGATATCGAAACAGGTGAGATATTCCGTATCACCACAAATGCAATTCCCGATGAGCTTGAAGAGATGGGATATGACCACATCGGCGGTCTGAGTTACCACGACGGATTTGTTTACGCAGCCGTAGAGGACGGTCCCGATTATGAGCGTTCGTGCATTGTTCTCTACGATGCCGAAACACTGAAATATACGGGTCAGTACTATCCTCTCCCCTACGACCTTCACAAGGAAGGCCTGCCTTGGTGTCCGGTGCATGCCGGGAAGAATTATATTTACAC
>JAZTZD010000007.1:0-4582 GCA_045637305.1 Acutalibacteraceae bacterium
TAAATTTTCGGTTAAGATAGGACCGTGAAGGGCACATATACGCTCAAGCTCTACACCTGTAAGCTTATTTAAAAGCGCCATAACCTGTGCGCCGTATTTTCCAACGATGCCGAAGTAATAACGTCTTGCCTCGCACGCCCAGTCTTCCTCTACATCAAGAGCGCCGAACTTTCCAAATCCGTCGGCAGAGAAAAGGGTTTTAGAACTGCTTTCGTAGCTTACAATAACCTCGGGCCAGTGCACCATAGGCGCAGTTACAAAGGTAAGCTCGTGCTTACCGAGAGAAAGTGTGCTTCCCTCTCCGACAACAATCTGCTTATCCACAAAATCATCGCCGAAAAAGTTCTTCATCATTACAAAAGCTCTTGCCGAGGAAACAATTTTTGCTTCGGGATAAGCCTGAACAAAATTCACTATGTTTGCTGAATGGTCAGGCTCCATATGCTGAACAACAAGGTAATCGGGGGTTCTTTCGCCGATTGTGTTCTTTATGTTTGCAAGCCATTCATCTGTAAAATTCGCATCAATGGTATCCATAACCGCAATTTTTTCATCAAGAATTACATATGAGTTATATGCCATTCCCTCGGGAACAATATACTGACCCTCAAAAAGGTCGATCTCTCTGTCATTCACACCGATATACTTTATGTCATTTGTAATAAACATACATTTCATCCTTTCAAAAATCGAATACGGATAAATTATATCATAAATATCGCTTTTTGAAAAGATGCATTTGACACATTTTAAATTTTCCCGCTACGAAACTTTTGCCTTTGCTTCTCTGCCGTAAAGTTCAATCAGACGGTTGAGTTTGAGCGCAACAGCACTTCTGCATTTTGCATCCGAAACAGAAAAATCCACCATATCCCATTCCGAGTCATAATGCATCACAAACTCAACGCCCTCCATACTGCAATTCCAATAAAAATCGGTAAAAGGTGCCTTGCTTTCTTTTGAACGCAGAAGTCCGCTTCTTTTGAGAATATCCTCAAAGAAAAACATCTGCACACTCTGACCGTCGGCAACTGCAAAATACCTTTCGGGAATATATTCGCCCTTGAAAAATTCATATTCAAAGCAGACAGGTTCTCCCGATTCTGAGTTAAAATAATTGATTTTTATCATTATAACACCCCCTTGTTCAACTTAAGTTTATCAAAAGGTGTGTCCGTTAAAACTCCCACCCGACAAGCACCGTTTCCAGAGTCTTCAGACTGTGACAATCAATAAAAACAAACACCTTTTCTTCTCCGAGCAGACATTGAGCAAGATAGCAATATCTTTCTTTTCCGTCAATTGTCACATAGCAGGTATTGCTTTTGACAAACGTGAGATTATCGGGTAAAAGTCTTGATACAACTGTGTTTTCCGTTATTTCTCCGACTGCTTCGGGGTAATGTTTACGGTAGTTAACCGCATCAAAATAAACAATTCTTCCCTCGCCCGCACAAACCTCAATTTCAACTGTTGCATCGAGCAAAAGTATATTTTTTTCAACGGGCGCAAAAACGAAATATGAAGTGTTACCGTTCCTTTGGGAAGTAATAATCTCATATTCGTTACATCCCGCTTTTTTCATCATAACCTCCGCCTTTTTCTGCGTCTGATGATGTGTTAATTCATTGCTCATACAGATATGAGAATCAACAAAACGGCAGATTTCTCCGCCGTATTTGCAAACATTGACCGATATTCCGTTGTGGACAAACTTGTAAGTCTGAAAGCCGTCTATTGCTTCTTCGCCCTTGTCACGCAAAAGAGAATAATGAACGGATAAAAAATCTGCCGCATTTTCTTTCGCTTCCCGCACCGTTATTTCCTGTTTTTGATTTTGCGTTGCTCTTGTCTGCACCGATGCCGATTCAAATCCCGAAAAAAGCTCTTTTTCCGTTCCGTTTGAAAAATCAAGATGATTTTCAAAGAATTCAGCGGTATTCTTACTGTATATCTCCTCCGCTTCAAAAAGCGAATATTCGCCGCTTATCACCGCGTTTGCAACATCACTCAGATGATAATACATCTCCTGCGCATAATCCGAATAAGCAAGCGCTTTTTCTCTTTCCTCACCGCTTATTGTATTGTCCGAAAAACCTTGAGAAAACGAGGCTATACCCGAAAGAAAAGCGGAAATGTTTTCTGTTTTCACATTTTCAAAACAAGCTATACTCCCCTGCGCGCCGAGGATTTTCGCATAGGCAACAGATGCCGACTCCGACACCTTTTCATCAGAAGAAACCGCAAGCAGACGAAGCGACATGCTGATATCGTGAATGTATTCGCAAAGAGAAGCCAGACCTGAAAGCCGCACCTTCCCGAGCGAATCCTCATAGACCGCCTTTGAGCGCTGCAGCATAAAACCGCTTGCCGCAAAAAACACCACAAACGCGGAAATAAAAGAAATAATCCTGATAAAAATACGTTTTCTCATATAAAAAATACACCCTGCACTATAATGTGCAGGGTGTAAAAATTTATTATTGGAAAATTATTTAATAAGCGAAACGCCGCTCATCTGTGCAGGCTTTTCGATGCCCATAATGTCAAGCATTGTGGGTGCGATATCGCAAAGCTTTCCGCCCTCTTTGAGTTCACATTTGTGACCTACAATAACGAAGGGAACGGGATTGGTTGTGTGAGCTGTGAAGGGTGAACCGTCGGGCTCAAACATCTTGTCTGCATTGCCGTGGTCAGCAGTAATAAGTGTTACGCCGCCCTTTGAAGCAACTGCATCAACAACCTTGCCTACGCAGGTGTCAACAGCTTCAACAGCCTTTACTGCTGCTTCAAAAACGCCTGTATGACCAACCATATCGCAGTTTGCGAAGTTGAGAATGATAACGTCATACTTATCTGTACCGATAGCTTCAAGAAGCTTTTCTGTAACTTCATATGCGCTCATTTCAGGCTGAAGGTCATAGGTTGCAACTGCGGGTGACTTAACAAGAATTCTGTCTTCACCGTCATACTGCTTTTCAACACCGCCGTTAAAGAAGAATGTTACATGAGCATACTTCTCTGTTTCAGCAATTCTGAGCTGTGTCATACCCTTTGATGAAAGGTATTCACCGAAAGTATTGTCAAGAGTCTGGGGCTTGAATGCAACAGTTACGTTGGGCATTGTTGCATCATACTGAGTCATACATACATAGTAAAGACCCTTTATCTGCTCTCTTTCAAAGCCGTTGAATTCGCCGTCAACAAAAGCTCTTGTGATTTCTCTTGCTCTGTCAGGACGGAAGTTGAAGAATACGATTGAATCGTTATCTGAAACAGGCTTTGCATCCTTTGAAACTGCAGGAACAATAAATTCGTCTGTAACTTCGTTTGCATATGATTCTTCAATCATCTTGCAGCCGCACTCAAACTGAACACCATCGCACTTTGTCATTGCATCATAAGCCTTGACAACTCTTTCCCAACGGTTGTCGCGGTCCATTGCATAGTATCTGCCGATGATTGTTGCAATCTTACCAACGCCGATTTCTTCGCACTTCTTGTAAAGGTCAGCAACAAAATCCTTGCCCGATGTGGGAGGAACGTCTCTGCCGTCCATAAAGCAATGAACGAAAACCTTTTCAAGACCCATACGCTTTGCAAGCTCAAGAATTCCGTAAAGATGTGTGTTATGGCTGTGCACGCCGCCGTCGGAAAGAAGTCCCATAAGGTGAAGAGCAGAGTTATTGTTCTTGCAGTTTTCCATTGCGCCCACAAGAGCCTCATTTTCAAAGAAATCACCGTCAAGAATTGACTTTGTGATTCTTGTAAGTTCCTGATAAAGAACACGCCCTGCACCGATATTGGTGTGACCAACCTCGCTGTTACCCATCTGACCGTCGGGAAGACCGACATCCATACCCGATGCACCGATATAGGTCATAGGGTTTTCTCTCATAATTTTATCAAGGTTCGGAGTCTTTGCAGCAACGATTGCGTTGCCGTAGTCGCTGTCGTTTCTTCCGAAACCGTCCATAATGCAAAGAAGCACGGGCTTTTTGCTCATAATCAACATTCCTTTCATGTTTTTTCACGGAACGTCGGGGACGACGTTCCCTGCAAAAACACACAGGGAGCGCTGTCCTCAGCGTTCCGTAAATCATACAGAGGGGGTCGGATACCGACCCCCATAAACTTTAATTATTTTGAAGCTGCTGCAACGATAGCTGCAAACTTATCTGCAACAAGTGATGCGCCACCGATAAGGCCGCCGTCAACATCGTACTGAGCAAGAAGCTCTGCTGCGTTTGCATCGTTCATTGGACCACCGTACTGAATAACGAACTTATCGGCAGCATCCTTATTGTAAAGCTCTGCGATAAGAGCACGGATAACTGCGCAAACTTCGTTTGCCTGCTCGGGAGTAGCGGTAAGACCTGTGCCGATAGCCCAAACGGGTTCGTAAGCGATGATGATGTTTGCAAGCTCAGCTTCGGATACGCCCGAAAGAGCAACCTTTGTCTGAAGTCTTACAACCTCTGCGGTGATACCGAGTTCTCTTTCCTTGAGAACTTCACCAACGCAAAGAATAACCTTAAGACCTGCATTAAGAGCAGCTCTTACACGGTCACGGACTGTTTCG
>JAZTZD010000008.1:0-3573 GCA_045637305.1 Acutalibacteraceae bacterium
ATAGTGGTTCGGGTGCAAAATTCTAAGGAGTGATTACATATGGCACTTTTTGATATGTTCAAAAGCAAAGCGGAAAACGCTATTAAAAAGAGTGTTAATTCCGCAGTAACACAGGGTATCAGCAAAGCAACTTCCGCAGTCAGCAATCTCGGAAACAAGAAAGAGAAAATAGTTTTTTCTTCTCTGCCTTCAACCTTTGAAGAATTTGCTTCTCTTCCTCAGGCGGCTCTTTCAACTCCGTTTGACACCGCCGCAATGACTGTTCTTGCTTTCTGCTATTATCCGCAGAATAAAGACCTTGCTTTGCAGATGGTCAATTACCTCAGAGGTCCGAGACCTCTCAGCGGCGGAGATATATCCTTTATTGCGGACAGATTCCGTGACAGCGATTATGTTCCCCGTTCATATTTTGAAGGCTCAACTCCCGCAAACGATTACACACCTGCCGAGCCTTATACAATAGTTGTAAGCGAAAATCCTTATTCATATCAGAATGAGGGTTATGCAACGCTTTATATCTCATCGGGCGGTGCAGACAGTCCCCGAAGTGTTCAGATGCGCAAGGCAAAGGACGGCAAATGGTATCTTTGGGAGCAGTTTATTCTTGTCGGTATCCGTCAGCCTGAAAGCGCAAATCCTTGGGCATAATGGGAGGTAAAACATATGGAAAGAATTAACTCAATTCAATTTGAAGGCCGTTTTAATACCGAAGTGATGCAGGGTACATATAAACTGTTTACGGAAGTTAAGTTTACAGCAATTCTTAATATTGAGATTGCAGATCCTGATAAATTCAATACTATGTTCGGTGGTCATCTTCCCGTTGACCTTATTAAAAATGATGCATCACGTGTTGCTGAAATGACCTTTACAAAAATGTTTGAAGACGGCTGCTCTGTTGACGAACTGAAATACAAGGCAGACACACAGGCTGATTTGATTTTGCAGGACTTCGCAATTGCAGGTTGGGAAGCGAGAGCAGGTATCAGAGCCACCGCAATAAATAATGTGATTGTTATAATCGACCCTCAGACTGAAAAAATGCTTTCAACTATGGCATCAATAAACTCTGTTCCCGTTTCTGCTCCTGCGCCGCAGGGTAACGCCATCTGGCAATGTGTCTGCGGTAACAACAATTCGGGCAGATTCTGTACCGAATGCGGAACAAAGAAGCCTGAAGATTGGGCCTGCTCCTGCGGAAACACAAATAAAGGTAAGTTCTGCACGAAATGCGGAAAGCCGAAAGCATAATAAGGAGAAACTTATGAAAAAATTCGTCTCGGTTTTACTTTGTATTCTTATGATAATGCCGTTTGCAATGCCTTTCGTATCGGCGGCTGAAGCGGTTGATAAAATCGTTCTTGAAATCAACACCGATATCGGCGGCGAGCTTGTTGACAGTTATAAGAATTACATCACAATCAAAACGGAAGGCATTAAATTTGAAGAGTCGATGGGTCCTGCTGTTGAGGCGTATAATAATTCATCGATGAGCTACGATTCCGAATTTGTTGAAGGAGCTTTTTACACGTTCACAATCAAACTTACGGAAGAACCTTATTTTGCACTTCCGATGGAAGGCTCATTTGTTCCCGTTGAAATTAACGGTGAAAAGTATGCGGTTATGACTCAGATCAGGAACACAGGCTATGATATCATAACCTATATTTCATTTGAGGTTGAACTTTATGTCGGTGACCCGATGAAATGCCTCAAGGCAGTTGATTTCAAAGTTCCCGCACCCGTTGTCGGTGCAATGCCTGCCGATGTTTCGCAGGTGTGGTGCAATAATATGGGTGTTAACGTTGTTTCAATATCGTGGTTCCCTGAGGATCCTGTTTTTGTTGAAGGCACGCAGTACGGATTTCAGCTTGCTCTTGAAACCGCTGAGGGCTATGTGTTTGATAAAAATATTTATCTCAGTCACGATATGGCTGATGCAATCAAAGTGGGTAACGGCAAGAATGAACTTAAAATGACCTATACTTTTCCCGTTCTTGAAGCAGAAAAGATAGTTGCAGCTGATTTCACAATTCCATTGCCCGTTGCAGGTAACTATCCTGCAACAAGCTCAGATGTTGCCTGCTCAGATTCCAATATCTGCATTGCGGCAATATCATGGGATCCCGCAGACGTTGTTTTCAATATGAATGTTGTATATACCGCAACAATCAGTATTGAAGCCAAATCGGGCTATAAGTTTGACACTGCACCCGCTTTTACGGTAAACGGTGAATCCGCAAATAAAATCGGAAACGGAACAGAGGAACTCAAGGTCAGCTATACGTTCCCGGCAACCGCCCAGCCTGTATACTGTGTAAATGTAACGGGCGGCACAGCTTCAGCAACGTCGGCAACTGCAGGTACAACAATCACCATTAAAGCTGATGAAGCACCCGTGGGTAAGGAATTTGATAAATGGGTTGCAACCGGTATCACTCTCGGAGACCCCACGAAATCTGAAAATTATTTCTATATGCCCTCAAATGACGTGTCCGTTCAGGCGGTTTATAAGGATATATTCTATTCTGTAGCAGTTACAAACGGTACAGCATCGGCTTCGAAAGCAATTATGGGCGAAACCGTCAATCTTAAAGCTGATGATGCTTCTGAGGGTAAAGAATTTGATAAATGGGTTATCGTTGGCGCAACAGTTGCTGATGTTTCAAAGGCGGAGACTTCATTTGTTATGTCTGCAGAAAATGTAACGGTTGAGGCAACTTATAAGAATATAATATATTCAGTTTCCGTCACAGACGGTACAGCTTCTGTTTCAGGTGCGGCAATGGGAGAAACAGTCACTCTCACTGCAAATGCTGCCCCTACAGGCAAGCAATTCGATAAATGGGTTGCAGACGGTGTAACTCTTGATGATGCGACAAAATCAACCGCAACTTTTGTTATGCCTGCAAAAGAAGTTACAGCACAGGCAACATTTAAACCCGTTATTTATTCACTTAACATTATCAACGGCACAGCTTCGGAAACATCCGTAACTTATAACACAACGGTTGATATCTCAGCAAATCAGATTGACGGCAAGGTTTTCAGCCATTGGGACGTTGTTGGTGCAACCGCTTCCGATAAGGATGCAAAAGAAACAACAGTAACCGTCGGCACGTCTGACGTTACGGCAGAAGCCGTATATGAGGATTGCCCATGCAAATGTCATAAGGGTGGTATCGCAGGTTTCTTCTATAAAATAGTTCTTTTCTTCCAGAAACTTTTCGGTCAGAATAAAATCTGTGCACAATGCGGTGCAAAACACTGATTTTGTTTTAAAAATAATCAAGGAGATGGCATTATGAAAAAACTTTTAGCAATTCTTATGGCTCTCGCAATGCTTCTTTCGTTTGCTGCCTGCGGCGGTAACGAAAACCCCGATACAACACAGCCCACCGAAACAACAACCGAAGCTCCCAAATTTGATGAAACCGTTGTTACAGACGGCAAAACCAACAAGCTCACAATCAGAACTGCCATTGATGAGTTTACTTTCAACGAAGCCAACACAGAGGGCAACTTCCTTGCACAGACAAATATCGTCAAGTGCGGTACTCTTGAAAATGCAGA
>JAZTZD010000009.1:0-4209 GCA_045637305.1 Acutalibacteraceae bacterium
GAAGTATTCACATGTACGCTGGGGGAATTTTTTGCTTTTGTAGCTTCCTTTTCTTTCCATTTTTGCTCCTCCTTAATAAATTGTAATGGATGTCTGAATATATTTGTCAGAATTCTTTTCTCTGATAATGACCTTTCTTTCACCCGGCTCGCAGCTTTCCTCTATTGTGAAATTCCAGCTTGCAATGCCTGAATAATCCGCCTTTGTTGCTTCAAGACCTGAATGTACGGCTTTTTTTGTTTCCGTCTCATAAAACTCAATGGTGTACGAAGCGCCGGGAGTACCTGTTATCACAATTGATGCGTTATTCCCTTTTATTACAGGTGATGTTTTTGAAAGAATATTGATGCCGTTTGAAATTTGCTCAACCTTATCCGACGGGGTTTTTCGTGAGGTAGATTCGGCAGCAGTTATTCCGTTTTCATGATTCTCAGGTTTTTCTGTTTTTTCAATTTTGTGACGAGTGGGCAGCGGCGGGGCAACATGAACATATTCCGAAACAGGTTCCATTGTAAATATGACATCGTTGTATGTGTAGCCGTTGCTCTGAGTTGTGCTTACATGCTCTGCGGTTGTGGTTGCTGTATAAGGTATATCATCCTTTTTGCAGGCAGTGAACGAAATCGCAGCCGACAGTATAAGAACTGTTGCGGCATACACTTTAAATCTGTTCATTACATTACCTCATTCTGATTGATATTTCTCCCGAAGAGAGAGTTTCTTCAATTCCGTCACTGCGGCATACAATCAGATTGCAAAGACTGTTTATTCCTTTTACGGTTGCAGTGAATTCGGTGCCGTTTTTTGTATACGTTACGTGTTTTCCGATAACAAAAAGTCTTTTTTCATATCCATCAAGAATGTATTTGCTGTCGGTAAGCGATATAAACTGTTTCGATATCAACAAAGCCAGCTCTGTTTTGTTGCAATCAATATTTATACTGCCTGGGTTGGGTATATCACACGGAAATTCCTTTGTTGTAAGGTTGATACCTATGCCCAATGCAATATATTTCTTTTCATTATGCAGAAAGCATTCTGCAAGAATACCGCAGACTTTCAGTGTTCCGATATAAATGTCGTTAACCCATTTGATTTGCGGCTTTATTCCGTAACTTTCCAGTGCGTTGCATACCGCAACCGCCGCGGCAGGTGTGATAAGTCCGCACTCATCGGGTGCTTCAAACACAAGTGTCATATACAGCCCAGTTTTATCGGGTGAATAAAAGCTTTTGCCGTGTCTTCCTCTGCCTGCGGTCTGCTTTTCGGCAACGATGAGCGAGGGCAGTGAAAGGGTTTGAATATTCTGTTTTGCGTAGGTGTTTGTGGAATCGACAGTGCTGAGATTTACAAGGGTTATGGGGTTCATTATTCTCTGCTCCCGAATAGATTTATTTTATTCTACCATACGAAAAAAATAATTTCAACAGTTTACTTAAATAAAGCAATTTAGTATTGACAGTAAAAAACAAAAGGTTTAAAATTATTTTGATTAGGGAAAGGCGGTGAGACCGTGAAAATACTTCAAAAGGGATTCAATTATTCCCAGGACGGTCCGGGTAACCGCCTTGTATATCATTTGCAGGGGTGTAATTTTGCCTGCAAATGGTGTTCCAATGCAGACAGTATACCGCCCGAAAACCCAAACGCAAAGGATTGCACGGTTGATGAACTCTATGACGAGATAATGCGTAGCCGTATGATGTTTTTTGACGGCGGAGGCGTCACCTTCACAGGCGGTGAGGTGTGTATGCAGGCAGAAGAACTTGTTTCGCTGCTGAAAAAACTGAAAGAAAACGGAATTCATACTGCGGTTGAAACAAATGCGTCGTATCTTTCACTGCGTGATGCGGCGGAATACATAGATTACCTGATTACGGATTTCAAGCATTATGATGATGAACTTCATCAGAAATGGATTGGTTCATCAAATAAATCCGTAAAAGAAAATGTTGAGTATTTCCTTGCAAGCGGCAGGCAGATTCACATAAGAATACCCGTTATTCACGGCGTCAACGATAATCCTGACGGCTTTGCGGAATATTTCAGCCGTTTTGATACGGCAAATGCGGTTTTTGAATTTCTTGCTTATCACGAATACGGTAAGGATAAGTGGAAAGGCAATTACGAAATTGAAAACGGTTTTGTGAAGCCAGATAAGATAAAAGAGTTTACGGAAAAATTCAGTATCTGCGGAATGAAAACCGTTGTTACATAAGGAGAAAAGAAAATGAACAGAATTCTTGACAGCATAAAAATTACTGAAATGGCAAAAAAACTTTTTGCAGAAAAGAGAGCAGGCAACCGACTTGACGGTTGGTTTATTGCAAAGGAAGCCGAACTCCGTCTTTCAAAGGATTTTGAGGGCGAAAACGAAGAAGTGAAAAAGGCTCTCATACTCAGAGAAATCGTGAAGACTATTCCCATATATCTGAGCGATTACCAGCTTTTTGCGGGTACTCAGGACGATGCATTTGCAAGAAGCTATGCGCTGATTAATCCTGCGTTCAAGGTTGAAGAATTCAGCGGTTACTGTGACCCTGCGGCTGTTTTCGGCGATATTGAACCGAGCGGAGAATTTACCGCAGAAAGAATAAATGCTGCAAGAGATGAGTTTGCAAAAACCGAATATGCCGTAAAGCTGGGTGAGGTTTACGGTAAAAATGAATGCTACACCAAAGAGGTTATATTCTTCTTTGAGCAGGTTACAGGTCATCTTATTCCCGATATGCGTTATGCAATCAAAAACGGCGTTAAGGCTATGATTGAAAAGATTGAGGGCAAGGAGGGCAACGGATATAAAGCTTTCAGAATTGCTCTTGAAAGCGCAATTATCCTTGCAAACCGTTATGCAGACCTTGCATCTGAGCAGGCAAAAACAGCTTCCGCCGAAAGAAAAGCTCAGCTTGAAATAATGGAAAATACTCTTCGCAAGGTGCCTGAAAACGGCGCTGAAAATCTTTGCGAAGCAATTCAGGCATTCATCATTATGTGGCAGATTATGTGCCTTGAACAGACTCCCAATCCCTTTGCCTTTTCCGTAGGCAATGCAGACAGAATTTTTGAGCCTTACAGAAACGGACTTGACCGTGATACGGTTGCAGCCCTCTTCAAGCATTTTCTTGTATTTTTCAATGTTGCTGACAGAAGCTGGGCTATTTCGCAGAATATCATTATCAGCGGCCGTGATATTGACGGTAACGACCTTACAAACGATTCATCATATGCTCTTATGGATGCATATTACGATATGAATCTTCCTCAGCCTATCCTTTCAGTAAAGCTTCATAAGAATACTCCGCAGAAACTCTATGAGGAAATGGGAAGATTCCTTTTCACTCCCGGTGCACTTACTCCTTCATTCTTCAATGACGATTCGCTTTTTGCGGTACTTTCGTCAAAGGGAGTTGCGGATTGTGACCTTGCAGATATTTCAATAGCAGGCTGTCAGGAGCCTGTTATTATGGGTAAGGATAACGGTAACACCACCAACAGCTGGCTTAATCTTCCCAAAATTCTTGAAATGACACTTACGGGCGGTGTTTCAACAATAACAGGCGAAAAGCTTGTTGATGTTGAGCCTTGCAGACTTGAAAATGTGCGTGAAGCCTTCTGGCAGAATGTTGAACGTTTCGTTGCTGCAATGGGTGAAGCCGCAAACGGTGCATCAATCGCTCTTTCAACTCAGAGAGTACCTTTCCTTTCCTGCCTTATGGGCGGTCTTGAAAACGGCATAGATGCAAGAGATACAAAGGCACAGGGTACCGAATATAACGGTAGCGGCTGCCTTATTCACGGTGTATCCGTTATTGCCGACAGCTTTGCCGCTGTTGATAAACTTCTTGCGGAAAGACCTGAGGATGCTGATAAGCTTGTTGATGCACTCAAAGCAGATTTCAACGGCTACGAGGATTTGAGAGAATTTCTTCTTTCAGCAGATAAATTCGGCAACAATATCGAAAGTGTTGACCGTGAAGCAGGCGAAATTGCTTCAAAGGTTGCAGATATCGTTTCGTCAACCAAGAATTATCTGGGTAATTCTTTCAGACCCGATTTCAGCTCGCCTTCAACCCATCTTCTTTACGGCTATTGGGTAGGTGCTACACCCGACGGCAGAAAATCAAGAGATATGCTTGGCTACGGTGTTGACCCCCTCTACGGCAGTGCTGAAAACGGTCTTGGTTTCCGTATGCTTTCAAATATGAAGAT
>JAZTZD010000010.1:0-4616 GCA_045637305.1 Acutalibacteraceae bacterium
ATTTTTAACGGTTACGGTCTTACCGAATGCTCGCCCGGCGTTACCTGCAACAAACCCGGAAAATTCAAATTCGGAAGTGTCGGCACTCCGCTTGATTGCTGTGAAATAAAGATTGTCAACCCCGACGATGAAGGTGTCGGCGAGATTTATGTCAAGGGCACAAACGTTATGGTCGGATATTACAATGATCCCGAAGCAACAGCTGCTGCATTTGACGGCGAATGGCTCAAGACGGGTGACTTCGGCAGAATCGACGAAGACGGCTTCCTCTTTATGGTCGGCAGAAAGAAGAATCTAATTGTTCTTTCAAACGGCAAAAACGTTTCTCCCGAAGAGCTTGAAGACAAGCTCAGAAGAATTGAATATGTTGCAGAGGTTCTCGTTTACGAAGAGAACAAGCAGATTGTTGCAGAATTCTTCCTTAACGAAAAAGATTATCCCGATGCAAGGTCGCGCATCAAGGGTGACGTCAATGAATTCAACCGCAATATGCCTCTCTTCAAGAACGTTCACAGAATTAAAATCCGTGATGAAGAATTCCCCAAGACAACAACACTTAAAATTGCAAGAAAATATGCTGATAAATAACGAAAATGGCTTGTACATCCCGTACAAGCCATTTTTATTGTTTTACATCTTGGTTATTCTTAATTCGCTGAACATAACGCCCATAGTCGGTTCACTCAGCTCAAGGTCAATACATCCGTTGACAATCATATTATGAGGAATAACACATCCTGCAGTTTCAAAACCGGGTGCAACCATTTCACGGTCATATTCTTCATTTGTGATTTCTCCGAACTGTTTTCCTTCGTAAATTACAAAGCCGTTAACCTTGACCTTATGCTTCTTCGAGCCGTTCTTCTTGCTTGCGTAGGTAACCGTCAGCAGGTAATCGCCGTCATATGTCAGACCGCCGACTTTTGTTCTGAACGTAAGATTATCATAAACATTGAACATACAGGTCGGCATCGTGCCGTTATTGACATTGGGTCTGTCGGCCTGAACATTCATATAAATCTCGCCCGTCTGTGCAACGCCGCATTCCGCGAGTCCGTTTTGTGCAACGGAAAAATAGTATTCGTCACTGTCAACCTTATTGCGATTAACGACACGTTTCATAAACGAAACGGGATCGTTTGTTTTTTCGGAATAATCAAGTCTGTTGAGAAGCCAGCATCTGTCGGTTACGGGAAGGTCGATTGTTTCGAGAATCGCTCCCCTCTCCCAATTGTCTGCACAGTAATTCTTGATATCAAGCTGCATTCCGATAATATCAAAAAGCTTTTGTGCGAGCATGTTGATTTCCGCTCTTACAGCTTTATAATCATCATCATAATCTTCTGAAAGAATCTCTTTTGCAAGATTGAGGTCACCGTTCAGAATTGCTTTTTCGGCTTTCTTTATAAGGCTCAATTCAAAAAGTCTTCTGTGTCTTATAACCCAATCACATTCCGCACGCATAAGAAGCTGAAGATAACGCCAGTTATTGTTAAGGAAAGGATAATTTCTGCGCACCGAATCAAAAAGCTCAAATGTGCTGTCTATAACGGGATTTTCCGCGGGATCGCATTCCCAGTTAAGCTCGAGCATCATTATTCCGTGTGCAAGTTTCTTCACATCTGCGCCGAAGAAGAAAAGACGGCAATAATCAAGCAATGTTTCATTAAGGTCGCAGTCAGGGAAATAATCCATATCCGCCCAGACCATCTTGTTGACATCATCGCTGACACCTTCTGAATAACTGACGGAACCGACAACATATCTGCGCGTTGCGCGGTGAATCTGTCTGTATTCTCGAGGTCTCGGATTCGTACACTCACGGCTCAGACCTGCCTGCAAAGCAAAATGCCAGTCATCCTTATCGAAATGAACGGGATATTCGCATCTGAGATTATGAGTTATATCGGGATAAAGCCTGATAGGATATTTTGATGGGAGACGGCGGCGCAATTCATCAATTTCAAACGCTTTATTCGGACCTGTTATCACGCCGTCAATTTCTTCGGGCAGCTTCTCCATTTCATCAATGAAACGCACGCCCCAATCGGGAATTGAATGGGGCTGCTGCGCCGAAGGCCACATCTGCGCTGTGGGGTGTTCTTTTTTCAGAGCCTTTGAAATTTCACTGCATCTGAGAACAAATTCTTCAGGCGGGAATTCTCCCGGATCACCGCCCGGCGGGAACACAACATTGAGTCTGGGCACTCTCGCATAAAGATTTCTTCTGCGTTCAACCGCCTGCTCAACCGTTTCACCGTCGTTATTGGGATGCCAGAGAGAAACATCCAGATCAAGCTCATCTGCCATTCGGGAGGCTTCAACAAGAAAATCCTCTTCATCGTATTTCATCAGCTTATTTCTGTTTGAAACTCCCCGTTCATACGGAATATGTTCAACTGTGTTTGTGCCGAAAAACATCATATCAAGATAATATCTTGCGTAATCATCATAACTCCATGCATCGTAAGTATTGGGTGTTTTTCTGTAGCCTATCTGATGACCGCGGATTTTCTTGTCGGGTTCGTAATCACCCGAGATGTCACAAACGAGAGCGGCTTTTCCGTCAGCAAACTCGATTTTTCGCAGAAGCATTCCCGTTGCAAATATATATCCCCTTATTCCGCTTGCAGAAAGTGTAACTTTTTCATCAGTTACGGCTATTGAATAACCGTCACGGGATATGTTTTCATTCAGCTTATATACGATATCAGACTGCTCTTCGCATTCTGAAAGCAAAGGTCTGTATTTCAGTCTGTCGTTTATTTCATTCGCCAATATCTCTGCAGCTCTGAAGCCATGAGGTTCATCCGCAAATATTCTTTTGAATTCAAGCATTATTATTCTCCGTTAATTCAGAATTGAGTTCTGTCATTTTAGACTGCGTTCTTGCGTTTCTGTGTTCTTCAAGCTCTGCAAGCATAATCTGCTTTTGTTTTCCGTGAACATTGAAGAAAAGAAGAGATAAGCCGTAACCGAATCTTGCCGCCGCAGGTGCAAGGCAGAAGATTCCCCATATTCCCTGAAGAACTCTCGGGTCTGTATGCGGAACAACATTTCCGAACATATCCTTTTGAGGTGTGAATTTAATCCAGTCAAAAACAACACCCGAAAGAAGCGCGTGAACACTTGATGAAAGCTTATTTACATAACCCGAAACAGCATTTACTATTCCTTCGTTTCTTATGCCGTTTTTCCACTCAAGATAGTCATACATATCACCCTTAAGAAGCGGGTCGCACACGCCCATAATATGATTGGGAAGTCCGCATACCGTAAGACCGACTGTAACAATAACAAAGTCAAGCCAATAGTTTCCTGTCGGCTTATATCCGATAAGATAAAGAATCGTATATGCCGCACCGCTGAAAATACCCGCTGAAACAGCAGTTGTGCGAAGTCCGAATTTCTTGATAATTTTAGGTGCAATAGGTGTGATAAAATAATTCGGGATACCTGTAAAAAGGCTGCAGAGCAAACGGTTTGAAAGTCTTCCCGTGCAATTAAGCCAGAAGAAATCCTCTGATGCACCGCCGACACCTTTTATGCCGCCGAAAAAGTTTGAAAGAAGCAAAACAGCAAGCGGTCTGCAGGTGAGAATTGATTTTGCAGATTTGAAAAATCCGACATTATTCATTTCCTCTTTGCTTGCAATGGTAACTCTTTCACGCATATTGAAGAAACCGAACAAAGCCCCCGCTATTGCAATGACAACAAAGAAAACGGAAAATCCCGAATAAACCTTCGGCTGCGTAATCACGTTGTTCGTAACATTCGGAACAAAATCAACAAACACAGGCACCAACGACGGAAGCCATGTAAAAAGATTCACAAATTTCTGTGTTGCAATCAATGTACTTCGTTCATTGGTATTCGGGGTAATGTTATAAAGCAGCAATTCCCAAGCGCCTGCATAAGAAAAGCCGATGCCGTAAATAATTGTTGATATGAGTGCAAAAATAAGACGCTCCGTTGAATTGAACGAATTGGGTACTGCATAAAAAAGAATAGATGATATCGCCCAAAAAGGCATTGAAAAAATCAGAAACGGGCGAAGTCTGCCCCATCTCGTGCGGCAACGGTCAATAACAATTCCCGAAATCGGATCATCAAGAGCATCCCAGACCGTTGAAACCGTTCCGAGGAAGCCGTATGCCTTACCCGAAAGTCCGAGAAAGCTCATCATAAAGTACTGCTTTGTTGCGCCGACAAATGATGTTAAGTTGTTAAGACCGTATGATGTAACAGCAAAAGCCGCAATTTCCTTTGGCGTTATCAATCTTCTTTCAACATTTTTTACCGTTGATTCATTGTTTTCAGCCATTGAATCATCTCTTTTCCTATAAATATATTTTAAATTATGATATCATAGTAAAAAGTTCAAGTCAATCAAACTGAATCAAAACAAAAATTACTGTTTATTCTGCATAAAAACAATAAAAATATTTTGTTTAAAAGGTATAAACATCTCTTGAACAGCATATTTTATTAACAGACACCAATCAGAATTTTTTATTTATATTTTTTCATTAAAAACTATTCACTTTTCAAAAAAAGTATGTATAATGAATAAAGCACTCAAGAAAATATATCGCGGAGTAGAGCAGTTGGTAGCT
>JAZTZD010000011.1:0-7045 GCA_045637305.1 Acutalibacteraceae bacterium
ACAATTGAGAATACCTTTGAGCCGTCGGGACCTTCCCACCAGAAGGTGCTGTACTGCCAGGGATTTGTATCGTTCCAGATACCCATTTTATGAGTTACAAAGTATTCTACGCCTGCCTTCTTGAGAATCTGAGGCATTGCATAGCCGTTGCCGAATACGTCGGGTACCCAGCAGGTTTTGGGTGTGATTCCGAATGTCTTTTCGGCATATCTTACACCGTGAAGAAGCTGACGGACAAAGGATTCACCCGAAACAAGGTTACAGTCGGGTTCAACCCACATTGCGCCGATATATTCCCATCTGCCCTCTTCAATGCGCTGTTTAACCTGCTTGAAGAGATTGGGATATCTCTTTTCCATTTCAATATATGTAGGTGCTGTACTCTGTGAGAAAATGAAGTCAGGATACTGCTCCATAAGTCTGAGCATTGTTGCGTGAGTTCTGCCGAGCTTACGTACATACTCTTTGTATGCCCACATAAATACGATATCAAGGTGTGAGTTACCTACAAGTGAAAGCATACCCTCTGTCTTGTAGTTGGGGTTGTTATAAACTCTTGCCTTGAGAACCTTCTGAGCCTCAAGAAGACCCGCCTTGAATTCGTCACCGCTTGCATCAAAGTTAACATAAGTGAATGCTTCCTTGAGTGCCGAACGGATAAGCTCTGCAAGACCTGTGTCAAGAACAGGCATAAAGAGTGCGTTGAATATAGCCTTGAAGTCCCAGTAAACTTCTTCAATTACAGGGTCAACAACGCCGATGAATGAGCAAGAAAGAGTCTTTACTGTTGACTCATTTGAGTGCCATACATAATATGATTCGATATCAACATCATAGTGTTCGCCTGCAACAGCCTCGTTTGAAAGAAGAACGCTGTTACGGAAGGGGTCAAGACCCTGATAAGGCTCACCGTTGAGCGAAAGAAGTGAGTCACCGCCGAAATAAACGTTAAGAGTAACTTTTTTGCCTGCAAAGCGCTCGGGAATGTCAAAAGAATTCTTGAAGAATGCGCTCCAGCCGTTGTTACCCCAACGGTCACCTACATTAAGCTCTTTCCACTCATCATAAAGATATTCGTAATCACCGATACCCTTATAAATGCATTCCTTCATTTTCCAAGCGGGAAGCGATTCGATATCGGTGTAAATTCTTTTCTTAAGTGTTTTGAGTTTGACGTTTACAACATCGTCAAACGAGAAAATGCCTCTCTGCTTGCCTTTTGTGGCGTCACGCCAATCGTCAACGTGAGCATCCATTGCATCAAGAGCGGCTACGGCGTCAAAATTTTTGATTTCTGCCAACTTGCATCGTCCTTTCTTATGTGAAATCGGTATAAAACCGTACTATACCTTTTACAGTATATCATCTTCCTTTGTATATTTCAATACAAAAAGTTTTTAAAATATTTTATTTTATGATTTACTTATTTGATTGTATATGTTAGAATACAAGGTGATTTTATCTTCAGAAAGGAGATTACAATGATTTTAGACAAAACAGTTAACATTCCCGACCTTGGAATTATCGGTCCCGACAGCGGATTCCATCTTCTTGAAACAACCGAGGACGGAAAGTTTATAACAGGAAAAAACGGCGTTGACTGCATCGTTGCAACGGGCGACAAAAAGGTTGAATTTGTTTCATTCGGAAACCACACCCTTGCAGGTGTCAAATCGGCAATCGCCTACCCTGTTTATTATCCCGTTTATCCCGTAAAAACAGAATATCCTCTCAATGCGGTGCTTATGGACCTTGACGGCACAACCGTACGCAGCGAGGATTTCTGGATATGGATTATTCAGATGAGCACGGCAAGTTTGCTCGGCAATCCCAAGTTTGAGCTTGAAGATGCTGACCTTCCCTTTGTTTCGGGTCACAGCGTTTCAGAGCATCTCCAGTATTGCATCGACAAATATTGCCCCGGCGAATCACTTGAAAAGGCACGTAACTTCTATTTTGAACACACTCACAGAGAAATGGAAGAAATTATGGCAGGCAGAGGCAGAGACGGTGCTTTCACTCCCACAGAGGGCGTTAAGGATTTCCTCCTTGAGCTTAAGGATATGGGCGTTAAAATCGGTCTTGTTACCTCGGGTCTTTACGAAAAGGCATGGCCCGAAATTCTCTCCGCATTCCGTACACTCGGAATGGGCGACCCCAAAGATTTCTATGACGCAATCATTTCTGCTGGCTTCCCCCTCAGAAAAGGCAGCGTAGGCACACTCGGCGAGCTTTCACCCAAGCCTCATCCCTGGCTTTATTCCGAAACTTCAATCGTAGGTCTCGGCGAAGCATTCGCTGACAGAAACAGAGTTGTCGGCATTGAAGACAGCGGCGCAGGTGCTTGTTCTGTACGTCTTGCAGGCTACACAACAATCGGCATTGCCGGCGGAAACATCGAATCAAGCGGCACAAAGGCTGTCTGCTCACATTTCTGCAACAATTTCGCAGAGATTATGAAAATCATTAAAGGATAAGGTGATTATTTATGGAAAACAAAGATAAGCTCCAATGTCATTTTATATCGAACACCCATTGGGACAGAGAATGGCGTTTCTCCGCACGCCGCACACAGCATATGCTCGGCTATATGGTCGATATGCTTCTTGATATTCTCGACAAGAATCCCGACTACAAGCATTTCCACTTTGACTCACAGACAATGCCCATTCAGGATTATCTTGAAGTTTATCCCGAAAAGAAAGAAAAGCTTCAGAAATACATCAAAGAGGGCAGAATTGCTGTCGGTCCCTGGTTCTGTCTTCCCGATGAATTCACAGTCGGCAGCGAAGCACTCATCAGAAACCTTCTCCTCGGTCACAAGCAGGGCAAGGAAATGGGCGGCATAAGCAAGACAGGCTATTCACCCTTCGGCTGGGGTCAGATTTCTCAGCTTCCCCAGATTTATTCGGGCTTCGGCATCAACTTTGCTTCTTTCTACAGAGGTATCAATACATATAAAGCTCCCCGTTCGGAATTCTTCTGGGAAAGTCCCGACGGCTCACGCATCTGGGCATCACGTCTTGGCAAGAGACCCCGTTACAACATCTGGTATGTTGTTCAGAGACCCGTTTACTTCAATCAGTCAAACGAAAACAACAGAGATATGCTCTGCAACGACAACAACGGTGTTTTCAAGCTGATTGACCGCGACTGGAAGCTTGATTATCAGTATACACATCCGTTCTATGAGTATCACAAAGAAAACATTCAGGCAAGAGCCGAGCAGGCTGTTGAAGAGCAGAACAACGATTGGACAACCCAGCACCGTTTCTGGTCAGCAGGTCACGACTCATCCTGCCCCGACGCAAGAGAAGTTCAGCTTATCAAGGACCTCAATGATGCACTTCCCGATGCAGATGTTTTCCACAGCACACTCAGAGAAATGGAGCAGGGCATCATTGACAATTTTGATCCAAACGCACCCGTTCTCAAGGGCGAAATGAGAGACCCCTACACCAAAGGCAGCGTAAGCATTCTCTGCGGCTGGATTCTTTCTGCAAGAACATATATCAAGCAAGAAAACTTCGACACAGAAAGACGCCTTATCAACTATGCTGAGCCTTTCGCTGTTTTTGCATCACTTGCAGGCGCACCCTATCCCCAGAATTTCATTGACCTTTCATATAATTATCTTCTTCAGAACCACGGTCACGACAGCATCGGTTCCTGCGGCAGAGACGTTGTTTATGAAGATGTTATGTCACGTTACAGACAGTCAAGAGAGCTTTCAAGCTGTGTATTTGAACGTGCATTTATGGATATCGCAGGCGACATTGACCTTCGTTCATTCAGCAGAGATGACGCAGCTGTTGTAGTGTTCAACCCCGCACCCTTCAAGAGAAGCGAAACAGTAAACCTCAGAGTTGAAATTCCCGCAGAATGGAAAACAGGCACATTTGAGCTTGTTGACGAAGAGGGCAACGCACTCAAGTATCAGGTTATTGCTTCAAACGACAACAACGCACAGATTATCCAGAATCCCAACGACACAGCAAACGTTCTTCACACAAGACAGCGTCTTATTGCAGTTGAGGTCAAGGACATTCCCGCAATGGGCTACAAAACCTACAAGATGCGTCCCACATACAATGTAAGAGCAACAACTCCCGTTACTCTTCTCAAGACAAATCACGTTATGGAGAACGAATATATCCGCGTTTCGTTCAACAGCAACGGTACATACAACGTTACCGAAAAGGAAAGCGGCAGAGTTTACGAAAACCTCGGCTATTTCAAAGACGGCGGCGAAATCGGCAATCCCTGGGAGCATTTTGTGCCCGAATTCAACGAGATTTTCACAACTCTCGGCGAGAAGGCAACAATCACTCTTCTTCGTGACGGCGAATTTGAAACAGCATATAAGATTTCAATGCGTTGGATGCTTCCCGAAAAGCGTTCCGCAGACGAAAAGTCAAGAAGCGAACACAAGCTTCCCGTTGATATCGACAGCATTGTTACTCTTCGCAAGGGTGCAAGATTCGTTGAAATCGAAACAACAATAAACAACCGCTGTGAAGACCATTATCTTCAGGTTGCATTCCCCACCAACATCAATTCCGAATTCTCATATGCTCAGGGTCAGTTTGACGTTGTCAAGCGTCCCGTTGCAAAGCCGGATTACTCACTCTATGACGAAATCCCCATGACAGAGCATCCGATGAATTCATTCGTTGACCTTACAGACGGCATCAACGGTGCAGCACTTCTCAACACAGGTCTCAAGGCTTATGAGGCTGCAGACGATGAGTGCAACACACTTTATCTTTCACTTATCCGTGCATATCCTCTTCGCATTTGCGTAACTGCAGATATGCAGAACTACAGCGATTGGGACAAGGATTCACAGTGCATCGGCAAGAACACCTTCCGCTATGCATTTATGCCCCACAGAGGCGACTGGGAAGAAGGCAACGTATGGCAGGAAAGCGAACGCTTCAACCTCTACCTCACAGCAGGTCAGATTGCTCCCACCGCACACGGAAAGAATCCTCTCACTCACTCATTCATTGAGCTTAAGGATGAAAACCTCAATGTCAGCGCAATCAAGAAGAGCGAAGACGGAGAAGGCTACATCATCAGACTCTTCAATCCCTCTGATAAGACAATCAAGAATTCAATCCGTCTCAACGGCGGCATCGCACCCATCGAAAAGGTGCAGTCACCCATCGAAAGACAGATTGCCGAATTCGAGCTTCCCGCTTACTCAGGCAAGCAGTGGAAAGAAGTTAAGCTCGTAACTCTCGAAGAGCTTGATTCAGCTCCTCTCACAATGGATGCAGACGGCTTTGTTGATTTCGAAATCACAGGCAAGAAGATTCTTACAATTAAGTTTGTAGGCTAAAAAAATTAACCTGTCAAAGCAAATTGCTTTGACAGGTTTTTCTTTATTATTTCTCAATTTTAACCGTTACGGGTTTTCGATCTTTGAAATATGTCACATATTCAAATCCGCAGCTTTCGGCGATTGCATAGCCGTCATCTATTCCCGCACCGACGTGCTCGGTGAAATGAGCATCCGAACCGAGAGTGAGAAGCTCGCCGCCGAGCTCCTTGAAGCGGCGGACATAGTTTTCAGTCGGCATTGTTTTGCCTATAGGCTGACGCAGACCGCTTGTGTTGATTTCAAGCGCCTTTCCGTTTGAAATAAGAGTTCTGAAAATCTCATCCGTTACGTCATCGTATCTGCTCAGTTCAATTTCATTTCTGCCCGCCTGCACGATATATCTCATAGGATAAGTAAGATGCGCAAGGGTATCGAAGCCGTTCCATTTTGCAAGAATAAGCTCTTCTTCAAAGTATCTGTCAAGCAGAGAATATATTTCGTCTGCGGTCATTTCCTTATATTTAAGGTCGCCGAAATCGGGCATTTCGCGGAGATTGTGAATTGAGCCGATGACAAAATCATATTCATATCTTGCAAGGGATTTTTCAGTAAGCTCGGGGCAGTAGGTGGGCTGACCCATTTCAATTCCCCTGAGGATACGGATTTTATCCGAAAAAGCTTCCTGCGCCGAACAGATATCCTCATAGCTTGTTTTCTGACGTGTTCCGAGATTGTGTCTCTCATAGAAATCAACGTCAAAATGGTCTGTAAATGCAATTGTTGAAAGACCGTTTTTTATTGCAGATTCACACATTGCCGCCGCGGGATAATTACCGTCAAACGAACTGTTTGTGTGCATATGCAAATCAATTCTGTTTTTATACATTCTTATATTCTCCTCAATTCCAAAGCTCTTTTGCAAGTGCATCAATCTGCGCTGTGCTTTCTTCGTTCAATGCGGAAACAATTTTCACGCTTGTTTCTGCAAAGCTGAGATTCTTGCTCTTTTCAAGCATAGTCTTCATTTTTGCCGCTGCAAGAGGTGCCCAGCTTCCGTTTTCAATAAAAGCAACTGTTTTATTGCTGAAGTTGCGCTCTGTAAGATGATTTATGAATTCTCTCATAAACGGGAATATGTCGCCGTTATAGGTTGTTGTTGCAAGAACGATTTTACCGTATCTGAATGCACCTTCACCCGCCTCTGCCATATCGCATCTTGCAAGGTCGCTGACCGCAACCTTGGGGCAGCCGTTTTCTTCAAGCTTTTCAGCAAGCTCCATAACAGCCTTTTTGGTGTTACCGTAAACTGATGTGTAAGCAATAACAACACCTTCTGTTTCCGTACCGTAGCTTGACCAGGTGTTGTAAAGATCGAGATAATAGCTGAGATTTTCGCTGAGCACGGGTCCGTGAAGCGGGCAGATAATCTGAATATCAAGAGCCGCTGCCTTTTTGAGAAGATTCTGCACCTGTGCACCGTATTTGCCGACAATTCCGAAATAATATCTTCTTGCTTCGCAAGCCCAGTCTTCCTCTGCATCAAGTGCACCGAATTTGCCGAATCCGTCAGCGGAGAAAAGCACCTTATCCGCGCTGTCATAAGTAACAATAACCTCGGGCCAGTGCACCATAGGCGCAGTTACAAAGGTAAGCTCGTGCTTACCGAGAGAAAGTGTGCTTCCCTCTCCGACAACAATCTGCTTATCCACAAAATCATCG
>JAZTZD010000012.1:0-40616 GCA_045637305.1 Acutalibacteraceae bacterium
GCAGGTTCAAGTCCTGTCTCCGCAACCAAAGAAAAACCTTGAAATCCTTGATAAATAAGGACTTCAAGGTTTTTCTTTTGCTTTTCAATTATATGTTCTGAGGCAAAAAAGAGTGTAAAAATTTAAAAAATAATTAAATATGCAAGTCAGATTCAAGTCAAAAAGCCGTCCGTTTTTTCGGACGGCTTTGCTGTTAAGTTGGATTTATATCAGAATGTACGATTCGTTTACTTGGGTTTCAAAAGAAACGGCGTTGCCCGCTTTTTTATATGGAATCTGAGCTTTATCCGATTCTCTTATCACGCATTTGATATCGGAACATTCAACATCACATATTCTTCCCTTGAGACTTTTGATTTTGAGAGAATTTATCTTTCCGTTTTTCAGTTCGGAAGAAACAAGGAAAGCGCCGTCCGCACGCAGATTTTCAAACGATGCAGACATTTTTTTGTCCCAGCACGGGAACAGTCTTATAACACCCTGATGACTTTGCATAAGCATCTCATTGATTGTTGCGGGAACCATTGTCAGATGCTCGATTCCGCCGCCGTGATGACGGAAAAGCCTGTTTGGAAGTCCGAATTCCTTGATATTCTGCTTTACGCCTTCAATGATGAAAGCGGGGTCAACTCCGATTCTTGCACCTGCGGGAAGATAAGAGTTTGAACCGTTATCGTCAAGACGTCTGTCGTTGATAAAATATGTATTCTTTGCAATTTTAAGCAGCTTTTCATCTGACGAAAGACCGATTTGCGAAGCGGGATAAATATGCTGAAGACCGACGGTGTTATCATCTCTCCAACGTATTCCTCTTTTTGAATATTTGAAGCAACGTTTACCGTGTTTTATGAATGTCGGGAAGTCGCTTAAATTTTTGATAATATCCTCCCATACGGGGTATTTTTCGGCATTGAGATTAAGCTCTTTTGCCATATCGTAAACAGCATTGAACAACAATTTTACAAGGCCGAGAGAATTTATGGCGTTTACTGCTTCAATCTGACCTTTATGCGTGATATATCTGAATTTTTCGCCTCTGTAATAGGGAATTTCATGCGCCGCATCGTTTTTTATAATATATCTGCCGTTTTTCTTAACAAGATAATCTTCCCAGAAAGCGGCGGTGTTCAGAACAAAATCATAATAGTTTTCAAGTGCATAATTCTTATCATAGGTTGCAAACCAATGCATAATGGGGATTACGCAGGCATAGGCGGCGTGACTTTTCTGTCCGAGGAAAAGTATTCCGTGTTCCTTGCAATCTTTCTGTGTATAAACATCGAGCGCCTTGGGTCCGAAGCTTACGGGGAATGCATAACCCCCGCATCCGAAAAGCTTTGCAAATTTTTTCGCATTATCCGCCATCTCGTTAACGGGAGCCATATATCCGTCAAAAAGCTCGGGATGGTTGGAAGAAAATATGCAGTAGTAGGGAGCTTCATAGTTGTAATTCATATGATAATCCCCAGCCCAGGGAAAGAAGTCATCGGTTACAAAATTGCCGAAAAGTCCAGGCGGGAATTCTTTGTTGCCCATACAACCCGCAAGGTGATAAAGGCTTGAATTATAAAAGCTTTCAATTTCTTTATCTTCGAGCGTAACTTTTGAAGCTGAAAAGAACTTTTTCCATTTCTCCTCTGTTTTTTTCTTGTCACCCTCATAATCGCAATTCATTGCCATATCAATACCCTTTTCGGGATATTTTTCGTCATCAAAATTGGTGACAACCGAAATGCAGTAACGGGCGGTTCTGAATCCGTTTTCCGTGCATTCGTCAATCTGACGGCAGCAAAGAATTACTGCACTTTCGCGGTCAACCTCATCACCGTTAAACTTTCTGACGAAGCAATTTATTCCGTTTTCAACAAATTCGGAATTATCAGAATTACAGGTATCGGGAAGTTCAATATCAACCGTTGGGAAATTCTCGGAATCGGATGCTTTTATACCTATATAAATAATGTTTTCGGGAGCAATAAACAATTCGATTTCCGCATCGGCAAATCTGCATTCAAGAAGTCCCTTATCGAAATACTGTTTTATGTTATATTCCGACAAATCCACATTACCGATTTTCAGATTGCCGACCGTTTTTATACCTCCGTCTTTATGTGCGCCAGGAGTGAATTTCCAGAAATCGCATTTGGAAATATGGAGAAGAAGTCCTTTTTCGTCATTATCAAAAACAACACCGAGATCTCCGTTGCTGCAAAAAGCACCTGCAGGAATTTTATAAAGCACCTTGCCGCCGTCTGTATTCACGGGTTTTGAAGTTATCTCATTATAATAAGTATTCATAACAAATCACCAGCCTCCGAAATATTATAAATGCTTTTTCAACTTAAATCAAGAGGGAGAATGCTGCTGAATCAAAACAACATTTTATTGTAAATATTTAATCTTTGTTTTGTCTATGTACTCTCTCTCATATTCATTTTCAAAAAGCTTGTTCCACTGCTTTTGGTTTCCCTCATAACAAATCTCATAGTTTGTTTCGTTGATATAGCCATCTTCAACATCCTCATAAAAATTTGCCGATTCAATTATTTCCACATTTGAACCTACATATATTCTTTCGAGGTTTTTTGCATGCGTAATTGCTCCGCATTTTATCGCTTTTACGCTTTCGGGAATACGGTATGTTTCTCCGCTTTTATTTTCAGGATACAGCAGAAGTTCTGTTTTGTCTTTATTGAACAAAACTCCGTTTTCATCGGCGAAAAACTGATTTTCACTGTCAACATTGATTGTTTCAAGTGACTGACCACCGATTGCCCATTCGTGGATATAAGAAACACCTTTTCCGATATTGACTGTCTTCAGACGCGGACACGCCGTCATCGCTTCACAGCCAAGGTAAGTAACGCTGTCAGGGATATCAATATATTTGATTCCCGAATACTTGAATGCACCTCCGTCAATTTTTGTGAGGGTATCGGGAAGTATAACGGTTTCTATGTTGTCACATTGGAACAGCAGGCAATAATCAATTATTGTTATTCCTTTTCCAACTGTCAGTTTTGTTAATTCATCACAATAACAAAAAGCTTTGGAACCGATAGTTGTTACGCTGTCGGGAATTACATACTCTTTCTGCTTTTTACCTATCGGATACTGAATAAGCTCGGTCATTTCTTTGTTAAACAATACGCCGTCAACCGATACATAGTTTTTATTTTCCTTATCCACTTCAATATTTTTAAGATTACTGCAAGGTCTGCCCTCAACATCAAAAACAAACGGCGCATCGCCGATAGTCTCCACTCCGCTGCCTATATAAACATTTTCAAGGGAAGAACAGTTTTCGAAAGCCCGCGCTCCTATAGTTTCGACACTGTCGGGAATTGTTATTGACTTAACATTATCGCAGCCGGCAAAAGCATGCGCTTCAATTCTTCGGGTACCTTCTTTTACGATGATATGCTCAGCTTCTGTTTCCCAATCAACTCTCACGAGACAATTATCAACATAAAAAACGTCTTCTTCCCAATTTTCAGGATTTGAATATACAGAAGATTCATCGAATGTTGTTCGTGAAATTCCGTTAAGACTTTCAGGTATAATAACTGTTTTTAAATACTTACTTTCATCAAAAGCACCGTTGAGAATGCTTGTTATCCCCTCGGGAATCTCATAAACTTCGGCAGGGTTCCCTTTCGGATAACGGATTATTTCCGTTTTATCTTTGTTAAATACAACTCCGTTATCATCCGAGTAATAATTAGGATTATCCTCTGCAATAACGTATTTTTCAATATTTTTCATTTCAGGGATATAACCGACAAATGTTGATGGCAAGTAAAGAGTTTTTGCATTATCAAATATCAACAATTCATTATCGTCAGCTTCGGTTATACCCTCTTCGATTAAAACTGTTTGCGTAATTGCCGACCAATACCATCCGCAATTAGCAGAATTAAAAATACCTTTTATATCAATTTTTCCTGTTCCAGAAAAAGAGAATGTAAAAGTTGATTCATCATATTTCCAGTTTATGTTATCACAATAATTTCCGCTTGTATTGCTTGTTTCTTCGGAGATTGAAGGTTCCGTTGTTGTCTCAAGCACGGTATCTTTTTTATCAGAACAAGATGCCAAAAAGCTAACCAATGATAAACAGATGCATACATAAAGCAAAATCTTTTTCATAACCAATGCTCCTTTCCCTATTGTATTTTTATTATAACTTCTGTACGGATTTTTTGTCAATTTACAACTTTGTTACTCAGAGTTACAATTTTGTAACAATTTGTTGTTCAGTTCTTTCAGAAAACATTCTGTTTAAGTGTCATTCGAATCTCCGTTAAAAAGAAAACATCTCCGCAACCAAAGTTGCGAAGATGTTCTGGTGATCCATCGGAGACCCGACAGCTTCGCTGTCGCGAGTTCGTTTTTATGTCCGTGCGGCTCTGCCTGCGGCAAACCGCCGCACATGGACTATGTCGTTCGAATCTCCGTAAAAAAGAAAACATCTCCGCAACCAAAGTTGCGAAGATGTTCTGGTGATCCATCGGAGATTCGAACTCCGGACACCTTGATTAAAAGTCAAGTGCTCTGCCTGCTGAGCTAATGGATCATATGCTATTTTTCAGCGCCTCAATATAATATATTATTTAACACACTTTGTCAAGTGCTTTTTGAAAAATTTTCTTTATTTTGTTTTTTCTATTTGGTTAAAACCGCTTGAAAACTCACTATATATGGTATATAATGTATCTGTATGATGTAAATTAAACCATTATGAGGATATTATACCTCGGAAAGGACAGATTATGAAGCATATAAGAGGTCCGCAAAGCTATGATTACGGTTATCACGAAATAACAACAATTGATGACAAGATCCACAACGCACTTATGGATTTCGGTATTCTCAAGATGAAAAACGGCGATGTTTTCTCCGAAGAACAGGCACTTGAAAGAGCATACCTTCTCATAAGCGGTAAGGTTACAATTGAATGGGAAGACAACAGCATTTTGGTTGATCGTCCCGATTGTTTCAATTATTGCCCGTGGGTGCTTCATGTTTCAAACAACGTTAAAGTAACTTTTAAAGCAGAGGGCGACACGGAAATTGTCATTCACAGAACAGAAAATGAAAAAACATTCCCCTCTAAGCTTTACACCCCCGAAGAATGCAGAAACGAAAACAGAGGCGCGGGCACAATGAGAGAATGTTCAACACGAATTGTTCGTACGGTGTTTGACTATTCAAATGCGCCTTATTCAAATCTCGTTGTCGGCGAAGTAATCGGATTTCCCGGAAAATGGTCGAGCTATCCCCCTCACTGGCATCCGCAACCCGAAATCTATTTTTACAAGTTCCTTCCCGAAAACGGCTACGGATTTGCCGAGCTTTCGGAAGATGTTGTTAAAACTCATCACAATTCAACCGTTTTCATCACAGAAAACGAAACACATCCTCAGACTACCGCACCCGGCTATGCAATGTGGTATCTCTGGGCAATCAGACATCTTGACGGTAATCCCTACATCACTCCCACTTTTGTTCCCGAGCATCTGTGGGTGACAGATGCGGAAAAAGAGGCTGACATCTGGCCTCCCGTTAAATAAATAATTGGTGGAGGAGAAAGAATTATGAAACTTACAATGGCTCAGGCTCTCGTTAAGTTCCTTGACAATCAGTATGTCAGCTTTGACGGTGTTGAGACAAAATTTGTTGACGGCATTTTCGGCATTTTCGGTCACGGCTGCGTTGTCGGTATCGGTCAGGCTCTTGAACAGGGCGGTCACAGCCTCAAATTCTATCAGGGACACAACGAACAAGGTATGGCACACGCGGCTATGGCTTTTGCAAAGCAGAAAAACCGCCGTCAGATTATCGCCTGCACATCTTCAATCGGCCCCGGTGCTCTTAATATGGTAACAGCTGCAGGTACTGCAACCGCAAACCGTATTCCCCTGCTGCTTCTTCCCGGCGACACTTTTGCTTGCCGTCAGCCTGACCCCGTTCTTCAGCAGATTGAACAGCCTATAAGCTACAGCATCACCGCAAACGATTCATTCAAGGCTGTCTGCAAATACTGGGACAGAATTCAGAGGCCCGAGCAGCTTATGACAGCTTGCCTCAACGCAATGCGAGTTCTTACAGACCCCGCCGAAACAGGTGCGGTCTGCCTTGCGATGCCTCAGGATGTTGAGGGCGAAGCTTTTGACTATCCCGACTATTTCCTCAAAAAGAGAGTCTGGTATATTGACCGCCGTTCACCTTCACAGCGCGAAATCGAAGAAGCTGTAAAATGCATTATGAGAAGCGAAAAGCCGATGCTTATCGTCGGCGGCGGCGTTACATATTCCGAAGGCTGGGAAACCGCACGTTTCTTTGCTGAAAAATTCAACATTCCCATTGGAGAAACTCAGGCAGGTAAAGGCAACATCCGTTGGGACCTTCCCCTCAACATGGGCGGTGTCGGTGTAACAGGTGGTCCCGCAGCAAACGCAATTGCAAAAGAAGCTGACCTCATCATAGCTGTCGGCACACGTCTCACAGACTTCACAACCGCTTCGAAATGGGGATTCCAGAATCCCGACGTAAGAATGCTTTCCATAAATGTCAGCTCATTTGATGCTTTCAAAATGGATTCAACAGCAGTTATTGCCGATGCCAAAACCGCTATGCTGGACATTATGGGCGCTCTTTCTCTTCGTGAATATTATTCCAACTGGGACAGCGAAGAATTAAAGCGCATAAAAGAAGAGTATAATGATGAAGTTGACCGTTGCTACAGCGTCTACCTCAAAGAAGGTCTTTCACAGACAAGGGCTCTCGGCGAAATCAACAAGCTTATTGATAAAGATGCAATCGCAATTGGTTCATCAGGCAGTCTTCCCGGCTGTATGCAGAGACTCTGGAGAGCCTCCGTTCCCAAGACATATCATATGGAATACGGCTTCTCCTGCATGGGTTATGAAATCTGCGGTGCACTCGGCGTAAAGCTTGCAGAGCCTGATAAAGAAGTTTACACAATGGTCGGTGACGGAAGCTTCCTTATGCTTCACAGCGAGCTTTATACCGCTGTTATGGAAGGTGCAAAAATCAATGTGATGCTTTTTGACAATTCAGGTTGGGGTTGCATTGAGAATCTTCAGAATAATCAGGGTACAGACACATTCGGAACAAGATTCCAGGCAAGAAATCCGATTTCAGGAATGCTTGACGGACCTCTCGTTCCCATTGATTTTGCAAAAATCGCCGAGGGTTATGGCTGCAAGGCATACACAGTTACAACAGTTGCAGAGCTTCGCGATGCAATCAAGGATTCAAAAACACAGACCGTCCCCTGTCTCTTTGATATCAAGGTTGTTCACGGAAGCATGAGCGACGGCTACGACGCTTGGTGGAGAGTCGGTGTTGCCGAGGTTTCAACCAGCGAAAAGGTTCAGGCTGCATATGAAGACATGAAGGCAAACATTGAAAAAGCAAGACTTTATTGATTTTTAAATACGGAGGAAATTAAGATGCTTAACAAAGACAAAGTTAATCTTGCGATAGCTCCTATCGCTTGGACAAACGACGATCTGCCCGACCTCGGCGCAGAAAACACCTTTGAGCAGTGTGTCAGCGAAATGGCACTCAGCGGCTTCAAGGGCAGCGAAATCGGAAACAAATATCCCAAGGATGTTGAAACTCTCAAGCATAAGCTCGATGTAAGAGGTCTCAGAATCTGCAATGCTTGGTTCTCATCTCTTCTTCTCTCAGACGGCTACGAAGCAACAATTGAAGCGTTCATCAAGCACAGAGATTTCCTTCACGCACTCGGCGCAAAGGTTATCGGCGCATCAGAGCAGGGCAACTCCATTCAGGGCAAGGCTCTCAGCATTTTCGGTGACAAGCCCGTTTACACAGACGAAGAATGGGAACTCATTGCAAAAGGCTTCAATGAGATGGGCAGACTCGCAAAAGAAAAAGGAATGTATTTCACCGTTCATCATCATATGGGCACAGGTGTTCAGACCGAGGCTGAAATTGACAAGCTTATGGAACTCACCGACCCCGACCTTGTTTATCTTCTTTATGATACAGGTCATCTTTCATTCTCAGGCGAGGATGCAATCGGTGTTCTTAAAAAGTATGTTAACAGAGTCAAGCACGTTCACCTCAAGAGCATCCGTCAGGATGTAATCAACGAGGGTAAAGAAAAAGGCTGGAGCTTCCTTGACTGCGTCAGAGCCGGCTCATTCACCGTTCCCGGTGACGGCGATTTCGACTTCACTCCCGTTTTTGATATCCTTGATGAAGCAGGATATGAAGGCTGGGTTGTTGTTGAAGCTGAACAGGACCCCGCAAAGGCAAATCCCTACGAATACGCTTGCCTTGCAAGAAAGTATATCGCAGAGAAAACAGGTCTTTAATAT
This sequence comes from Acutalibacteraceae bacterium, assembly GCA_045637305.1. GTDB lineage: Bacteria > Bacillota > Clostridia > Oscillospirales > Acutalibacteraceae > CAG-177. The sequence continues at coordinate 8,376 of JAZTZD010000012.1, forward strand.
AAACACAAAAAATGGCGGTTTGCACATTGCAAACCGCCATTTTTTATTTAAGGTAATTTTTCAGTTGTTCAATACAGTTTTCAGCATCTCTGACGCCGACATCATACACAGCCTGAAGCTTTTCAGTATCTTTTTCAATTCTGCTAAGTTTCAATTCCTCCGACGGTCTGATAACAAAGATTTTGCCTTCTTTTTCGAGCTTTTCAATCAAATCAATTTGTCTGTTATATTCCGCATTTCTTCTGTTGAGTGCTTCAACAAGTTTCGGATATTTACGGTAAAAAATCTTTGCGGGAGCCATTCCTTTTTCTTCCTTGCGGTAACCAGAATGCCTCGTGAGAACAACAACGATTTTTCCGTAGCCCATTTCCATAATCTTTTCAATGGGAATGCTGTCTGTAATTCCGCCGTCAAGATATTTTTTGTCGCCTATCTCAACAGGTCTTGACACAAACGGCAGAGAACCCGACGCGCGCAGAATATCCATTTGCGCCGCAAGGTCTGTAAGCTTTATATATTCAGGCTCACCCGTCTCGATATTAGTCACAACACAGTAGAAATCCTCAGGTGTGCTTATATATGTATCATTATCAAAAATATCAAGCTGTGTCGGAATAGTGACATAGCAGAATTCTCTGTTGACAAGATCACCCGTTGTTATGAGTGAATACAGACTCATATAATTCTTGTTATTCACAAATCTGAGATTGTATCTCAGCGTTCTGCCTCTCTGACGGGATTTGTAATTAACGCTGAAAAGCGCACCTGCAGAAACACCCATAAGGCAATCTGTTTTTATGTCTTTATCCATAAAAACATCAAGCACACCCGCGGTGTAAAGACCTCTCATTCCCCCGCCTTCAAGCAAAAAAGCGGTTTTTTCACTGTTGCTCATCTTTAAAAACCTTCTTTTCAGAATTCACAAATTTTGTTTACAATAAACTTTGAATCGCTGTATTTTTCAGCTCCCGATTCAAAAATTCCGAGAGCTTTTCCGTTTTTGTCGTCTATTCCCTCAAGCATCGGAGGCTGACAGAGATTCTCTGTCATATCCGACTTTCTGATATGATATGCAGGCACCTTTTCGCCGTCATAATCAATTTCAAAATCCGCATCACCGGCAGTTACATTGTCATAAATCTTAAGATAAGAATTATTGTTTCTGCCAAACGAGGTTGCAAGCGCGATTTTTCCGTCAGCAAGTCTGGCGAAGCCCTGAACGCTGTTGGGAGTTGTCAGAATAAACTCGGGGACACTTATTTTGTCCTGTCCCTTTGCAAAATCGGAAGCAATATCGCTTAATTTATACGCATTACATCTGCTGTAGGTTGTTTCAAAAAGTGAAATTGCCATATGATGCGAAGTGTCGGTATCATAGCTGCCCTTGGTATCAAAAACATAAAATTCGCCTGCATAAAGATACTCGCCGTCACTGTTAATGTAGGAGCATTTGACATCGGTAAGCATGCTGTTTATAAGACTAACACTTCCGCCGTCGGGTGTCAGCGCCATTTCGGCAAGAGTGAGTCTGTAAATCCTTGAACCGTGGCAGATATAAAAGAACTCTCCGTCTTCTGCAATACCGCCTGCGTGTCCCGTAAAGTCATCGCCGTTTGATTTTTTGAGATTGAGTGTTTTTATCTTCTCGCCGCTTTTTGCATCAACAATGCTGATGATTGATGCGGCGGAATTATGATAATATGAAATGTAATAGAAATCAGTTGCCTCGCTGTAGCAAAAGCCTTGGGGTACATATCCGTTTTCTGTTTCGGGAATATCGTAAAGCTCGGTATAAATATCATAGTTTTTGCTTTCAAATGTACTTCTGAGAACTCTTGTTACCGTTTCAATATAGCCTTCGATTGTTCTTCTGAAATTGCCGACATTCCCGCCGTCAGCAGCAAAAGCATTCATTGAAAAGCAAGAAAAAACGAGTGACAGAGCAATTATAAATGAAAGTATTCTCTTCATAAAGTCTCCTTATTATTACAGGCCGCCGTGCAAAACACACCGCAGCCTGTTCAACATTTTTTATTTTATGTTACCGATTCTCTTGATAACAGCTACGCAGTCATCATAGTCCATAATCTTCGGAACGGGATAAAGAGGATTGCCTTCTCTGAGCGCTCTCTTTGCGATTGTGGGAATATCCTTTTCCTGAATCTCAAGATGCTCGGGAATATTGAGAAGCTGATTCATTTCCTTGATTTTTGCAATGAAAAGCTTTGCCTTTGCAGCATCATCCATACCGTTTGTTTCAAGCCCTGCAACATCTGCAAGTTCTGCAAGTGATTTATAAGCAGATGCGCCGAAATATTCGAGAACGTAAGGAAGAATAACAGCATTTGCAAGTCCGTGAGGTGTTCCGTACATACCGCCGAGATTATGAGCAATTGCGTGAACATAACCTACATAAGCTCTTGTGAATGCGATACCTGCAAGATAAGATGCTTCAAGCATATTTTCTCTTGCACGGATATCCTTGCCGTTCTCATAAACCTTGAGAATATTGTCAAAAATCATTCTTGTTGCTTTTCTTGCAGCCTGTGCGGTACCCTTGGTGTTACTGTGACCGATATAAGCTTCAACTGCGTGAGTAAGCGCATCCATACCCGTTGTTGAAGTGATATGAGGAGGAAGACCTACTGTAAGTTCAGGGTCAAGAACTGCATATTTCGGACGAAGTACAGGGTCCTGAAGAGCATATTTCTCGTGAGTCCTGGGGTCAGAAACAACGGCTGCAATTGTTGTTTCGGAGCCTGTTCCCGCTGTTGTGGGAACCGCATAAATTGTGGGAAGCTTCTTGAGAATCTTGAGTGTTCCTCTCATCTTCTGAACGGTTTTGTTGGGTCTTGCAATTCTTGCAGCCGCAACCTTTGCGCAGTCCATAGGTGAACCGCCGCCGAATGCAACAACTGCTGAGCAATTATTGTCAACATAAAGCTGTCTTGCTTCTTCGATATTATCAATAGTGGGGTTAGGCTGAGTGCCGTCATAAACAGCATATTTAACTCCAGAATTATCAAGTCCCTCAAAAAGACCGTCAAGAAGGTGAAGGTTCATAAGACCCTTATCAGTTACAACGAGAACACTGTCGTGTCCGTTCTTCTTAACAACCTCGGGAAGCTTTTTTACGCTTCCTGCACCCTTTACAAGCTCGGGCTCTTTCCAGTTAAGAAAATTAACCGCAACTCTGAAAATGCCCTGATATGTTCTGCAATAAGCCTTCATTAAGGTTGATGCTGCCATAAAAATACCCCTTTTCTTTTGGTGTAAAATATTTCCGCTATATTATATCACAATGTTGTACAATAAGCAATAAAAATTATTATTGAAAAAATATACCTATGATGTTATAATCTATTTGAATATTTTTGAAAGGATTATACTTATGCAAAAGATAACAACTTTTGAAAGAAAATTTATTGATGAACACGGAAGGCAGCGCATTTTCAACGGCATAAACCTTTGCGACAAAGGATATAATCCTGATGAGGACAGCAGACGCATTTATCTTCTTGATTTCAGCGAAGAGCTTATTTCAAAATTAAGCAAAATGGGATTCAACCTTGTCCGTCTCGGTATGACCTGGGATGCCGTTGAACCCGAACCGAATCAATACAACGAAGAATACCTTGACAGGGTTGAAAAAATTGCTGATCTTTGCCATAAATACGGTCTTTATTTTTACCTTGATATGCACCAGGACCTTTATTCGGGTGCACACGAAACAGCGGGTGACGGCGCTCCCCCCTGGGCTTGCATAACAGACGGTGCAAAGCTTCAGAAAACAAGGCTCGTATGGGCAGAGGGTTATTTCTGGGGCAAGGCTGTTCACAGAGCATTTGACCATTTCTGGGCAAATGACAAGGTAAACGGCGTTCCTCTTCAAACCTACTACGGAAATATGTGGAAGCATGTTGCTCAGCGTTTCAAGGACCACCCCGCACTTTTCGGATATGACCTTCTTAACGAGCCTTTCCCCGGAACGGACGGCGGCAAGGTTTTCAGAAAGCTTATTGCAAACGTTGCAAAAACCGTTATCACCGACAAGCGTTGCAAAAAGCTCTGGATGTTAAAGCAGCTTGTCAGCGGAAATGCAATCCGTGTGCTTGAGCCTTTCAACGACCCGTCATTGTTCCGTAAAGCAACAAGTGCTGCTGACGGAATTATCAAAAAGTTTGATACGGGTTACTATTCGCAATTCCTCAACCGAACCGCAAAAGCCGTTCGTGAAGTTACCGACAACGGTATCATTATGATGGAAAACAGCTACTATTCAAATCTCGGTATTCCTTATTCGACTCCTGCCGTTAACTATGACGGAAAGCGCGAAGAAAAGCTCTGCTTTGCTCCTCACGCATACGACCTTATGGTTGATACACCCGCTTACAAATACGCAAGCAACTCAAGAGTAGGTTCTATTTTTGACGAACACAGAAGGTCACAGGAAAGACTTGACGTTCCTGTTATCGTCGGCGAATGGGGCGGTACTTCGGAAGGTACAGACTGGCTTTTCCACATAAACTATCTGCTTGACAAGTTTGACAAAAACCAGTGGGGTCATACATATTGGGCATACTACGACGGTCTCCTCAATGACCCGATTATGACTTCGCTTCACCGCACATCCCCCGTTGCTGTCTGCGGAAATATCACATCTTATACAACCGACAGAGAAAACGGTATTTTCAGTCTTGAATATGAACAGGACAGAGATTATGAATCACCTACCGAAATTTACATTCACAAGCCTTTCTCTGCAATAGAATGCAACAGCGAATATACGGTTGAAAAGATTGACGGCTGCGATGCTTCGAGACTTTACGTCAAGGGAATCAAGGGAACAAACAAAATCATAATCAAATTCTAAAATTAAAGGGGATGCACACTCAGATGCATCCCCGATTTATAGTTTATATGAACAATGTTCTGAATTTCGGAACGGAGGCAAGTGACATTATGTCGTCTCCGCCTATGATAAAATGGTCGGCAAGCCTTATTCCGACACCTCTGAAAAGAGCATTGAATTCATCTGTCAGAACAATATCCTCTTTTGAAGGCGCCGCAACTCCGCCGGGATGATTATGGGCAAAAATAACCGTGTCGGCATTGTTTCTGAATGCGGTTTCAAGAACGGCACGCTTATCAATAAGAACGCTGTCGGGAGTCCCCTCCCCAACCTTGCAGCAGTTAATCAGATTACCGAGTGCATCAAGGCACAGCATATAGAAAACCTCATTTGAATAACCGTAATATTTTGAAATAATGTATTTCTTGACATCCTCGGGTTCGCTGAGATTTATCTTCTTTGCTTCGCCGGCTTCAATGTATCTTCTGCATATGGCAGGTATCATTGAAATCAGAAGCGCCGAGCTTTCACCGACACCTTCAACCTCAAGCAGCCTCTCATACGGTGCATCAAAAACACGTTTGAGTGAGCCGAAGGTGTCAATCAGCCTGTGGGCAATTTCATTTGTATCCTTTCTCGGTATTGAATAAAACAGAATCAGCTCCAGAAGATTATGGTCGGGCATTCCTTCAACGCCAACCTTTCTGAATGTTTCACGTACTCTGAGTCTGTGGTTCTGATGAGGATTTGTTTTCTTATCGTTCATAATACAGCTCCATAGCGATGAATTATGAACATATTCTACCATAAAATTGCATTTTTGCAAATATTTTTTTCGGAGAGATTACTTTGAAAAGCTTTGTTATTTCAAAAAATGATTCAGGTCAGCGACTTGATAAATTCATCACAAAAGCAGTACCCGCACTTCCGCAGTCTCTGCTTTATAAATATATCAGAACAAAAAGAATAAAAGTCAACTCAAAAAGAGGCGAAATATCTCTTAAGCTTTCCGAGGGTGACGTTATAGATATGTATATCAACGACGAATTCTTTGCACCCGTCAAAAAGCATTACGACTTTCTCGCAGCTTCAGATAAGCTTGAAATTGTCTACGAGGACGAAAACATACTTCTGCTTGACAAAAAGGTAGGTTTACTTTCTCATCCTGATGACAATGAATATGTTGATACTCTTATAACAAGGGTTAAAAGATACCTTTATGAAAAGGGCGAATACAATCCCGAAGACGAAAATTCTTTTGTACCTTCGCTTGTTAACAGAATAGACAGAAACACGGCTGGAATTGTTATTGCCGCAAAAAATGCCGCAAGTCTCAGAATTCTCAATCAGAAACTCAAAGACAGAGAGCTTGAAAAATATTATCTGTGTGTTGTTCACGGCATACTTAACAAAAAAAGCGGAATTCTTACGGGTTGGCTTTCAAAAAACGAAAAGAAAAATCTTGTAAAAGTTTTCAGGGACGAAAAACCGGGCACAAAACTGATTAAAACCAAATACAAGGTCATTTCGGAAAAAGAAAACCTGAGCCTTGTTGAAGTTGAACTTCTTACCGGAAGAACACATCAGATAAGAGCACATTTTGCAAGCATCGGTCATCCCCTGCTCGGCGACGGTAAATACGGAAGCAATGAGCTCAACAAGCCTCTCGGATATAAAAAACAGTTCCTTTGCTCCTATAAGCTTAAATTTTCTTTCACAACCGATGCGGGTGAGCTGAATTATCTTAACGGAAAAAACTTTGAAGTCAAGAATGTGTGGTTCAAAGACGAATTTTTGGGCGGAAGACTCTAAAAATGTACATTCAGACTGATAATTGTTAACAAAAAACAAATTGCATATAAATTTTTATAAAAAAGCTTGTAAAATCAGTAAAAATAGTATAATATATATACATTGTGCCGATTTTGTTCGGTCGGCAATAATTATTTAAGTAAAGGATGAACAAGTAATGGCTAAAAACGAAACAACAAAAAGCAAGGCCGAAATTTACCGCGAAGAAAGAAAGGCAAGAATTGCCAAGGCCGCAAAGCAGAACGCAAAGAGCATTGAAAAGCGCACAACTTTTGCTAAGATAGCAAAGAAGGTTGTTGCAATCGCTCTCGTTGTTGCAATCGTAGGCGGTATCGGCTGGGCACTTATCGACAATCTCGGTGTTGTTGAAAAATACACAACCGCACTCACAGTCGGCGATACAAAAGTATCAACTGCAGAATTCAACTACTATTACTCAATGCAGTATCAGCAGACAGCATATATGCAGGATTACTACCAGCAGAATATGGGCTACAACATGGGATTTGACACCACAAAGGCACCCGATGAGCAGAAAACAAAGGATGCTGACGGTAACGAAATCACTTGGGCAGACCAGTTCAAGACCGCTGCTGCAGAACAGGCTCAGTTCATTATCGCTAACTACAACGAAGCTGTAAAAGCAGGTCTCACTCTCACAGAAGACGAGAAGAAAGAAATCGATGAAACAATCGAGAGCTACAGAACAAATGCAGCTGAAGGCAGCTACTCTCTCAATGCATATCTCCGCGAGTCATTTGGCGGCGGTTTCACAGAGAAAGTTTTCAGAAATCAGCTTGAAATGGAAACTCTTGCACAGAATTTCTACAACAACAAGCAGTCAGAGCTTCTCACCGCTGTTACAGACGAAGAAATCCAGGCTGAATACAAAGCAAACGCCAAAGAATACAACTATGCCGATGTAACATACTACACCTTTGCATTTGCAACACTTACCGCTAACGAAGGTGAAACAGAAGATGCTCTCAAGGCAAGACAGAAGGCTGAAAACGACAAGGTTACCGCAGAAGCAAAGGCGATCTTCGACGGTATCACAGACAGAGAGTCATTTGTTACAGCAGTAAGAAACTACAAGAACAAGGATGTTGACGCTGAAAAGGCTGCAAAGGACACAGCTGATTACACAACAAAGAGCAAGGCTGCTACCTACTCATCACTTGTTACCGCTGTTTCCGAAAAGGGTGCTGACTGGGCATTTGATGCTGCACGCAAAGCAGGCGAAAAGACTCTCATCACAGGCGAAAAAGCAGCTTACATCATCATGGTTGAAAAAGCTGCATACGCAATGAACAGCGTTGATGTTCGTCATTGCCTCATCGAATTTGAAGCAAAAGACGAAAACAATGTAACAGATGAAGAAAAGCAGAAGGCTTATAATAAAGCTAAGACACTCTATGATGAGTGGCTTGCAGGTGAAAAGACCGAAGAAACCTTCAAGAAGATGGTTACAGATAACACAGCTGACGAAGGCTCAAAGGAAACTCAGGGCCTCTATGAAGGCATCAGAATCAGCGACAGCTATGTTGAAGCTTTTGAAAACTGGAGCTTTGACGATGCAAGAAAAGCCGGCGACAGCGGCATTATTGAAACAGAATACGGCTATCACATTATGTATTTTGTAAAGGATAATACCGAAGACCTTGACTGGAAAAACACCATCCGCACAAATATGGGTTCAGAGGATTTCACAGAATTCAATGATACCCTCATCGCTGAAGACGGCTCTTATGCACTCACCAAGAACGACAAGTGGATTGACTATACAAGCAAGGAATTCTGTGACAGAATCAAGAAGAATCTTGCATACTCAGCATAATAAATTTTCCCCGACTGAAAAGTCGGGGATTTTTTTCTTTACAAAATTATTCTGATTTGTTAAAATTAAGAAAAACAGAAAAGGAGAAAATATTATGAAAAAATTTCTTGCTGTTCTTCTCGCATCTATTCTGGCTTTGCAAATCTCAACGGTTTCATTTGCAGGCTTCGATGCCAAAAAGCTTTCAGAAGATGAATGGAATTCAATCTACACATCTCTTGAAGACGAAAACACTCTGCCCATGCTTTGTGTCGGTGCTGATGAAACACAGGTCAGCCTCGTGTGGCACGCATCAAAAGAAAAAGCAAAAGCTGAAGTCCGTTTTTCTAAATCATCTTCAATGGCTGATTACAAAACATTTACGGGCAAAACAACCGAAGCCGAAAATGACGACCAGCTTGTTTGCCGCGTAACAATTACAGGACTTGAAGAAAACACTTCCTATTATTATCAATGGTATTCGGACAACGGCTGGAGTGAGGTGTGTTCATATGACACAAAATCATTCGATTCTCATAAAGCTGTTGTTATCGGCGACATTCAGATTGGCGGTCAGACCGAGGATGCGGAAGTTCAATCCAAAAACGGTATGGACTGGAATAACGTTCTTTCTGAGGCACTTTCGGAGAATCCCGATATCAGTTATCTTGTATCTCCCGGAGACAACACCTCAACGGGCAAAACAGCTGACGAATGGCAGACTCTTCTTATGCCTCCCGCATTGAGAAATCTTCCGCTTGCTCTTGCAATCGGCAATCACGACAAAAAGGGTATGACATACAATTATTATACCAATATGCCCAACGAATATTTCGGCAAGTATTTTGAGGGCCTTGACCGCGATTTCTGGTTCAGACACGGCGACGTTCTTTACCTTGTTTTTGATGCCTGCTCGGCTTCTGCGGCGGACCATATGGCAATGGCAAAGGAAGCCGTTGAAAAGAATCCAGATGCAAAATGGAGAATAGGAGTTATGCATCAGGCTCTCTTCGGTCCCGCATTCTGTGCTTTCAGCACCGAAACACAGATTCTCCTCAACGCTGTTTTCACACCTATATTTGATACATTTGACGTTGACCTTGTTCTCACGGGTCACAGCCACATTCAGGGCCGTTCACACTTTATGTATGAGAGTATGACCATCGGCAAGGCTGAAAGCGGCAAAACTTATACAGACCCCAAAGGCACTGTTTATCTTAACACAAACGCAATCTGCGACCAGGGAAGCTTTGAGGAATATGAATGGCTCAACCTCAATTACGTTGCTTACAGCTTCGGTAAAAACGATGTCACCACCTACACAACCCTTGAATTTGAGGGTGACTCGATGAAGATTGAAACAAGAAGAGGCGACAACAGCGAGCTTCTTGATTCACTTGAAATCAAAAAGACAAAAGATAATCACAAGGATAACACTCTTCTCAAAAAGTTCCACAGATTGCTTTACAAGGTTGTTGAAGTTCTCGGATACATCTATCTTGAGGGCGACAAAATAACCGTTGCAATCAGAGGCGGACATTTTTAAACTAACAAAAATGGGTTTGATGCTAAAAACATCAAACCCATTTTTTTATTTCTTTATAACTGTTTTTATAACTTTGCCCGCAATTCCGACCGCTGTTGCGGCAGCACCTGCAAGAACTGCAAATTTTTCTTTTTCTTTTTCGTCGGCATCCCAGAAGTATCTGAGCTTTGCGCCGACTCCCCTGCCGCACAAGTCGGCATAATTGAAGAAATATGTAACATAATCCGAGGGGTCTCTCTCGTCAATCTCAAATATTCTGACTCCCCTTGTTTCATTTCCGTAGCAACGGAAAGATGCACAGGATGTCTGGATGAAATTAACACCCTTATATTTACCCTCAAAGAGGTTTGCGTGGTCGTGACCGGTCACAACCCCTTTGACGTCGCCGCATTCAAGCACCGCATCAAAAAGACCGTTCGATTCTTCGAGAATTGAAGGAATCTCAAGAATCTGTCCTCTTGCCATTTCGGGATTAAGTCTGCACCAGCCCATATCTCTGCTGTTTATTGCTCCGGGGGCATCGGGACTGCATCTTTCAATAAGGTTCATCGTTTCGGGAAGAGGAATATGAAGAAACATAAGAGCGGGAACATTTTCGCCGCCATTTTCAGCTTTGATTTCTGCTGATGTTTTCTTATACCAGTCAACCGTTTCTTTCTTCACCTGTGTGAAGCACTTATCGAGAGCTTTGTTATACCAGGCACTGTCAAACATCCAGAGATTAAAAATCATTCTTTCTCCGTCGGCTGACATAATCGGAATATTGTAGGTATCACAGTCTATGTCGGGATTTGTTGTGTTCATCGGAAGACACATTGAATAGCTTCTGTATATATCCGCTTGTTCGTCCTTGGAAACAAGGTTCATATCATCGTGATTTCCGTAAATCATTGCAAAGGGAATTCCTCTTTTTTCAAGAGGCTCACAGATATGAGCAATCGAATCCTTCATAATCTGAAGAGTTGCCGCTTTACCGCTTGCAATCTGTTTTGTGCCTATACGTGCATCGAGAAGATGATTGCCCAGAATGTTGTCTCCCGTAAAAACAACAAGGTCGGGCTTGAGTTTATCATAAGCATTATCAAGCATATTCACCATTGCTTTACGGACATATTTCATATCCTGCGGGTCACTGACCTGCATAATTCTTATTTTACCTGTTGCATTAACTTTAACAGTATTTGGATTTTTCATAGTGTCACCTCAGAATTCTGAACTTTCCAATTAAAGGAAGCTCCTTTGCTTCTCCTCTCAACGCATTGAGAATTCCGACAACAAGAAGAAGTGTGTCAAAAATTGAAATTACAGCTGCAAATAGCCATCCGACATACGGAATAAGCCCCGCAACGGAAGTAAACAGACTGAAAAGGAATAATATCAAGCCTTGATTTGTGTGAAATCTTGCATAAGGAGAGTCCTTCGCAACAAAAAGCGGAATGAAGCACAGTGCACCCAAATATGCAAGAAACGTAATCGGTTTATTTTTTGCAATATCCTCAGGAGAATAATCAGCGGTTGTGTTCGCTGTATTGGTAAATCTGTTGAACGCATCCTCAATTCTTGTCTGCGCCTGTGATTTTTTCTCCGAAGATGACGCTTTCATCTTTGCACCGCATACAGGGCAATAAACTACTCCGTCATCCACCCTTGCTCCGCAGCCTTCGCAATATTTCATAAAATCAGTCTCCATTACTGCTGTTCGGGCGCAAGACCTCTTTCTTTAAGGAAATCGGATTTCGCAGGAACAACAAAAACTATACCGTTATCAATTATTTCAAATGAAGTGTCTGTTACGTATTTTGTTTCACCGTCAACGTTAACAGCGGCAGGCTTATCGCTGTGAATGGTAAGCTTTCTGCCTCTCTTGAATGTTGTAATATCCCAATCAAGATGCTCGCCTCTCTTATATTTGTTAAGAAGAGTTACAAGCTTTGCTCTTGAAACACTTGCTTCAACAATAACAAAATCCAAAAGGTTGTCGTCAGGCTGCGCATTGGGTGCCGCTTTAAAACCGCCACCGTACCAACGCGAGTTGCCGCAGAAGCAGAAAAGACAATCCTTTGAGAACGGCTCCTGGTCATCAATTGAAACCGTGAACTTATTCTTGAATTTTCTGATGATGGCATAAAGGCAACCGATATAGTAAGCACCTTCACCTGTTACGAGAGGAAGTTTTTTAATCTTTCCCTGCATTGCGCAAACCTCAGCATCCATACCCATTGAGCACTGGTTGATTGCAATTTCGTTTCCGCACTTGATAACATCAAGTGATACGGGAACACCGTTAATGACATCTTCAAGCACCATAAAATCGTCTTTTGTGCCGAAAAGTCTGATAAAATCGTTACCTGAACCGAGAGGGATAACAGCAACCTGAACATTAGGATATCCGAAAGCTCCGTTCACAACATCATAAAGAGTTCCGTCACCGCCGCAAGCATAGAAACGGATTTCTTCGCCTGTGCGTGATCTGTTGTCAACAAATTCAATTCCGTCACCTTTCTTTTCGGTAACATAAACCTCATAGTCAAGATTATACTTTTTGCATACCCATTCAATTTTGGGCTTAATGAAATCAAGAGCCTTGCCCTGACCCGCTGCGGGATTGATAACAAAAATATGCTTCATTTTAATTTTTCCTCCCTGTATTATTTATAATACATAAATAACTGGCATTTTATCATACCGTTATAGAGCTTTCTTCTTTTGTCCGCTTTTCTTCCGAAAGCAGTTTCAAATTCCTCGTCGGGGCTGATTATGCTGTATGACCAGCCGTGTTTTTTCTCAAACACCTTACCCATATCGCGATAAATCGCTTCGCACTCATTGAGATCGAGAAGTCTTTCACCGTAGGGCGGATTGCAGATAAGAGTTCCTTTTTCGCTTTTGGGAGCGAATTTCTTCACATCTGCAACCGAGAAATTAACTTTATCCGAAACGCCTGCTCTTTGTGCGTTTATCTTTGCAATTTCTATTGCTTTGGGGTCAATATCCGAACCGAACGCCTCAAAATCGTTGCATTCACGAACAAGACTTCTTGCTCTTTCCCTCTCTTCTGCCCAGACATTTCTCGGGATAACACCGAATCGCTCAGCAGAAAAGCTTCTGTTGACACCGGGAGCAATATTTGCCGCCATCATTGCGCCCTCGATTATTATTGTTCCCGAGCCGCACATAGGGTCGTAGAGCTTGTGATAAGGTCTTAAGTGAGAAAGTGAGCAAAGCGCCGCCGCAAGCGTTTCTTTAATCGGAGCGCCGTTTGCATCAAGTCGGTAACCTCTTTTATGAAGACCCATACCCGATGTATCTATCAGAAGCGAAACCTTGTCTTTCATAATCGAAAACTGAATCTGATGCACGGGACCTGTTTCCTCAAACCACTCAATTCCGTACTTTGATTTCATTCTTTCAACAACTGCTTTTTTGATTATTGCCTGGCAGTCGCGTGTGCTGAAAAGAGTTGAGTTTATTGAATATCCCTTAACGGGAAATGCATCTCTCGAGCCTATCCATTCTTCCCAAGGTAATGCCTTGGCGCCCTGAAAAAGCTCTTCAAAGCTTCTTGCCTCAAATGTACCGACAAGAATCTGAACTCTTTCGGCAAATCTCGAACAGATGTTGACTCTTGCAAGAATGTTTTCATCTCCGCTGAAAAGGACTCGTCCGTTTTCGGCAATGACATTCTCTGCGCCCAAATCTTTAAGTTCACCCGCAATGAGCGATTCAATTCCCAGAAGACAGGGAATAACAAAATTTATTTTCATCAGAACTCTCCCGTGATAATATTAAAGCGGGAACCGTTGCCGATTCCCGCCGAAAACTGCTTTTATATTTATCGCATATGAATGCGGCAGGACAAATCATTCAACTTCAGGTGAGATAAGTCCGTATCCGCCGTCGCTGCGCTTATAAACTACGCTGACACCACCGCTTTCCTCATCAAGGAAAACATAAAACTGGTGACCTACAAGGTTCATCTGGAGAATTGCCTCTTCAACCGACTGGGGCTTCAGAACAACGGTTTTCTTTCTGACAAGTTCGTAATCCTCTTCGTAAACAGGTTCCGCCTGTTCAAAAGCATCAAAGCTTACCGCACGAAGCTTTTTCTCAAGACGGGTTTTATTTTTACGAATCTGTCTGATAAGGGTATCAACACATTTGTCGAGAGCTTCGTTCATATTTTCCGCTCTCTCCTGAGCCCTGAAAATCATTCCGCCGTTTGCAACGGTGATTTCAACGGTTTGTGATGACTTCTCAACAGTTACCGTGATTTTAGCTTCTGCCTCAGGTCCGAAAAACTTCTCGATTTTTGTGAGCTTTTTCTCGGCATGCTCCTTGAAGGATTCTCTGGGTGAACACTTTCTACCTGTAATTGTGATTTTCATATAGTCATCTCCTTTAAAAATGCTCTTGAAGAACAGATGCATCTGTCTTCATATAAATTATAGCACATATAAACAAAAAAATAAAGTGTTTTTTGAGATTTTTAATAATTTTTAACAAAAAGCTAAAAACCGACAACTATATGCAATATTCAATTGTATTTGATTTATATTTCAGCCGACTTGTGTCTTGTTACATGACAACCGACATTTACAGCTACGGGCAAACCCGCTATGTGCGTCGGCGCCGCTTCAATCGCAACACTCAACGCTGTTGTTTTTCCTCCGAATCCCTGAGGACCAATGTCAAGAAGATTTATTCTTTCAAGCATTTCACTTTCCATTGAAGAATAATATTCATCCTCGTTTTTATCGCTGATACTCCTGCATAATGCAGTTTTTGCAAGCAGAGCACACTGTTCAAATGTGCCGCCTATTCCGACACCGAGCACCATCGGAGGACAGGGATTACTGCCCGCGGTTTTTACCGCATTGACAACAAAATCAATTATATTCTCTCTTGTTGCCGACGGGGTAAACATTTTCAGGCAGCTCATATTCTCGCTGCCGAACCCTTTTGGCGCAACGGTTATCTTAACCTTATCTCCGTCAACGATTCGTGTGTGGATTACTGCGGGAGTGTTATCGCCCGTGTTCACTCTTCTGAGAGGGTCTCCGACAACGGAGCATCGCAGATAGCCTTCTGTATACCCCTGAGAAACGCCTTTGTTTACCGCTTCTTCAAAGCTGCCGCCGACAAGATGTACGTCCTGTCCTATTTCGGCAAAGATAACTGCCATTCCCGTATCCTGACAAACAGGGATATCAAGCTCTCTTGCGGCATCGATATTGTCCTTAAGAGATTTCATTATGCTTTTGGGAAGCTCACAACTCTCGCATTCGCCACATTCACATATTCTTTTTTCCAAATCCTCTGGCAATTCTTTGTTTGCCGAGATACAGAGGTCTCTGACAACCTTTGTTATCAGAGCAACATCGAGCTCTCGCATACCAAAACCTCTTCTCACCATAAAAAAACGGGGGCAAAGACCCCCGTTGAATTTTTTAAAAATGACAACAAGGATTAGACAATCGCTTCCGCCTTGTTAAATCTTATTGCTTCCTCTGCGGGAATATCCTCCGCCGCCTCTTTTTGAATCGCTTGCACGCTTGAGGTCGGTCATCTTTTCATCACTTACCTGCTTGAAGCGAGCCATCATATCTTCAAATGACTGTTTCTCGCCCGCTGCGGGTCCCGTTGACTTGGGTCCGTTCCATACCTGAGGTGCAGAACGTCTTTCGCCTCTGGGTTTCATAGGACGCTGAGGCTTGGGTTCTCTGGGCTGATCGTTAAGCTTTCTGATTGAAAGGCTTATCTTGCCCTCGGGGCTGATTGAAATGACCTTTGCTTTGACCTCCTGGCCAACTGAAAGATGCTGTTTGATGTCCTTAACGTAATCGGATGCAACTTCGGAAATATGAATCATTCCTGTTTTGCCGCCTTCCATTTCAACAAAAGCGCCGAAATCCGTTAAGCCTGTTACTTTTCCGCTGACTACTGTGCCTTCTTCGATTTGCATACGTTATGTTTATCCTTCCGTGAAAAAAATTATATAAGAAACTGTCGATGCAGTTTTATGACACACTTGCGGAGTCGTAATAAACTCTTTCGTTGGGCTTTGCATAGCCATACTTCTCTCTCGCTATGCGTTCAATATACTCAGCTTCATCGCCCATTTCAATAAGCTCTGAAACCGCTTCGTTTTCTGCAAGCTGACTTGTGTACTGAGCTTCAAGGTCAGCAATTATTTCTTCCTGCTCTTTTGCCTGCGCTCTCAGACCGATAAAGGTCGCAAGAAACATACAGGTTACAAGCACAAAAGCAACAACTGCAATAAAGCTGAACTTACGCTCCTCGTTAAATTTTATATACTTAAACATACGGTTAATTCCTTTTTATTTTTATTCGGGTACACTTTTCCAAATAACCTCTTAAATTATACACCATACCTTGCTGTTTTTGCAAGCTAAATTTTGTTTTTTTAGTGCTTTTTCTAAATAATTTTTTTAAAATTTTTAAGATTATATATACACTACGCTTTATTTTTCTTTTAATGAATATAAAAGGTTTGAGGATCAGCAATACAATACGCTTTGCAGCTCTCGATATTGCCCTGCTGACACGGATAGCTATTGCGCCGAATGAAAAATAATAAATAAGCCAACCGAGTATTTCACCAAGAACGGTGTATATCCTTACTTCTCCGTAATCAAACGCCAGAATGAAGCAAAAATTCAGAAATGTGCAGAAAACCGAATACAGCAAATCCATAAACAACACAAAGGCTCTTGAATCCAAAATTATAAGACGCACGGTTCTGAACAAATCATAAAAAATACCGAGCAAAAAACCGAATCCTACTGAAAGCAAAAAGAGACGGGTTTGCTCGGCTACACCCTGCAAATATACCATTTATCTGAACACTCTGCTGAAAAAGCCGCCGCCCTGATTGCTGTTTGGATTTTCCGAATAAATAAGCGCGGAAATGTCGCCCTCAACTGTAAGCTCCCCAACGTCAACACTTAGCTTGTTTATGTGCAGATTTGAACCTTTAACCGTAAGTTCACCAAGCTCCGTAAAGATTACAACCGTTTCCTCATCAAAGCTGTCCACATCGGAAACGCCCGAAACCGTCAGCATTCGTCTGCCCTCGAGCACGATATTATGCGGAATTGCCGCTGTTCTTTTTTCTTCTGTCATATAAAAAACCTCCCTTTAGCATTCAATAAAAGATATGCTTTGGGAGGTTTTATTATTACAGCGCCCTGAACATCAGCGCTGCACTTTCTTTTGTTGCGTGCTCACTCACATTTAAAACTTCAAATCTGCTTGTGTTTGAGCCGAAAGTGATTTCAATGATATCGCCAACCTTAACGTCATAAGAAGCTCTTGCAACCTTTCCGTTAACAAGAACATGCTTTGCGTCACAGGCTTCATTTGCAACCGTACGTCTTTTTATAATTCTTGAAACCTTAAGATATTTGTCCAATCTCATAATGATATCCTCTTAAACTGAGTAACCACCGATTTCTCGGTGGTTACTGATAAAAAAGCTTTAATTATTTTGCAATCTTAGCCTTGAGAGCTGCGCCAGCCTTGAATGCGGGAACCTTTGTTGCGGGAACAACGATTTCAGCACCTGTCTGAGGATTGCGAGCCTTCTTCTCTGCGCGTGCGCGAACTTCGAATGTACCGAAACCAACAAGCTGAACCTTTTCGCCTGCTGCAAGTGCATCTGCAACTGCTGCGAAAACAGCGTTAACTGCCTTTTCAGCGCACTTCTTTTCGATTCCTTCGTTCTTTGCAATTGCATTTACAAGTTCTGTCTTATTCATTTTTTCTTACTCCAATCTTTTTTGTTTTTCTATTTATGAAATACCGAGGTATTCATATTCACTTTTGATTTTTCACTTCATCCCAAAGCGCATCAAGCTCTTCGATTGTTGAAGCTTTCATATCAATTCCTCGTTTGTTTGCAAGCTTTTCAACTTCGGCAAACCTTGCGAGAAATTTATCGCTTGCGGCAGTCAGCGCCTCTTCGGCATCAACCTTTATAAATCTTGACACGTTGACAACCGAAAAAAGCAAATCGCCAAGTTCTTCAGACATATTCTGCGTATCATTATTTGCGATTGCTGCCTTGAGTTCTGCAGTTTCTTCGCCGATTTTATCGAGAGCACCGGAAACATCATTCCAGTCAAAACCGACATCCGCCGCTTTTTTCTGAAGCTTTGTTGCTCTCATAAGTGCGGGAAGCTCTTTCGGAACGCTGAGCATTGATTCCTCTGTTGTTTTCTGACCCTTGGATTTGCGTTTGATTGCATCCCAATTCGTCAGCACATCATCAACACCGGAGATTTTAACCTCTCCGAAAACGTGAGGATGACGTTCAATCAGCTTCTTACAGATGCCGTCGGTAACATTGTTAAAATCAAATGTTCCCGCATCCTCTTCCATCTGCGAATGAAAAACAATCTGCATAAGCAAATCACCGAGTTCTTCGCAAAGAAGAACCTCATCTATCTTATTGATTGCCTCAATCACTTCATAGGTTTCTTCAATAAGATTTTTCTTGATGCTTTCGTGGGTCTGCTTGGCATCCCAGGGGCACCCGTCGGGTGACCTGAGAACTCTCATAATATTCAAAAGGTCTTGCATATCATAACAGTCTTTGAACTGAAAGTCAAGCATTTCAGGCACCTCCGAGCATTCTTTTTTCTATTTTAACCTAAAAAACCGTATTTTTCAAGCATTTTTGCAATTTTTTCTCCCTTGGGAAGCACCGAAATATCCTCTTTTGCAATCCCCTTGATAAGCAGAAGTGAAATCGCATAAACGACAACGGCAAGACCGATTGCAATAACAGCCGATACAGTTCCCATATTGAACAGACTCTCCGATGTGTCTGCAGGGAAGATTCTGGTAAGAAGTCCGTTGGCAGCAAATGCGGTGACACCGCAAAGAGCTGAACAGATAAAAGGTTTAATAAATACGGAACTCCAATGAACCTTTACCTTTGAAATCTTAAGAAGTGAGATAAGGTTGCTTGCAACAATAACAACATAGAAAAGAATTGTTCCGACAACCGCACCGTAAATGTTAATCTTGGGATTACCTACAAGAATAAAGTTGCAGGTTATTTTGCAGATTGCACCCGCAACAACCGATTTTACGGGAATATCCGTTCTTCCGATTGCCTGAAGCATACTTGTTACGGGGGTTGAAATTGCCATAATAAATGTTGCAAGACCGTAAGCGGTGAGAATGGGAGCAACAATAGAAATCGCATCGGAGCTTGCTCCTCTGCCGTAGAGAATGGTAAGAATGGGGGTTGAAAGAGAAGCCATACCGATACCCGCGGGGAGCGCGATAAGCATTCCTATTCTCAGAACAGTTTCAATTGTTGATTTAACACCTTTTTTATCTTTTATTGTCCAGGCTGCGGCAAGTGCAGGAAGTGCACTTACACCAAGCTGTATTGTAATTGTGGGAACAAGATTTCTGAAATCAAGCGCAGTGCCGTATGCACCCCAAAGATACTTTACAACCTCGGCTTTGTTTGTAAGGTCAAGTCTCGAAAGATTGACAGCTTCGTTGATTGCGCCCGAATGCATACTGACAACAGCATTAAAATCCGACTCAAGAGCAGTTGAAAGTCTGGTCTGGATTGTCACTGTATCAATAAGGTTAGTTATGTTAAGGATTAAAGCACTGACAACCATGGGAATGGCAATCTTTATCATTTCCTTAGCAATTTCTTCGCCCTGACGGGGTTTGGGTGAATTGACAAGCTGAATCCTTGAGAAACCGTCACCCTTGATTTTATAGCAAATCATAAGGAATACGGTGCTTGCAACCGAGCCGACCGTAACACCCATTACGGCTGCCGCAGCCGCCCAGGGAACAATAACGCTGTTGGCTTCGGTAAGACTCGTTACCTGATTTCCGAAAACGGTTGCGGAAACATTTCCGCTTGCCGCAAGACTGCTTTCATACTGGCCTTCGCCGATATTGATAACTATTTTGGCAAGAAGCAGACCGATGAAAAGCTTTCCGAGAGCCTCAACAACCTGCGAAATAGCCGTGGGAGTCATATTGCGAAGACCTTCGTAATAGCCTCTGTAAGCCGACATAAAGCAACAGAAAAAAATTGAAGGTGCAACACAAAGAACAGCGGGAAGACTGGGTTTTCCCGCAACAAGAGCACAATAAGGATAAGCCGCAATGAGCAGAATGAGAGTACCTACCGTACCTACAATAAGAAATATTTTTTTCGAAACGTTGAAAACAGCCCTTGCCTCACGATGGCGGTTAAGAGCGATATTTTCCGCAACCATTCTCGATACAGCAACGGGCAGACCTGCCATTGAAATTGCAAAAATCGGGGTATAGACTTCGTAAGCGGAATTGAAATATCCCCTGCCTACGATACCTATCATATCAGTCAGAGGTATTTTAAACAAAACGCCTATCAGCTTAACGACAACAACAGCAAACATAAGCATCATTGCGCCGTTAAGGACCGATTGCTTCTTTTCTGTAGCCACAAGGCTCACTCTCCTTTATATGTGTATATTTTATCCTGTAAATTCTCTTAAAAGGCAATCCTGCGGAAGTAAAGAGCAGTCAATACTGTTGAAAACCTCAAGTTTGGATATAAACTCGTTTGCCTTTTCTATATACTCCGCGTCAGTT
This sequence comes from Acutalibacteraceae bacterium, assembly GCA_045637305.1. Classification (GTDB taxonomy): domain Bacteria; phylum Bacillota; class Clostridia; order Oscillospirales; family Acutalibacteraceae; genus CAG-177. The sequence goes on from JAZTZD010000012.1 coordinate 29,040, forward strand.
ATTTCTCTGAGCAAAGGCAAAGCCCTCGCTCCTATAACACAAGGCTCGCACGGATGAAACGAATTGAGCTTGACATCCGCATTCTCTTCAAACGGAAAAAGATATTTATCTTCTCCCCTTGTGACACTTTTCCAGAGATCAAACGTGCCCTCGACCGGCATTGCTCTGAAAAGATAATCTCTGAGCATTCTTCTGATGAAACGCAGATTTCTTTTTGAAAGAAATGACTCTCCGTTTTCATCGTAAACCCTTGAAGACACACTGACATAGATTCTGTAAAGACTGTTTTCATCAAGAGTATCTGTAATGACGGGATTCAACGCGTGAAGACCTTCAACAATAAGGACATCCTTATCGTTAAGCTTTATATGCTTGACACCGTCATTCCTTTTTCCGGTTGTAAAATCAAAAACAGGAAGCTTGCTTTCACCGTTTTCGATAAGCTCATTAAGGCACGAATGCATAAGTTCGGTATCAAGTGCCTCAACGCATTCATAGTCAGGCTCACCGTTTTCATCAACGGGATAACCCTCACTGCGGCTGAGATAAAAATCATCAAGCGAAACAATATAAGCCTTGCCGCCCAGACATTCAAACTCCCTTGACAGCAATGAAGCCGTTGTTGTTTTTCCCGATGAGCTTGGTCCCGCAAGCATAACAATTTTTATCTTTTCATTTTCATAAACGGTTTTTGCGACCTCTCTGACCGAAGAAATATAATTCTCCGAGCATTCCGAGACAAAGCTTTCGGGGTTTGCCGACATTCCGTTTATAATTTCCGCCGTATATTTTTCAATGCTTTTCATATTATCACCCTATAGATTTAGTATGACAAATAAAAGCTCTTTATTCCGTTTTTGCGCTCCGTTATTTTATCGAAGCCCGATATGTATTCATACGGATATTTGTAATTAAAAATACGTTCAACATTTGTTCCGCCGGGTTCGCAAAGCTTTGTAACACCGCCTGCACCCGCAGCAAGCACCGTATGGCATTCTTCCATCATAAACACATTATAAAGGCATTCGTTGCCCTCGGTGCACCAGCCTACATTTTCAAGATTTCCGACGCATTTGCTCTGACGGTACATATAGTAAGGCAAATATACGGGAGAAAGCTTTGACGATGCATATTCAAGCATTGCTTTGGCTTCGTTACCGCCCACAACTTCCGCACCCGACGCATTAAGTTCGGATGAACGTTTGAGAGCGAGTGTGTGTACGGTAATATTCTCTGGTCTCAAGGAAACCGCCGTGTCTACACTTGCTCTGAAATCATCAACGTTTTCCTCGGGAAGACCCGCAATCAAATCCATATTTATGCATTTGAAATCATATGCTCTTGCAAGCTGATAAGCCTTTACGGACTGCTCAACGGAATGCTTCCTGCCTATGATATCGAGTGTTTTCTGATTAAAGGTCTGCGGATTTATGCTGATTCTTTCAACATTATGAAGCTTCAGGGCACGAAGCTTTTCGGGTGTTACGGTATCGGGTCTGCCGATTTCAACCGTATATTCCCTGAGCGCAGACAAATCAAAGCTGTTTTCAACGCTGCAGAGAAGTCTGTCCAGCTGTGAGGCTTCAAGCACACCCGGTGTGCCTCCGCCGAAATAAATGCTTTCAAGCTTCAGTCCGAGTTCTTTTGCAATTCTGCCAGTCATTTCAAGTTCCTGTGAAAGCTTTTCAAGATATTCGGGCAAAAGCTTTTTGGCACTCGGATTTGAAATTGAATGCGAAACAAAAGAGCAATAACTGCACCGTGTGGGGCAAAACGGAATTGACACATAGAGACTGAATGAATTCTTTTCGGAAAGATTAACTATCTTTTCTTCAGCTTTTGCAACTGTCAGAGCCAAATCTGCTTTTTCGTTGCTGACGAGCAAATCTTCGGTAAAATATCTGTATGCTTCATCCTTACCCATTGAATCGATGAGTCTGAGCATCAGCTTTGAAGGTCTGACGCCTGTAAGCACACCCCAGGGAGGCGTGTAGCCTGTTATGTCAGATAAAACGGAAAACATAAGCTGTGCCGTTTTAAGCTCGCTTTTGTCTCTCAACTCGTTTTCGGGAGCAACAACCTTTGACTGCACCTTTCGGATTTCGCCGTCAATTTCCGCTTCAACAGTTATTATGTTTCCGCCTTCAATCGGCTCGCATTTTGTTGAAATCTGTTTCGAATCGTCTCCGCTTTCGTCATAAACAATATTTATTTTTTCGTTGGGAAAATAAACCCTGCACAGATTTTCGGCTTCATAATGAAAATCGTGCCCGAAAATTCTTAAAATCACTTATCAGCCCATCCTTCTGATATACCAATTACGTGTTCTTTCTCTTTCAAGGGTTGTTTCGCGGTTGTGACCCGGTAAAACCCTGTAATCCCCCTCAATTTCGGTCAGCTTTCTGAGGGATTTTTTTAAATCGGATTCGCTTCCGTCGAAGAAATCCGTTCTTCCCGCAGTCATACAGAAAAGAGTGTCTCCGCTGAAAATTACCCTGTCATTTTCAATTATGTAACAGACACTTCCTCTTGTATGCCCCGGTGTGCTCATAACTCTGATTTCTTCATTGCCGAGTCTGATTATATCGCCGTCGGAAACAAGAATATCAGCCTCCACAGGTGTCTGAGGCTCGGGGAAATTCCCCTCACAAAGGCTCTTTTCGGGGTCAAGAAGATGCTCTGCATCGTTCTTGTGAATCACAACCTTTGCTCCGCTTGCCTCTTTGAGTCCGTAAACACCTAAAATGTGGTCAAAATGACCGTGCGTAAGTAAAATATACTTAAGCTTCAGTTCGGGATTTTCCGAAAGAACAGCCGGTATTGAAACTTCATACCATCCCGGGTCAACTATTGCGGCTTCGCCCGTTTCTTCATCCGCAATAAGGAAGCAGTTCGCAAAAATTTCATGTTCCATACGGATTTGTGTAATTTTCATTTATATCACCTTTTATCCCATATGTCGGTATCCATAACGATTGTCACGGGACCGTCATTATCTATCTTCACAAGCATTTCCGCAGCAAAAACACCTTTTTCAACTTTCGAAACACCGCTTGAAAGAAGGCATTCGCAGAAATATTCATAAAGAGCATTTGCTTCATCGGGTGCGGCTGAATCCGTAAAAGACGGTCTGTTGCCTTTTTTGATATCCGCACAGAGAGTAAACTGCGAAATAACAAGAATTTCACCGTTTATGTCAAGCACACTCTTATTCATTTTTCCGTTTTCATCTTCAAAAACACGCAGCTTTGAAATCTTTGATGCAAGCAGTTCAGCCTGTGCTTTTCCGTCTCCGTCCATAACACCGAGAAGAACATTGAAGCCTTTGCTTACACTGCCTTTGATTTCTCCGTCAACACTTACGCTTGAAGATAATACTCTTTGAATTACCGCACGCATTTCATCACCTTATATACCTGATCTCTCAATACTGAGAACACCTTCAATTTTCTGAATTTTCGCAACAACCGAATTGAGATGTTCAACGCCGTTGACGGAAACGGTTACAACAATTGTTGCTCTGCCGTCCTTGGTGTTTCTCGTACTGATGTCATTTATCATAATTCTCATATTGGCAAGCAGGCTCGAAACATCTGCAAGCAAGCCTATACGGTTGAGACAGTGAATATTGAGAGTACACTTGAAATCCTCTTTGAGGTTAGTGTCCCAATAAGCGGTTATCCATCTTTCGGGTTCACCCGCCTGACTGATATCCGCAGGCACGTTCGTACACTTTCTTGTATGAATAGAAACGCCGTGACCTCTTGTTATAAATCCGATTATCTGGTCACCCGGAAGAGGATTGCAGCAACGTGAAAACTTTATCAGACAGTTATCGATACCCTCAACGATAACACCCTCGTTGCTCTTTGTTCTCTTCTTGGGTTGGGCAACAGAAATAACCGTCGGCTCCTGCGCTTTGACAAGCTTTGAATAATCTTCTTTGATTTTCGGCATAAGACGGATAAGAGAAAGTCCGCCGTAGCCGATTGCCGCATAGAAATCATCAATGGTCTTGCAATGCTGTCTTTCAGCAATTTTTTCTACAAATTCCTCATAATCCGAATCGGAAAGACGGATGAAGTTGCGTCTGAATTCTCTTTCAACTTCCGCCTTACCCTCAAGAATATTTTCTTCACGTTTTTCTTTTTTGTACCACTGTCTGATTTTTGCTCGCGCCTGGCTTGTTGTGACAATCTTAAGCCAGTCACGGCTGGGACCCTTACCCTGCTGTGACGACGTCAGAACCTCAACAATTTCGCCTGTTTTGACCTGATAATCGAGAGGCACGATTCTGCCGTCAACCTTGGCGCCGACCATTTTGTTGCCGACTGCGGAGTGGATTGCATAAGCAAAGTCGATAACCGTTGCGCCCGTGGGAAGATTGAAAACATCGCCCTTGGGAGTGAAAACAAACACCTCTTCGGGCACAAGGTCGCTCTTGATTGTTGAAACGATATCTTCAACATCCTCGCTGTCACTCTGGCTTTCAAGAAGCTGTCTTATCCATGAAAGGCGCTCCTCAAACTTTGCCGCGCCGTTGATTCCAAGCTTGTATTTCCAATGCGCCGCGATACCGTATTCCGCAGTATGATGCATATCCCAGGTTCTTATCTGAACTTCAAAAGGAATGCCTTCCTTACCGAGCACGGTTGTGTGGAGCGACTGATACATATTCGGCTTGGGCGTTGAAATATAGTCTTTGAATCTGCCCGGAATAGGTTTGAACATATCGTGGATTATACCGAGGCAGTTATAGCAGTCGATAACGGAATCAACAATGATTCTTACTGCATAAATATCATAAATTTCGTCAAAGTTCTTGTTCTGACGGAACATTTTTCTGTGGATACCGTGAACCGATTTGATTCTGCCGCTTATCTGAGCACCCGAAACAGCCGATTTTATGCGTTCTTCAATTCTTGTTTTGATATCGTTGAAGAATTCGTTTCTTGAAGCATTCTGATTTTCAAGCGACATTTCAATATCGTGATACGCAACGGGGTCAAGATAGCGAAGAGACAAGTCTTCGAGCTCCTCTTTGAAAGCTCTGATACCGAGTCGGTGCGCAATGGGCGCATAAATCTCAAGAGTTTCTCTCGCAATTTCAAGTCTTCTGTGGGGTTCCTTGAACATAAGAGTCCTCATATTATGAATTCGGTCTGCAAGCTTGATGATGATAACTCTGATATCCTTGGACATTGCAAGAAGCATTTTGCGGATATTCTCCGACTGCTGTTCTTCCTTTGTCTGCAGAGGAACCTTGCCGATTTTGGTAACGCCGTCAACAAGCTCGGCTATCGTTGTGCCGAAAAGTTTCTGCACTTCGCTGTATGTCAGACTTGTATCCTCAACGGTATCGTGAAGAATTGCCGCAATAACAGAAGCACAATCCATACCAAGACGTGCAAGAATAATTGCAACCGAAAGCGGATGCATAATATATGGCTCGCCCGAAAGTCTTTTCTGACCCTCATGAGCGCTGTCCGCAATCTCATAAGCCTTTTTTATATCGAGCAGTTCCTCACCGGAGCAGCCTTTGCACATAAGCTCCAAAAGGGCATTCAATGCTTCTTCAGGTGTCTGAAAAACATCCTTGGCACTGATATTTACACTGTTCATAAAGCTTATTCCCTCCTGTTCTGACAAACGTTAAACAATAAAGCTTTTTATCCTCTTAAGTATTTCTGAATCTTCAAGGTTGACCTTGGGCGGATTCGGGGGTACAACAACTTTCATATCCGCTCTCAATTCAAGTATTCCCATTTCAACCATAACATCAATAACCGTGTTAATCTTTGCGAGATTTTCGCCGTCATCACCGAGTCTCACACAAAGCAGTTCGCAGCATTTGTCACGAAGCGGTTTGTTCTTGAGATATTTGAAAACATTGACCTCCAGTTCTCTGTCGGGAAGCATTCGTTTTGCTTCTTCGGGTGTCAACGGTTCGTTTCTCTGAAATTTATCAATCAGACGGATTGATGAAAGCACTTTTTCTTCATCGGTGTTTGAGAGTCTCATTCCTCTTACGATAACCGAAACTCTTTCATCTCCGTTATAGACATTTCTGTCAAGATTGACCGCAAGGTCAACAATATCCCCCTTCTCATAGGGGAAGAACATCTCGTTCATTCCGAAATAAACAACGCCTGTTCTTGCGCCGTTTTTCGAAACACTCATTCTGATATGCTTACCGTCGGAAACTGCACTTATATCGTCAATTCTGACTCCGAAAAGACCGAAGCAAGGCTGCGGATTGCCCGCACCGAAAGGTTCAAGATAAGCGAGGGTTGAAAGTAAATCAAGACTGATTGAGCCGGGTTGTAAACGGCAGTCTATCTTCTGCAGTGCAAACGGCATTTCCTTGTTTGCGGCATACTCATTGAGTCTGCATCTGAGTTCAAATATTCTTGATGACTTGAGTCCGAGACCCGCCGCAAGAGTGTGACCGCCGAAATGGTCAAGACAGTCTGAAACAGACTCAATAGCATCGTAAATTGAAAATCCTTCGATGCTTCGGCATGAGCCTTTTGCATTTTCACCGTCACGGGAAATAACAATGCAGGGTCTTCCGTATTTTTCAACCATTCTTGCCGCAACAATTCCGATAACGCCCTGATGCCAGCCCTCACCGTCAACAACAAGAATTCTGTCGTTAAGCATTTCGGGATTCTCCGAAAGCATTCTGTCTGCCTGTGTGAAAATATCGGTTTCCGTCTGCTGACGTTTCGAATTCAGCGCGTTTATTTCCTCCGCAATGAATGCGGCATCGTCATCATCGTCACAAAGAAGAAGTTCAAGTGCCTTGTTTGCCGAGCTCATTCTTCCGGCAGCATTTATTCTGGGGCATACCGTAAATGAAGCCGTTGAAGATGTGAAAAGCTTTCTGTCCATTCCCGCCTCGTGAAGCAAAGCGGATATACCGGGTCTGGGCTCTTCGTTAATCATTCTCAGGCCTTTTCTTACCATAACTCTGTTTTCGCCCGTAAGAGTAACAACATCTCCGATTGTGCCAAGAGCAACAAGGTCGCCGTATTCGGCAAGCAGCATATTTTCTTCGCCGCCTTCAAGCGCACAAACAAGCTTGAAAGCCACACCTACGCCCGACATTTCTTTGAAATTGCTGGGGCAATCCTCTCTGTGAGGGTCAACAACGGCAATTGCATCGGGAAGTTCATCGCCTACTTTATGGTGGTCGGTAATAACAAGGTCAATACCGAGTTCTTTGCATTTCTTTGCTTCTTCGATTGCCGAAACACCGTTATCAACGGTAACAATAAGCTTTACACCGAGACTTGCAAGATATTCAATGGCTTCGCAGTTAAGGCCGTAGCCTTCCTTCACTCTGTCGGGGATGTATCGCATAACATCCGCGCCTCTCGTTTCCAGATACGAGTAAAGCAAAGCTGTTGCGGTTACACCGTCGGCATCGTAATCGCCGAAAACACATATACGCTCAAAATCATCAATTGCAAGATTGATTCTTTCAGAAGCGGCATCCATATCTTTAATCGACATCGGGTCGAGTGTAAGCTGAGCATCTGTATCAAAAAATCTTTCGATTTCTTTTATATCATCAAGACCTCTTGAGGTTGCAAGAAGAGCGGCAAAAGGTGCAACACTGAGCTCCTGTGCAACAAGAGCGGCAAAGTCCTTATCGCATTTTGCCACAGTCCATTTTTTTCTTCTCAAGCAATATCATTCCTTTCAATCATACAAGTATATCATTTATAAATATAATTTTCAAGATAAAATATATAATTATATATTATATAAAAATAAATTTTATAAACTATAGGATTTTTATTGATTTTATACAGATGCTTTGATATTATATATTTATCAAACCGAAAGGGGAAAAAATATGCACACTTTAAAACTCGGAATTCTCAAAGATATGCATAAGCAGCTTCCCAAATACTGTATCATCTCGAAGAAAGATATCGGTGTCTGGGAATATACAAGAGGAATGTTCCTCGGCGAAGACGGATACGAAATGGAAGATTTCAAAGGCGAAATCAGAAGCGGCGACAGATGGCACGCAGGTTATGATTCGGCTCACTTCTTCAAAGCATCCGTTACGGTACCCGAAGAAATGGACGGTCTTTCAATCAGAGCAGAACTCGCTGTCGGCGGCGAGTCCCTTGTTAAATGCAACGGAAAATTTGTTGCGGGCTGCACATCAAGAGAATGGCTTCCCGACAGAAAACAGGTTGACCTCGGCGTTCACAAGGCGGGCGATGTCCTCAACTTCGAAATCGAAGCAACAGTTGACTCAATGTCATTCTGCGATGCTGCAATGGACGGCGCTGAATATCAGGACTGTCTTTTCGGCGAAACAAGCATTTTTGCCGTTGATGCTGAGTGCGAGGGTTATTTCATTGATATTGAAGTTGCTTTTGATGCACTCGGTTTCATCAAGGACGAGCATATAAAGAGCAAGGTTTATGCCGCCGTTGACGACAGCTTACATATAGTTGACTACGATTTCGAGCCTGCACAGGTAAGAAAGAGTATTGTTGAAGCAAGAAAATTCTATCTCAAGAAAATCTCCGAAATCAACTGGAGTGCACAGAGCAAGGTTATTCTTACAGGTCACAGCCACATTGACGTTGCTTGGCTCTGGAGAATTCAGGAAAGCATAAGAAAGAGTGCACGTACATTCACAAACGTTACCTCTCTAATGGACCTTTATCCCGAAATGACCTTTGGTCAGAGTCAGGCTGTTCTTTATCAGATGATGAAAGACCATTACCCTGAAATCTATGAGAAAATCAAAGAAAAGGTTGCAGCAGGACAGTGGGATATCTGCGGAAACGTATGGGTTGAAGCTGACACTAACATCGCTTCGGGCGAAGCGCTTATCAGACAGGTTCTTTACGGCACCGAATTCTTCAGAAACGAATTCGGCAAGGTTTCAAAGACCTATTGGCTGCCCGACTGCTTCGGCTTCACCTGGGCTCTCCCCCAGATTATCAACGGCTGCGGAATGGAAAACTTCATCACTTCAAAACTTTCATATAATGACACAACCAAATTCCCCTACAGTATGTTTATGTGGCAGGGAAACAACGGTGACAGAGTATATGCTCACCTTATGAGACCCGCATACAACTGCCATTACCGTGTTGATGAAATTATGACTGTTGACGAGGAATGCAACAACAAGAGCGAGCTCAACACCGCAATGAGCATGTACGGCTACGGTGACGGCGGCGGCGGTCCGACAAGAAATATGCTTGAACGCGGCAGAAGACTTCAGAACTTCCCCGGTCTTCCCAAAACCGAAATCGGTCACGTTGACGAATTCTTTGAAACATTCCACGGCAAGGAAGATGAGCTTCCCGTATGGAACGGTGAAATGTTCTACGAAAACCACAGAGGCACATTCACAAGCCAGGCTTTTGTTAAGAAGAATAACCGTAAAGGTGAATTCCTCTTCACAAGAGACGAAATGCTTTCTGTTTTTGCCGAAAAGCTTCTCGGCAAGGAATATCCCAAGGAAGAAATCGAAAAGGGCTGGAGAATCCTTATGACAAACCAGTTCCACGACATTCTTCCCGGTTCATCAATTCACGCAGTATTTGAAGATTGCCGCAAGGATTACGCAAAGATGAATGAGATTGCAAACTCCGTCAAGGACGATGTTTTTGCAGCTCTTAACGCTATTGTTGAAGCTCCCGAAAACAGCATCAAGGTATGGAATCTCACAAACGTTGAAAGCTTTGAGCCCATTGAGGTTGAGGGCGTTCCCGAGAACATGTATCCCGTTGATGCAGACGGAAACAGACTCCATTCATATTATAATAACGGAAAGCTCGTTTTCACACCTTTCCTCAATCCCCTTGCGCCCATGAGCTGCACGGTATTCACACTTGTTCCCGAAACCGATGCGGACAACGAACTTTATGACAATGACAAAACTGTTCTTGAAAACATTTATCTTCGCGTTAAGTTCGATGAAAACGGTATCATAACAAGCATTTACGATAAGCAGGAAAAACGCGAATGCCTTGACGGCAGAGGAAATCTTCTTACCGTTTCTCTTGATAAGTGTATTCACGAAACAGCATGGAACCTTGAGCTTAACTACCACAAGAAGATGTGGGAACTCACAGAGGCTGAAAGCATTGAGGTTGCAGAAAGCAACTTCCTTCGCAAGATAATCAGAGTCAAGCGCAAATTCCACAAATCAACAATAACACAGGATATTATTCTTTACCGCAACGGAAACAGCGTTATTTTCGACACAACCGTTGACTGGCACGAGAGCGACAAGGTTCTTAAGGCAGGCTTTGATGTTGCCGTTATCGACACCGATGCAACATATGAAATTGCACACGGCGCAACAAAGAGACCCACACATTGGAACACATTGTATGACCTTACCCGTTTTGAGGTTGCCGCACACAAATGGGCAGACCTTTCGGAAGGCGGTTACGGCTGCAGCATCATCAACGACTGCAAGTACGGTTATGATATTCACAACAGCCATATGAGAATCACTCTTATGCGTGCTCCCACCTGCCCCGACAGAACAGGCGACCACGGCATAAACACTTTCAAATATGCTTTCCATCCCCACAGCGGCGACTGGAGAACAGACACACCGCAGGAGGCACTCGCATTCAACGTTCCTCCCGTTGCATTCTATAACGCACAGGCAACAAACGGTGCAATTGAATCGGGCAATTCCTTTGTCAGCATCACAACCGATGACGGCGACGGCGGATTCATCAATCAGAAGAACATTTCAATTGACACAATCAAAAAAGCTCAGGACGGCAGAGGATACATCATCCGTGTTGTTGAGCAGGAACAGAAGAGAGGCAAAGCAACTCTCAACTGGAGCTTCGGTTTTGATAAGGTTATCGAATGCAATATGATTGAAGAAGACAAGACTGAAATTGCACAGAACGGCAACAGCTTTGAATTTGAATTCAAACCCTTTGAAGTCAAGACATTCAGAATACTATAAAAATATCCCCACAGATTCTTCTTAACAGAATCTGTGGGGATTCTTTTTGTGTTATTGTGCTTCAGAGGTTTCGTTCTCTGTGCTCTGAACCTGAGTTGTGGTTTCCTGATTTTCGGTTGTGGTTTCGGAAGCCGCCTGAACAGTTGTTGTTTCGGAATTTACGGTTGTTGACTGAGAATTCTCTGTTGTTGAACTCTGCTCACCGGTGGTTGTTTCCGTTGCCTGGGTTGTTGTCGGCTTCGTTGTGGTAGGTCTGGTTGTTGTTGTGCGATTCTTTGTTGTGGTTGTCTTTTTCCTGGTTGTTGTGGGCTTTCTTCTTGTTGTTGAAGTTGTGTCATCCTCTTCGGTTGTCGATGTATCTTCTTGCGTTGTGGAGGTTTCTTCAAACACCCATGTTGTCCAAGGAGAGGTTGTTGCCGAAGTGGGAGGATATGTATAAACCGGTGCGGTGGTTGATGAAGTTGTTTCTTCATTTCCCGTGCCGCCCGCAAAACCTTTGATTATAAGCGCGGCAATAACAATAACTGCAAGTGCGGCAACAACAATTCCCACAATTTTGAGAATCTTGTTCTTATCAACGGGTTTCACATATGCTCTTG
>JAZTZD010000013.1:0-27351 GCA_045637305.1 Acutalibacteraceae bacterium
TCTTTTCATTCGTTGTTTAATTTTCAATGTGCGGCACCCTGTCTTGCGGGTGCTCGAATAATATATCACACCAATCCTCAATTGTCAACACCTTTTTTGCTCTTTTTTATCCCTTCTTGTCAACTTCGCCGTGTGTTTAGTAGGAGGGGCGTGAACAAGGCGCGTGTTATTGCGTTGTTATTATTGCTTCTTTTCTGTTGACAGCATTGACATACGGTTGTATTATATATATTGTTTTAAATATGAAAGGGGTATGGATATGGCATATCTTTTCGGACATTTCAAGGAAAAAATCACACCTGACGGCGAACAGGTTTATTTCGCAATCAGCAAGGACGGTTTCAATTGGAAGCAAGTTAACGGCGGTGAGCCTGTGTTGACAAGCACCATCGGTGAAAAAGGCTGCAGAGATATTGAGATTGTCCGTCTGAAAACAGGCGGTTTTGTTATTCTCACAACCGACCTTTCAATTGCATACAGAATGGATGAAAACTATCAGGTAAATTGGAAGGAAGTCAATTCAACGGGCAGCAAATGTCTTTGCATGTGGAAATCCGATGACCTTATCAATTTTTCGGAGCAAAAAAGGATTTATTTCGGCAGAGACGATTTCGGCTGTCTGTGGGCCCCCGAGGTTATATACGATGACATAAACGATGAGTATATGATTCATTGGGGTTCAACAGTTAAAGAAGATAATTATACACATATGTCGATTTACTGCTGCACAACAAAGGATTTTGAATCATTTTCAGAACCGAAACTTTTCTTCACAAAAGACAACGAAATCCTTGATACTCATATCAGAAAATTCGGCGACACATATCATATGTTTTATAAGAACGCTGAATGTCCGCCGATGAACATGCACGCAACATCAAAAAATCTTTACGGTCCGTATGAACACGATAAGTCATTTGAAGATTATATGGCAACATTCGAAAAGCCGGGATCATACGAAGGCGCAACAACTCTTGTTCTTCCTGACGGTCGTTGGTGTCTGATGCTGGATTTCTTCGGATGCGAAAAATCCAAGATGGGATACGTTCCTTTTGTTTCATCGGAACCCGGAAACAGCAATTTCAACAGAGCAACAGAAGAATTCTCGTTCCCCTACGGCTTCAAGCACGGCGGAATTGTTGAAATCACCGATGAAGAATATGAGAAAATTGATAAACACTATAACAAATAAAAAAAGAGGTCTGACCCGTGCGAGTCAGACCTCTGATTTTTATTTTCAGATTATCTTAACAAGAATTTTAACCATATTCTTAAGGTATGTAAAGATGAGAAGTGCAATGTCGCTTATTCTTCCAAATATATTTGAAGCAGCAACATCGGAACCGGTTACACCGTAGCCGGGAATTGTGCCGTTGTTGTCGGGAACGCCGTCATCATCGAGAATGAACTCATAAAGAAGAGGTGATACCAGAGCGATGATGAAATATTCAACCGCACTTACACCGCCGAACACCGCTGTGCAAACCTTTGTTATTCCCTCAGCAACGCTAAATTCTGCACCAAGCTTTTCAAGAAGCACGTTTGCACCCTTGAGAAGTGTTTCGTCGCCGATTGCGGCAAGATCATCACGAAGAAGAAGCGCAACTGCTCTGAGGAATATTGTTACTTCCTTGGAATCAAGAGGATAATTTTCTTCGCCTTCATAGTGAGCACCAACGAGCTCCGTTGCAACATCCCAGATGTTTTCATAGTCGCTGTCAGGAATGTCAATATTGTAGCTCTTTGCAAGCTCCTGAATACCGCCTTCACCATAGAGAGGATATTCGAGAATCTTGTTAAGTCCCGATACAGCAGTGTTTACAAGGTTGTAGAACACATCGCCCTCTTCCATGCCGATTGCTTCCATTGTGAGACCCTTGCCCAAGCGGTACTGAATACCGCATTTGAGATATTCTTTTGCATAAGCATCATTGAAATTCTCGTTCATAAGTGCAATGTGCTCTTCGGTGTACCCCGATACGGTTGCCGTCAAAGCCTCAACATCAATGCTTTCAATTGCTTTTGCTTCATAGCTGATTTCTTCATCGGTAACAGAGAACATTCTGTATTCTGCGGGATACATTGTAAGGGAAGTTGTTGCGAAGTCATAAATCTTGTTGCCGAGTGTGCTGGTATAAACAGCGGCATCGCTGCAATGCTCGTGACCCGTGAAAACAAGCTTTATGCCCGCATTTGCAAATTTATTTGCAGTTATCAGGTGATTTCTGATAATAAAGTTTCTGCTGAGAATTCTCTGCATGGGAAGATGGTCAAGAAGATTGTGATGCATCATAAGTATGGGATATTTCCCTTCGGCATAGGCTTTTTCGGCCTCATCAAGAACCCAGTTCACCTTGTCTTTGGTCATACCGTCTTCGGTTGACTTGCTGGGATCGCAGCTGTCGAGTGCGATAAGACGGTACTTTTCGGAAAGCTCTGCAACATACGAGCAAGTGTCATCATCAACAAAAAGAGCCTCATCATAACCGAATTCCCAATAAATTTCTTTGAAATCTTTATATGTTACATCGTTTTCACCCGCACCGTTATCATGGTTGCCATTGATAACATAGATGGGTTTACCTGTTTCGGCTTCAAATTTTCTGAATTTTTCAGCAACATCAAGATGCTGCTGAGCAATTATTTTTCCGTCATTTGCAATGTCACCGGGAATAAGAATGAACTCGCAGTTTTCATCCTCAGCGCACTGACGAAGGAATTCATCAATAATAAATCCGCTCTCGTTTTCCATAGCCGCTCTGCGGTTTGCGTTCCACATTACAGGCTCATAAGGAATTTCAATTTCAAGTTCCTCTTCAGGAACAACATAGTGAAGGTCGGATGCAACTGCAAATTTCATTGCCTCATCCTGTGCAAATGCAGTCATTCCGATGCTTATACAAGAAAAAGCAAGAACTACACTCAAAACAATGCTTAAAATCTTTTTCATCATTCTTCTCCTTTGATTTTTATATTGAAAATTTTAACAAAGTTGCAAAACATTGTCAATAAACTATCTCAATTTTATAACCCCGTTGTTATCGGAAAAGCCTTTATTGTTGCCGATTGTGTCAAGGAGCATTTCGTAAAGATTTACCTTTACGCCGTTTTTCGAAAGCTTGGGTTCGATTTTTTTCAGGATAAAAGAAAATCTTCTGAGTGTTTTTGATATAGCATCATATTCGGGTGTACCCTTAACAAAAGGCTGATCTCCCGCAAAGAGTTTAACTCCGATGTCACCTGCAAAATCAATGAATTTTTTCTTCTTTATTGATTTATCAACCCTTATCCACAGAAGTCTTCCGAGTCCTCCGAGGGTAATGCTGTTAAGTATCTTTTTGCTGAACTTTTTCAATGCAGCAACTATGCCTTTTCCGCCGTTGAGCGCTCCGTTAATTCTGCTTTTTATCGAACATTCAAACTGAGTGTCGAATATTTCTTTCGATGAATTTCCTTTTGCATTACCGCCGCAATATGTAATGTCAAGGCTTTCAACGGTCATTTCATCGCCGTCCAAAGTGATTTTTCTGTATTTTGCAGGGCTTCCCGTAACACACGAGGTGCACACATCAAGGAGTCTGTTGCCTTTTTCGGAAACAAATTCATTGATACTCTGAATATGCATATGTCCCGTAAGAACAAGCTTTACTCCGTTATCCGCAAGGAGAGAAGCAACCTCTCTCCAATTTTTTATCTTTGCATCGCCGACAAGGTCAAACACGGGCACGGGCGGGATAATCGGATAATGGCAGATTGCAATCACCTGACATTCTGATTTTTTCGCTTCGTCAAGCTGAACTTTAATCCAATCCGCAAGTCTTTCATCAACTGCACCCTTGGGATTGCCTTCACTGTCACAATTGATTGCAAGCAAACGCACGCCCTTTTCAATTTCTGCAATATATGAAAGTGTTGATTCATCAACGGCGAGTGCTTCGGAATAACCAAAATCGTAATAAAGATTGTAAAGCTCTTTAAACTCAGTTCCTTCAACCTGAATTATTTCATCATTTATGAACGCTCTTGAGTATTCGTTATAGTCGTGCCCCGCTGTGAGAACATACACCCTTTTCCCTGCGGATTTCAGCTTCTGCAGTTCCCTGATAAAGCTTTTGTGGCTCTCAATCTCTCCGTTTTTTGAAACATCTCCCGGAATGATTACAAGTTCGGTTTCACTGTCCTTTGAAATCTCATCAAAAACAGATTTTACGATGCAACTGCTCTCCGCCATAAAATACTGCTCTCTGCTCATATATTCTTCAAAAGCTTTGCCGCTTGTGCCCAGAGACGGTTCAAAATAATGCGTATCCGTTACGAGATAAAATTTCATATTATCACCTTTACAGTCTTAATTTCCCAAGGACGGAAGCTGAGTTTTCCGTCTGTTACCTTTTTAAGTTCTTCGCCAAGCAAATCAACCTCTGCCGTCACCTTTCCGAACTCACTTGACAGCACTGCAGTTGCTTTATCATCGGAATAATTGCAGAAACGGGCAAACACGTCTCCGTTTTCGCAGTAAAATGTTGTCAGAATTACTTCACCGCCGTCGGTTTCAAGGGTAAACGGTCTGAATTCTGTCATTTCGCCTTCGCAATCCGCCAAAGAAACAAGCGACGGCTGATAGTTATAAGAAACAGCCATACGGTGCAAATCTGCATCCGAAAGAGATGAATCGAACGGCAGAAGTGCAAACTCATCGTCATAAATTCCGTCAAGAATCTTTGTTCCGCAAAGATATTCGTTTGAATAGAGTAGAGGAACAGAAAGTCTGTTGCCGTTGACAGCCGAACCCATACAGCCTCTGTTCATAACGGCAAAGCCTTTGTTTTCATCACGAAGACAAACCCAATAAATGCCGTTAAGATATGTTGATGAATTAAACGATTCTTCCGCAGATGCCTTTTCGTCAATGATGATGTAATCGGATTTATACCAATAGTCCTCGGTAACACGGATATCACCGCTCCATTCGGAAATTGAATACGGCAGATCGCGCACCATTCTGCGGTTTTTATCAAGGCAAAGATTCATATTGAGGCAAAGCTTGCTTTCGTGAAGGTGACCGTCAACGGTAATCGACTTCATAAGCCCTGCCTTTTCGCCTTCCTTACCGACTCTTTCACCGTGAAGCTCAAATCGTGTTTTGCAGTCAATTCTCGGAGAATCTCCGTTGAATTTCATTTCAAAGCTGAAGGGAATGCCGCCGATTTTGCCTTCCTGCACCGCCGTGGCACAAGTGTCTGTGATTTCAACCATCCATTTACCCGAAGAAACGCAGTTTTCATTTTCAACGCAGGCTGAGAACAATTCACCCTCTCCGTTGTCAAAAATTCTGCCGTTATTTTTCAAGTTATCAACAGATGCAATACCCTTATCGGTCAGTCTGAGCTTATAATTCGGGGTTATAAGCTCTCCCTTTTCCTCATTCCATTTATATTCATACTTTTTATCTGATTCTTTTTTGATGCATTTCGCCGTAAATGCGGGAAGCTCAACTTTTGTTCCGTCAACCCACTCATCAACGGGGAAAGAATGATTGTTAACCGCAAGAATATTCTTTTCGCCCACGGGTGCAAAACGCTTTGATATTTCCTTGAGAGACAAAGCCTTAACCTCATCCGAAGCTTTAAGCGAAGCGGGAATGAAACGGCGCGAAAGGTCAAGAAGTCCGCAGATTGTAACATCGTGATGCTGCGCCGCAAGGGCATATCTCCACGCATAATCCAGCTTTTCTTTTTTCTCTTTTCCGCCAAGAATTGCAGAAATTGCATTCAGCTTTTCTGCCTGAACAACTGCAGTTTCGGATTCTCTGACTCCGTTAAAAATCTCGTTTCCGCAATAACCCCACGGCATCTGAACGTGAAAATCATTGTCCGTTGTCGCAAGCTCATCAACAGCTTCGCCGTAAAGCGAAGGGATGTCCTCAAGAAGAACATATTCATAGTTATCTTTTGTTTCGATATAATCGTTCAGTTCTTCTATCGGCTGAGTGAGGTCATCATATCTCGAAGCGAGAAGCGGAGAATACTTCGCAAACATCTCTTCGAAATCTTCAAGCGAATAAAGCTGATTTTCGGGCCATCTTGAAAGAATCCAGTTATCCACCGTACAGCAGTTGAATCCCCTGCCCTGCTTATCATATGTAGGTACGGCGGGTATCTCCGTTTTATCCTTACCTATCCATCTGCCCCAAGCGGAATCAAATGTTCTCGGATAACCGTAGCCCATAACGTGAGAGCGGAGAATTGCCGCATCATATCCGCAAAGTCTTGCAAGCTGAGGTGTCTGATTGTTAAGAGCAAACTCGGAAATAGCATAAACATTCGGAGTTATGCCGAAATATTTTTTGTTTGTTGTCACCGCGCAGCTGAGCTGACGCGCATTCGATTCCTCGGATATTGTCAACGAAAGCGGCTGTGCATATGTTGTTGCGCCCAGACCTACTCTGTCGGGATATTTTTTCAGCAAATCTCCGACCATTTCAACAATTTCAGGGTCACATTCCGAAAACTCATCAAAGGTAAATGATTCATAATCGAGACCTATTCTGAGCTTCGGATATTTCTCCATCCACTCATAAATCTTTTTCAGCCTCGGCTTTACTTCATCTTTCCAGAGAACATATCCGCCGTGGTCATATGTAAGGATATAAAGCTTTTTCTTTTCCATAAATGCCACCCTTTCACAATCACCATCTGTTTTCTACATATTCGCAGAAAGCAATAAGGTCCTTGATTTCAATTTTTGTTCCGTCATCGAGCGTAACATCGCCGTTCCATATCCCGTAAACCTGATGGCAGTTCATTCTTCCGATTTTGAAGTCAACATCGGAATGGTTGTCGAGTGTCGGCTGCATTGTCATATTGAATCTGCCGTCCTCGGAAATAAACTTCCACGGCTCCATAAATCTTCCCTTGGGGAATTTTTCAACATCAACCGCGCCGAATTTATGCACCTTTCCGTCATAGATAATACAGGTTTCGGTTGCATTGCTTTCGTTACCGATTGCCCATGTTATCTCGAATCCGAGAATATGCTTTTCTCCGTTTTCGTCGTTAATATATGTTGTGCCGCTGCCCCAATACCAGACCATTTTGTGAACGGTGTTCACTCTGCCCCAGTCAAGTGTGCAGAATGAATCTTCCTTGGTGAACTTGTATTCAAAATCACCGATTCTGAACACGGCATCGCAAGGCATACAGAACTGTTTCGTTGTCATAAAATATTTGGTTTCATCTTCATCAAAGGGGAAGATTGTTGTTATGTTTTCAAGTCCCGGCATAATATCCATCTGCGCATCGCATTCAACGGGTTTGCCCTTATATGCGCCTTTGTACCACAGGGTTCTCGAGGTTTCCATTGTGTTGAAATCAAACTCGGCATTACCGACTTTATCTTTATAGCGGTTGGGCACATCGCCCTTTGCGGGAGGAACGTGCTTGTTTGCACCGAGAAAATACTGAATCGAATCGCAGATAACTTCGCCTGTTTTAAGGTCAACAAGCTTTGCACCGACATAGCCGCCAAGATTGATATTCGCAAAGCTTACAAGCATCTGCATTTTGCCGTCGGAAATATTATAAAAATCCCATTCCTTGCGGCTCATAATTCCTGTTTTCACATAATCTCTGTTATATTCAAAAACATTGTGCCTTGCCCAGCCTTTTGCAAGCAATTTGCCGTCGGGTGCAAGAAGCGGTGTGTTTTCGGTATATTCCGTCTGCTTTGATTTTTCCTTCCACTCTGTAAAAGGCACATAAGTTCTTTTTTCTTCTTTAACCATTTTCTTTTCCTCCGTTTATTTAAATCAATCCCATTCGCTGCCTGTTACGGTTTCAAGGTTTACGCCCTTTGTCTCTTTTGTTTTGAAAATAAGAATAAACATTGAAACAATGAGGGTCGGCAACGCAAGGCAAAATGATACGGTCGGTATTGAAGCATTACCGAAATATGTAATAAGCGGAATACCGACAAGATAAGTAACAACATATCCTATGCCGAGCGCAAACATTGAAAGTGAAATTATCGACGAGCGCAGATTTGTCGGCGACGATTCGCCGACCATCATTGTGTTGATGTCGGTGCACGCCCAGAAGCTTCCGACACAGACACCGCTGAACAATCCGACAACATATGGATTCCATGCTTTTTCCGCACCTGCGGAGAAGAGAACGAGTGATATGATTGTCGCCGCCGCCATTGAAACTATAGCAGGCTTTCTTCCCCATTTATCGGAAATAAATCCGTGAGAAAGCTGAATGAGTCCGCTTCCTATCGGGAACATAAACAACGCAGATGTTACCGCGCCTACCGAAACCGCATCAAGCGCCGCTTCGAGAGTTGCATAAATACCCTGCGAAAGTCCTGCCTGCGCATAGCCGTAAGAGATGATTGCCTGATATTGCATTGTTACGAGAACACCCATTGTACCGAAAGCAACAGCAATATACAGCCAGCGAAGCTGCTTATGGCGTCCAACGAATTTTATTGCCGCAACAAGTCCGCCCTGCGAATCAGATGAGTCCTTTGATGCTTTTGCCGCCGCTTTTTCCTCATCTGTCATTCTTAGATACTTGAGCCTCGACTCGATGTAAGCATCGGTCTCACGAAGAGTCATAAGCGCAATAAGCGAAACAATTATTCCGAGAAGTGCAGGAACAAGATAAACCATTCTCCATTCGGAAGCGGTTGTCATAAACAGCCTTCTGAAAAGAGGAACAAGCATTACGCCGAAAGTTGAAACACCTTTTACAACCGAATAAATCTTTGCTCTGTGCTTGGGCGGTGCCGATTCCGTGATATAAACAACCTGCATATCGTGGGGCACAAAGAATGCAGCAAGAGTTGCGCCAACAACATAAAGAACAAGGTTGTTTGAAAGGAAAATAAGCAAAAGTGCTATGCCCATCCCGAAGGTGTTCAGAACAAGGAAAGGCTTCCTGCCGTATTTATCCGCAAGCGGTTTATAGAGAAGCGAAAGTCCCTGGAAGGGAAACGCAATTATTCCGAGAATGTCAAGCACACCGATTGAGCTTTCGCCGTATTTTGCAAGCAAATCGGTTGCAATTTCGGTTTTCATAAGCGTCTGAATCTGCGAAGCTATTTCATCGGTAATGTAAACAACACAAATAATCAGTATCAGAAATGCAAGATAACCGCCTCTTTTAGGCCTTGACCTTTCTTTTTCAAGCCTTGCAATTTCTTTTTGGATTTTTCTCTGTTTTTTCATAAACACACCTCTGCAATCTACACAAACTATATTTTATATTATTAAATAGACAATTGCAATAAAAAAACAAAAAATAAACAAAAACCCGAAGCTGTTACACTTCGGGTTTGAATTTTTCAGGAATTATTTTGCTGCGGGAACATTGATTTCGATATCTGTAAGCGGGAATGAACAGCAGGGATGAATGCAGCCGAACTTATAGTCTGCAAGACGGCGGTATTCAAGATGCTTGGGAACATAAACCTCACCCGAAATAAGATGTGAATGGCAGAATCCGCATTCGCCGCTTCTGCATCTTGCGGGAACGGCAAGACCGTTCTTTTCGATTGTCTGCATAACGGAATCTGCGGAGTTACCGAAAATAATATATGTCTTATCCTGAATTGTAACGGTAATCTTCACTTTTTCGGGGATACCCGCGGGATAATCAGGCTGGGTTGCGGGATTATGGAATTCGCCGAACATTTCGTGACGGATGTATTTCTTCTCAAGTCCGAGCTTTTCAAGTTCCTTGTCAACGAACTCATACATCTGAACCGGTCCGCAAAGGAACACTGAATATTCCTCATTTTCGGGCGCATATTTTCTGATAAGCTCAGCAGTTATGAAGCCGTGTTCAACACCGTCAACATTCTTGTCGGCATCGTCGCTGAGAACGTGGACAACCTTGATTTTTCCGCACTTTTTCTCAAGAGCCTCAAGCTCATTGCTGAAAAGAATATTGTCATAATTTCTGCTGCCGTAAAGAAGAGTCATTTCAAAATCTTCGTCGCCGTCAGCAATTGCATTCGCCATTGAAACAAACGGTGTTATACCGCTTCCGCCCGCAAGGCAGATAACTTTGCTTGCATCACGCAGAGGCTGATATTCAAAATTGCCCGCGGGTGCCGAAACCTCAACTTCCGTGCCGACTGTCCAGGTGTCAAGAATATATCTTGAAACAAGACCGCCCTCAACAAGCTTGATTGTAAGAACATACTTACCCCCAAGCGAATCCTTGGGTGATGAAGAAATTGAATATGCTCGTGTCACGGGCATTCCGTTGATTGTTTCAAAAACTGTGAGATATTTGCCTGCGCCGAAATATGCAAGCGATTTTGTTCCCTTTTCTTCATTGGGAACGAGAGTGAAGCTCTTGCAGTCCTCCGCCATTTCGGTTACTGCCGCAACCTTGAGATACTGACGCTTGGGATGGAGAGCCTTTGCCAGAGCCATTGCCTGGTCGGGAATTTCGGGCATTTTGGCTTCTGCCGCATCAAACGCAGCCTGTCTGTCCTTAAGCAGGGACACAAATTTGCCTGCTTTCAATGATTTGAGCTTACTTGCCATCTTATTTGCCCTCCTTGATTTTCTTCACTGTCAACTTACCGGCTTTTTCGCCTGTGTAATAAGCACAGCCGTAGCCGTCGCCTCTCTCCTGCGTTGCGCCGCAGAAAAGGAAATTATCAAACGGCTGGTCCTTGCCGAACTGAACCGTTCTGGGAATCATGCTGTCCCACTTTTCAAGCATATAGCCGTAGGGTGTGCCCCACGGTGTGTTAAGATATCTTGCAAATGTGGGAGGAAGAGCGATTTCAATCTCTTCGATATAAGGTGTAATGGAAATATTGAGCGCCTTTTCGCAGGTTTCAATCATATCCTTTGCAACCTTGGTCTTGAATTTCTTATAATCCTGAGGCTTGATGTCTTTCATAACATCGCCGAATGTCATCGTTGTAAGGAACAGCTGGCTTGTTCCCTCGGGAGTGCTGTCGGGAATGATTTCGTTGAGGCAGTTAATGATGCAGTAGCCGCTGAAATAATTCTGCGCCGCCTCATACTGCTTGTCGGAATTTGCATCGGGAGCAATGAATACCGAATAGTCGGTAATACCGAGTTCTTCCTTTGTTTTGTTCATTCCGAGATAAACAGTTGTCAGAGTGCAGGCAATTTTTCTTGAATTGAGCATCTTGAGCTGTTTTTCGGGAATATCTTTTTTGTCAAACAAATCGTTCCATACCGCGTTGGGTGATGAGTTGCAGATGAAGTGTTTGCCGTAAACCTCTTTTTCGCCGTTGATTACAACGCCTGCAGGCTTTCCGTTTTTCATAATAACCTTGGTAACCTCTGAGTTGTACCAGATGTCACCGCCGTTGTCACGGATAACCTTATCAATCGCAAGGCTCATTTCGTGGCTGCGGAGATGGGGAATACCCGTGCCGCTCTTGACGTAGCTGTGAAGCACGCACATATAGTAAAGGAAGTCAAACTGAGAAGCGGGCGAACCCATATAACACCAATAGGTGTTGAAGATATCCTGTGCCTTCTGAGGCATTCCGAGAGCATCGAGACCCTCCTGAAGAGTATGGGATGCCATTCTCATAATATCGGGAACATCCTTGAGAACGCTCGGAAGTTTACCGGGATTTTCAAGGCATTCAAAGGCTTCAAACATATTTGTTGAAAGTCTGAAAGCCTCTTTACAGCTTGCATACGAACCGGGAACAAGTTCATCAAGCTTTCTTGCAAAATTCTCAAAGCCGACAGGCATTCTTGCGTCAACCTTTACAAGCACTCCGTTTTCGTTCACAAACGCATCCTTATCGCCCTCTTTTGCGGGAACAACAAGTCGGAATGTCGAGTTGTGCTTATACCAATCGCAGTCCGCACCCATTCTGATGAACATATCCTCGATTGAGCCTACCTCTTCGGGAGTGCCGATGCCTGCAAGCTCGTGGAGCGATGGCTCAAACTCAAATCTGCCTCTTACAAACGAAGAAGCCGAGCCTCCGGGAATGTTGTGTCTTTCGAGCAAAAGAACGGAAAGTCCTTCTTTTGCACAGGTTGCGGCTGCGGCAAGTCCGCCGTTGCCCGCACCGATTACGATTACATCATAGTTTTTCATTATTTAACCTCCGTTTCAGAGTCAATATTATTTGAATTCTGCTTTTTCTTTTGTCTCACACTCATAAATATCGCCGCGGCTATCGCAAAAACAAGGGCGGGAAGCGCATAAAGATATGAGAACGGATTTGTAAGGTCTCCTTTTGTTCCGAAAAGAGTCCAGAGTGCGTTGAGCACAAGCATTCCGAGATTTGCGGCAACAAAATATTTTCCGAACGGAATGTTCATTGCACCGAAAATCAGACTGCTCAGGTCAGACGGAATGAAGCCGCCCGCCTTGAATATAAGAACAAGTGAAAATGAGTTTTCATCGGCAAACGAATCAAGCTTTTCAATAGCTTTGAATCTGCCCTTGAGTGTGTCAACCATTTCGGAACCCGTGAATCTGCCGAGAAAATAAGGAAGAATCAGACTGCAAGCCGTTGCAACGAAATTCACGAGAAACGCAGTCAGATAATCGTCAAAAACGATTCCCGAGAGAACATAAAGCACCGCGGGAGGGAAAACAAGCGCAAATGATTTGACAATGCTGAAACCGATAAGAATAAGAGCAACCGTCAGTGTGCCGCCTGTGAGATACTGCGTGAGGACATCAACATTTTTAACCGAAATATTATTTTTTGCAAGGAAAACAACACAGACAACAAGCATTGCTATCATAAACGCAAATGACAGAATCTGCAGAATCTTAATCAGTTTTCCGTACTGCTTTCCGGATTGTTTTTTCATAAATATACCACCTGTTAAAAGTTTATTCTATGTTCAATTCAAAAACAACAGTCTTGCTTTCGCCCGCTTTAAGTGTTACCGTTTCGGATTTTTCCGACATACCGCTGGAAACGGTGATTGTCGTGTCAGCATCGGAAGTTATTGTCACACTTGCGGTCTTCTGTGCGGTATTCCATGTTATTTCGTCAACAGTTGCTCTTGTTCTTGCTCTGAGACCCGTTATCTTTCCGCTTTCAAATCCTGAATCGGGAAGCGCGGGAAGAATTTCAATCTCATCCGCATCGGAATAAAGCAGACTTTCGTTGATTATTCCGAGATAGCCGATTGCAAAGTCGGTGCAGTAACAGCTGTTGCGGTCATAGTCGTGATTGGTCATAAGCGAATCATAGTATATTCCGTGATTCATAAGATTGACAAGTGCATCCGTTACACTTGCGGAATCCTTGAGTCTTGCCGCAATAAGCGCTCTGTGAACAAGGGCATGGCTCGCTTCATTCTCGCTCGCTCTGTTTGCAATCGCCTGAATGCATGCTGCAGTCAGTTCGGGGTCATCCTGAGTTTCAAACAAAGGCCATACACAATAAAGATGGCTCAGATGACGGTGAAGATTATTCTCCTCAAAATCGGCGGTTGCCCATTCTTTGAGAGCGCCCGTTTCGTCATACATATAGGGAGGAAGCTTGCTCATAAGATATTCCCATTCGCCTGTGTCCGCCTGCGGGTCAACACTCTTCATAATGTCAATGAGCATTTCAAGATTGTTTCTGCACGCGGCAATGTCAATGGCTGTGTTTGCCGCTGAGGGGCTGGGATAATTTGAGGGGTTGTTTTCGGGAGAATAGCTCGGAAGAATCGTGAATGTTTCTGAATCCGAAAGCTCTGTTTTTCCCTTTTCATAGTGAAGATTGCCGTTTGCATCGGTATAATATTCGGGGGTCATAAGCTGCGCCCAGTAATTCGCCGATTTTGTAAGCATCGGAAGAAGAATTTCACTTCTCAAATCAAGATATCCTTTGCTTTCAAGCGCCTCAATTTCCGCATCCGTAAGGTCTTCTTCAGTCACGGAAAGCACGGATTTAAGATTGTTAAGGTCGTATTCACCGTTTATGGGAATTTGCACATCGCCGTAGCACATAAGGGTTTCGTAAAGCGGCTGAAGCATCCAGCTTGTGCCCGCATTCCAATATCTGAAAGGATAAGGATAGCAGGTTTCTGTTATAACAGCCTTATCGCCGTCGGTGTTGACGGGTGCCTGCAAAGCATCTGTAAATCCGTGAGTTGCAAGAGCATTTTCTTCCCAATCAGGTGACTGACGGAGAATGAAGCACGCATATCCGATATATGCGCCCTCAATATTGCCCGTATTCATCGAGGAAGTCTGAAGATTGACGTTTGCATCCATTGTGTATTTGCTTCCCCAGCCTGGTGCCCATTCACCCGTCCACATTCCGTAAAGACGGGGTGTTGCGTAACCCGCACTGCAAAGGTAAGCATATCTGCCCGAATAATAAGCTCTTTCGGCAAGGTCTCTGTTTATTTTTCCCTTGTAATACTGCTCAAAAACAAGCTGTTCGTTGGGTTCCTTGCTTTCGGAATCGCCGAGACTGAAGGTTACTGCATTATACTGCGGGGTAAAAATATCC
The DNA here is from genome assembly GCA_045637305.1 of Acutalibacteraceae bacterium. Classification (GTDB taxonomy): domain Bacteria; phylum Bacillota; class Clostridia; order Oscillospirales; family Acutalibacteraceae; genus CAG-177. Next base: position 14,485 of record JAZTZD010000013.1, read on the forward strand.
GTATGCGCCTTAAGTGCACTTTCATAATCAAAAACTCCGCCGTTGGTATATTTATCCGCAACTGACTTGGTTTTTGCCATAAGGCTTTCAACAATTTCATAGCTTTCGGCTGATTCAAAATCGGCATATGCGCCCATATCGTGAGTTCTGTCGGACACCGCAATAAGATAAACATTATCTGCATCAGTTATTTTAATCTGCGGATTGGTATCAGAGCAATATTGCTCGTCCTTGATGGTCTTGCCTTCAGTCAGTTCTTTGTTTCCGCCTTCGGTGACAACATGAACAACCGTTGCATATCCGCCGTTTTTAAGCTCGCTGTTTTCGTAATCGGGATAATGAGCAACAAAGCTCATATAATCGCAACCGTTATCCGTAAGCTTCTTATATTTCAAATCTTTTTCACTGCCGTTGCCGTAGTTGGCAAAAGCAGAGATGTTATCAAACGAAAGTGTCACATCAACCTTATTGCCCGTAGACGATGAGCCGATTTTTGTTACGGTTACGCCGTCTGCCTGAGATGTGAAGGTTGTTCTTTCCCAGATTCCGCCGATATCGGTGTATTTCACTCCGACCTGTGCGGTTTCATAATCGGTATATCTTGCATAGCCGAATTTGAGATTTTTGTTCTGCTTGATTCTGAGCAATGCACCGGGATGATATGCATAAACATCGTCATAGCTTGCGTTATCAACAATATCTTTTCCTTCGGTTATGTTTTGCTTTACCTCTTCAAGTTCATCGGAAGTATCCGGGCAATAGCGGACATTCCTGTTAGGCATAATAAAATGCATATTCTGATAGATAAGAGTATCGCTGTAGGGCGAGCCGCTTGTTATTACACCCTGCAAACCGTTGCCCGAAACCATTCCCTGACGCCAGATATCGGTATTGTTTGACTTTTCACTCAGCTCATAGAAAAGTCTTGAATACGATGCCTTTGAAGTGTCTGAAAAATCGGATTCTATTGATTTAAAAGCGCCGAACGGGTTAAAAACCGAACCCGCCAGAGAGAAGAATGTCAGAATAAGACTGATTATGCGCATAACCGTTCCCATATGCCGCTCCCCTTATAGTTAATATATATTTAAAATATATCAAATACCTGTTAAAGTCAACATTATCTTGACATTTATAATTCGCTAATGTAATATAAGTGTGTTTTATTTTAGTAAAGAGGGGGAAAATATGAAAAAAGAACAGCTAAAACAAAAGGCACACATTTTCAGAAACACCGCCTTTATGCTCAAATGTGCCTGGAAAAGCGCACCGCTGTCCCTGCTGATAATCTACCTTGCTTACATAGCGGAAAACGTTTACTATTCGGTTGTTATCAACATCATGTTTCTGCAGACGGCACTTTCGATCATCGAGGGCAACGGCACTTTCAAGGAATTTGCAATCAAAATGTGCATTATAGTTTTCGGCAAGGTTTTCGTTGACTTGTTCGCTTACATTGATATGTACACGGTCAGAACGAAATTTGAAATCAAATGCGAAAGCTACATAAACAGCCTGATTTTCAAAAAAGCTCAGGAGGTTGAACTCGGATGCTACGAAAATCCCGATTTCTTCGACAACTATAACAGAGCAACCTGGGTTGTTGAAAAAGGCGGTTTCAAGAGAATTATTGAAGGCTCCGCCTGGACAATCGGATCTGTTGTGAGCATAATCTTCCTTGTTATTTATCTTGTTTCGATTGATCCGCTTCTGCTTTTCTTCATTTTCTGCCCGATTATCGTTATCGCAATAAGAACGAAGAAAAACAACATCGAGCTTGAAAAAGAAAAGGAAATGACGCCCTTTGAAAGGCAGAAGGACTATACAAGAAGAACAATTCTTCTCAAGGACTTCGCCAAAGAAATCAAAACAACGGGAATTTTTGAGGTTGTAAAGAACAGATTCAATTCGGCTGTTGCCAAAAACATCGAGGTAATCAAAAAATACGGTTGGAAAATTGCCATTCTTGAGGCCGTTTCAGACTTTTTCGGCGAAATCATTCCCGTCGGCGGCGGCTTCGGTTACGGTTGTTACCGACTGATTGTTCTTCAGAATCTTGAAATTGCGGATTTTTCCGTTCTTATCTCGGCAATCACAACAACGAGAAACAAACTCAACCAGCTCGCAAGATACTTTGCAATGCAGCAGAAACATTGCTTATGGGTGCAGAACCTCCGCGATTTCCTTGATTATGAGCCAAAACTTCAGGGCGGAGACATCGAACCTGCAGACTTTGAGAGTCTTGAATTCAAAAACGTTTCCTTTAAATATGAGGGATGCGAAAAATATTCTCTGAAAAATGTTTCATTCAGAATCAACAGAGGCGAAACCCTCGCCGTTGTCGGCCATAACGGCGCAGGAAAAACCACCCTTTCAAAGCTCATTATGCGTCTTTACGATGTTACGGAAGGCGAAATACTCTATAACGGAATTAACATTAAGGAATACGACCTTCTGAAATACAGAGAAAAATTTGCTAGTGTTTTTCAGGATTACAGAATTTTCGCAATGACCGTTGCGGAAAACGTACTTATTGAAGAGGTTGACGAAACAAACATTTCGCTTGCACAAAAGGCGCTTACGCAAAGCGGTGTTTACAATAAAATTCAGACTCTTCCCGAAAAAGAAAACACACTTCTGACAAGGGAATTTGACGAGAACGGCGCACTTCTTTCAGGCGGCGAAGCGCAGAAGGTCACCATTGCAAGAATGTTTGCCAAAGACTTTGAGATTGCAATTCTCGACGAACCGTCTTCCGCACTCGACCCGATTGCCGAAAGCAAAATGTATGATGCGCTCATGGAGGGAACAAAAGGAAAATCAGTTTTCTATATTTCCCACCGTCTTTCAAGCGCAACTCAGTCAGACAAAATCCTTGTTTTTGCAAAAGGCCGACTCATTGAATCGGGCACTCACGAAGAACTGATGTCACTCGGCGGAGAATACTGCAAAATGTTCACCCTTCAGGCTTCGGGTTATAAAGAGGAGGTGTCTGAAAATGAATAAAAACACCAGAAAATCAAAAGAAAATTCAGGCACAATAAGAAACAACCTCTTTATGGTCGGCTTTATTGCCAAAAACGCACCGGCGCTTCTTTTCGGTTACGTTTTCTTCGATGTGTTTACAAACATCCCCTGGATTCTCTCAAACGTTGTTCTTCTGAAATATATCATCGATGTTGTAACATCGGGCGTTGCACTTTACAGAGCATTCGTTGCTTGCGCCGTGTTTGCGGGAATAATTGTTTTCGGCACAATCGGAAGCACGATTTTTTACGAAATCTTTCTCCCGAAGCAGAAAGAAAAGCTTCACTATAAGCTTTATTCCGCCATTTACGAAAAGGCGGCAAAAATGGATTATCAGGCTTATGACAATCCCGAATATTACAACGACCTTGTGCTCGCAATGAACTCGATGAGCGAGCGTGTTGATAACGTTCTTTCCGACACGCAGGATATCATCCAGCTTATGACATCGATAATTTCAATTTCAGCTGTCATCATATCAATTGACCCGATTTGTCTTGTTTTTATTGCACTTTGCGTCGGAATAATGATTCCTATAGGCAGACTCATTGCAAAAGTCAACGTCAAGCGTACCGAAGCAATGACACCGCTTGACAGAAAAAATCTTTATTTCAGCAGAGTTTTCTATCTCCAGGATTACGCAAAGGAGTTAAGACTTAATCCCGCGGGAAAAATGATTGAAAACAGATATAACCTGAACGTCAAAGACCGCCTTTTCACAATCGCCCCCTTCCTTCGCAAGCAATGGCAGCTCTATTTCTGCCAGGAAGCGCTTCCGATGACATTGCTTGTTTATCTCGGAATTGCACTCCTTATGGGTTATAAAGCGATTGTCACGAAAGAAATCACCCTCGGCGATTTTGCCGCAACATTCAACGGCGCAAACGCCGTCAGCAGATGTGTTTTTGACCTGACTTGCTGGTTTGCAATTTCTCTGAGAGAAAACAGTCTCTACATTGATAAGTTCAAGAAGTTTATGAACGCAAAGGAACAGATAATCGGCGGTGAAAATAAAACTGTTTTTGAAAAGCCCGTCACAATAAAGCTTGAAAATGTTTCTTTCACCTATCCGAACAACGATAAGCCGACGCTCAAAAACATTAACCTTGAAATCAAACCTTATCAGAAAATTGCGCTTGTCGGATATAACGGTGCGGGCAAAACAACCCTCACCAATCTTCTGCTGAGACTTTACGATGTAACGGAAGGCAGAATAACCGTTGACGGAACGGACATAAAAGAATGGGACATCCCCTCCTATCACAAAAATTATGCCGCGGTTTTTCAGGATTTCTCCCTTTTCGGCGCAACAGTCGGCGAAAATGTTGCAATGAATTCCGTGCCTGATAAAGCAAGGGTTCTTGCAGCGCTCAGAGAAAGCAGTTTCGACAAAGACCTTGACAATTCAACCGACACTATTCTTCTGCGCGAATTTGACGAAAGCGGACTTTCACTTTCGGGCGGTGAAGCGCAGAAGGTTGCTGTTGCAAGAGCTTTCTACAAGCAATGTCCGTTTGCAATTCTCGACGAACCCAGCGCAAACCTCGACCCCGTTTCGGAATATTCGCTCAACGAAGCAATGTCAAGAGCAGCGGCAGACAAAACTGTTATTTTCATTTCCCACAGACTTTCAACAACCGTTATGGCAGACGTTATTTATATGCTGGAAAACGGTGAAATCGTTGAAAGCGGCTCACACGAAGAGCTTATGGCACTCGGCGGAAAATACGCCTATATGTTCAATCTCCAGGCAGAAAAATATAAAGAACAATAAAAAATGGACTGTATCGCAAAATGCGTGATACAGTCCATTTTTGTTATATTTTACTGTTCTTTGTTTTTCTTGAAAAATCTCATTGCGAATATAAGAAGAACCGTGCCGACAATCGGGAAAAGTGCTGTTACAAGCATACCCGCTTTCAAGCCGACCTGCTCAGCCGCAAGATTGAGCTTTGCTCCGATTTCAGCCGCAAAACTGCTTTCCGCAACATTATCAACAACAATGCCGAGAAGCTGAGGCGCAACCGAAGCACCAAGATCTCCGCTTGCCGCCATAAGCGCATATGCGGCAACGCCGACTCCCGCAACATTCTCTTCCATCATAATGAGTGTTCCGGGCCAGAGCATAGCAGTGAAAAGTCCCGTCAGGATGCAGGCAACAAACGCAAAAACAACATTTGTTGAAAGACCCGCAACAAGGTAGCAGGCTGTTGCACCAATCATTCCGATAAGGAGCACACGCATAATGTTCTTTCCGTATTTTGCATAAGCTATTCTTGCTATGCCGAGAAGAATTGCAAACATTGCCATTCCCAAAATGTCACCGAGTGTTTTGTCAACATGCAATGCATTCTCCATATAGGTTGAAACCCAGTTTGACATTGAGTTTTCCGCACAGCTTCCGAAGAAAATCGAACCGACGCAGATTGCAAGAGCAATCGTTCTGCGCTTTGTTCCCTTTGCGCCCTCTCCGCTGCTTGTAACGTCCATTTCGGGCATGGGAGAAAGCCAGAACATAACCGATGCGATTATCGGGAGAAGTGCCCAGAAAACGGTCAGATACTGCCAGTTTTCAGCACCGAAAATTCTGATAAACAAAGTGCTTATCACAACAACAGTAAACACACCGAAAGCATAAAGCGAATGAAGAAGGCTCATATCCTTCTGCGGATTATCCGACGGAATCGCCGCAATCACGGGGCTGAGAAGCACTTCCGAAAGTCCCGCAGAAACCGAGAAAAGAACGGTTCCGATAAGCAATCCGATATATGCGTGCTGCGGAACGAGTGTCGGAAAAATTGCATAAACAAGAAGTCCAGCCGAAGTTATCAGCGGCATTACGCGCACAACTTTTTTTACGTTGAAATACTTTGTGAAGAAAGTAAAAATAAGGTCAACAGTAAGCTGTGTGCAGAAATTCGTCAGAACAAGGGTTCCGAGAAGAGTGTATGAAATGCCGTACATATCCTGAAGTGTCGCAAAAAGAAGCGGCGGCAGACTGAAAATTGACGACATTGTGAAGTAAGCCGAATAACAGGCAAACTTTGTGAGTTTAAAATTCTGTTTTTTCATTTTTTAATCCTTTATTTCAATCATCTGATGAATATTGACTTCGGGAACAATAAATTCCGCTTTGCCGTTGCCATATACGAATTCAAGCTCTTTTCCCTGCGGAACAAGGGTTATTGACGACGGCTTTTTATCGCATTTCACGGCACACTTAACATTATAGAGAGGCACGGTATCCTCGATTATCTCGGTATTTTCGCCTCTTACGGTTGTGTGTGCAAAGAGGAGATGAAGAATGTTTCTGTTTTTCTTCTCCTGTCTCATATATGTAACAACTGCTCTGTCAGGCATTGCCGCATTAACCGTAAATTCATCACCCATCATCTTTTTGAGAATATGCGTGAAAATTTCTTTAAAATAAAGATGTCCGTGTTGCGCATAAGCAGTGAAGATATCCCATCCGATATAGGCAACATTGCCTTTGATTACTGCAGCAGGATAATTCTCTTCGGGATTGTTGGGAGCGTGCATATGAGAGCAGAAATGCTCCGCTGTTCTGTTGAAATACGGATTCTGAACATAAGCCTCAATTTCGCAATCTTTTGCATCGAAAAGATAAGAATTGCAACGCATAACATACTCTGTTCTGCCGTTAACGGTTTCAAAATCAGGAACAAAATATGTGGGGTTAAACCCGTTCTTGCCCTTATATTCAGCACCTGCATCGAGTATAAATTTACCGTCCTTTATCAGCGCCTCGCCGCTTGCGATAACCTTGCCGCCGTTTGCAACAAAGCTTCTGATTTTTTCGATAACCGCATCGTCTTCAATCGGAGTATCAGGCAAAACAAGCATCTTATAGCCTGAAAAATCCATTGTGCCGTCAACAAAATTATAGAGCATATTGTTTTCAAGCAGCATTCTGTTTGCACCGAAATCAGCCTTTTCGTCACGGTTTCCGGTAATTGATTCTGCGCTGAGCACTGCAATATCCGCAACGTTTACTGCGCCGTCAAGCCACGGCTCTTTTTCTTCAACAATCGAGTAAGCCTTTCCTATGAGTCCGTATGTTGCAAGGTTCATTTCTCCGAGGGGATGCATCTGGTCACCTATTGAGCAACCCGCACCGCTGGCTATGCTCAGAGATGTTTCATAAATGAGCGCATTGGGATGCTTGAAGCCTCCGAATTCACCCCATCCCTGATGGAATTTACCCGTCATTCCGAGAAAATCGGCATCCTTAAGCGAACGCACATAGGCGGCTGAAAGCGGAAAATGGTCATAACCCCAGCCCGCTGTCGGCAGACTTTCAAGCTCAAGATGTGTGTTTGCTTCTATAAAGCCGTAGTCACCCTTGGGAATGTGTCCGCTGTTGTGGAAAATTGTTGCTGTGTCGCTGTATTTTCTGACCGCCGCATTTGTTGCCGCAATATATTTATCAAGAGTCATAAAAGCAAATTTCTTCAAATCCGCTTCGTTATCGCTGTCGAGACCCAATGCTTTCATATCAGCCATACACTTCTCGCAGAAGCAGACTTTCGGAGAAATTATGTCAAGGAATATTCCGCACGGATTATACATCTGCATAACCTCTTCGATATGACCGCAAAGGAAATCAAGATATCCCGTATTGAAGCAAAGAAGATGAAAATGAACACCGTCTTCATAACGCTTTTGTTCTTCTTTATTTTTACTCCATACAAAACGCCATTCAGGTCTTTTTACATATTCCTTTTCATCATATCCCGCGGAAATATACACGGGTGCATTGACATCAATTTCCTTGCACGCCTCAAGCTGTGCACCGAGCAAATCAAAATCAAGCTCGGGATGCATTTCATTTGCCTTTGTCGGATGATAGGACCATCCGTGGTGACACTTTGAAAAAACTGTTATTGAGTCAACGTGACCGACTTTCAACGCCTGCTGAAACTGTTCTTTTGAAAAATTCTTGCCCACGGGCAATGTGCCGTTTGTATGAAAATCAAGATGTACCTGTCTTTTTCTGAGCATTTTTCATTTCTCCCTTGATTTGATAGATATGATTATAATATAAAAGATTATAAAAGTAAATCGTAAAATAAAAAACGGTTTGCAAAATTTCAGATGCAAACCGTTCATTGTTATTTATTATAATTCAATATGTGTGTATATTGCCTTGTTGTGTCAAATTCTCTTATATGAATTTCAACATAATCCTCTGACCAGATTATATCCGTAATATTATCAGCGGTAACGTTTCCGCCGTCATTTGCAAGTTCAAAGCTTTCTTCATCGAGAATCTGACCGTCGGAATTTTCAAGAATCAGCCTGGCTTTCACATCGCCGAAAGACCATTGCGGTTCACCCACCTGATAAAGCGAAACCGTATAATTACCGTCAGGACTGCTCTGAGATGTTATAAGAACATCTTTTTCGGCGGAACAGCCCGCAAAAAGTGAAAATGTAAGAATAAGAATTGAAATTAAGGCTAATTTTTTCATTTAATCACCTCCGTAATTTTCATTTTTTTGAAACAGTACAAATAAAACCTGAAGCAATCTGAACAGCACTTATACAAAGAGGTATAAAAATCATATATCTGCCAATCTGTTTTACATATACATCATCGGAAATAAGAACAAAAACACCCAATAACATTATAATCAGCAGCAAAGCCAAAAGGATGAAACCCGGTATTCAATGCCCTATCAACTCTTACTTTACAAAAATCCCGTTAAAATCAATCGCCAACTGTATCGCGAAGCTCGTTTGCAAGGTATATATCATTTCCGTCAATCTTATTTACGGCAATATTTCCGCCGATAAAATCATTATGTATTTTCATAAATTATATCCCGATAATTTTTCTGATTTCCTTTGCATCAATATCGTTCAGATTGCGGTTCTGTAAAGCAGAAATATACGCCGCCGCACCTGCAGCTTCGCCGATACCGACACAAATGGGCATAACTCTGAAATTCGAATGCGCCATATGTGTGCCCGATATGTTTCTTCCGCAAAGCAAAAGATTTTCCTTGATTTCAGGAAGAAGACAACAGTAAGGGATTGTATAACCTTTTGTCTGTTTGAAGTGTTTCTGAACGCCTGTTTTATCAAGTCCTGCACCCGTAATATTGTGAACATCAAAATTGAAGTAAGCGTCTTTAACAACATAATCGTCAAACACCTTAGCTTCGAGTATGTCCTGCTCGGTTAAGGTGTATTTACCCTTGAAATGTCTTGTTTCACGGATGCCGATTAACGAAGCAGAGCTGATAATAAAACAGTTTTCATATCCGGGAACAAATGCTCTTAAATATTTTACTATATCATCCATCTGTCTGCGGCACACAAGTGTTGCTTTTGTTAAATCTTCTGCACAAGTTCCGTCAATTTCAATGGCATTTGTCATATTGCAGGTAACAATTCCGGGCAGGGTGGTTTCATAAGTCAGAATGTGTCCTGCGGGATAAGGAATATGCTGCTTTGCAAGTGCCTGAAGCTCGCCGTTGGGTGTTTCATAGGTAGATTCAAACGAGCCTAAAAATACAGCTCGGCTGTAATCCACGCCGCCGACTTTAAACATAAGCGTTGCGGGCTGCATTTTATTATCATTTTCACGACCAAGAAGGAATTCTGCACCCGCTCGGGCGGCAATATCGCCGTCACCAGTAGCATCTATGGTGATTTTGGCGTAAATATCTGTTTTTCCCGATTTGCTGATAACGGAAGCACCGAGAATTTTATCACCGTCACAGATTGCATCCTCCGCAAAGGTATAAAGCATAACACGGCATCCGACCTCATCAAGCATTTCAAGATAAAGAGTTTTCAGCTTTTCGGGGTCAATTATATTGGTTATTTTATTTCTAAATTCGCCTTCGTTATTTTCGGCACTTCGCCTTAATATTTCATTAAATAACGGACTGCCGCAGCTTCCCGTCCAATGGCTCATAAGTCCTGAAGTAGAAATACCGCCTATGTCTCCGTTCTGTTCAACAAGAATGACTTTCGCTCCGTTTTTAGCCGCAGTATAAGCAGCCGCAAATCCCGAAGGTCCGCTCCCGAGAACCAAAACATCAGTATGTAATTCAAACTTTGTTATCATAGTCTGCTCCTTATAATGGGGTATGTTTTGAAAAATATATTTATCAAACTTATTATATCACAAACTTATATAAAAACAACAGTGCTTTGGCAATCGGTCATCTATTGATTATTTCAACTTGTTGTGATACCATAATATCAAACATAAGATTCCGGAAGTCAATGCAATAAAAGCTGTTTTTTATTGCTTGTATTCTGATTTCAACAAATGCAGTTACACCTTGATTAAAGGAGATAATTAAATGCAAGCTATCGTTAAATTTTTGTTTACAGTTTTCACAACATTTTCAATTTTTTGTTCAAATCTGCTTTTTCCCGCTACAATTTATCCCGAAAGCGAGAACTTTGATTTTTCGTTTCTTCAATATCCCGATGAAGCAATAATTACCCTTGAAGAAGCGGGACTTACCGAGCACGAGCTTGTAAGCCGCGCTTCGGCTGAGCTTCCCGAATATGTTCAGTCAGGGGGATATGACGATATGAACGGCATAACAATATCGCCTTATTACACAGCAAAGGTAAGCGGAGAAGAAATTCCCGTTTATGCTTCGGTTGTGTTTATCCGAGCCGACGATACGGGAACACTTCATTCTTTTTCGGAGATTTATGTTGACGCAAGCAAGGACTTTTCGTTCAACATAGAAATAACAGGTGCCGATGTGACACTGAAAAATGCTGTTGTGCTTCCTGAATCTCACGGCGTAAAAGCCCGTTGCGAAAACAACACGGTCACCGCGTCAATAAATAAAACGGGTATTTACACCTTCCTTTTCAACGGCGCAAATCAGTATTACGGATATACTCTTATGGTGCGTGAAAAAACTGACGAGGACGCCGAAATTGCAGAATACATTGCAGAATACGGTGAGGATAATGTTATAGTTCTTGACAAAGGTGTTTACAAATATGACTATGTCAACTTCGTTGCGCAGGACAATCAGGTAATCTACCTACGTGAAGGGGCTTATGTTATCGCAAACCACCTCTACGATATCGACTGCGCTGAGGATGAAAACAAATATATTGAAGAAAGTGCACCTGCAGACAATGCCATCGGACTTACAAGGTATCCGTTTCTTAATTTTTATAATTGCAACAACATAACCCTTACGGGCAGAGGAGTAATAGACCTCACTCATCTTGACAGACGCGAAAGACGAGGTGTGGTTTTCACAAACTGCAAAAACATCAATATAAGCGGAATAAAAATTATCAATTCACCCGAATGGTCGTTTATTTCCTACTGTTGTACCGATGTAAGCATCGATAATGTTGACATTATCGGCAACCGAGGTAACTGCGACGGATTTGCAATCTGCAACAGCCATAATGTGACCGTAAGCAACTGCTTTGCCCGAGTGGCGGATGATACTTTTGAGGTAAAAGCACTCGGTGGCACAATGGACAGCAGAAACATCACCTTCTCAAACTGTATCGCATGGGGCGGATATGCAAGATGCTTCGGAATAACAGGTGAAGTCAACAAAAAGATTTCCGATGTTACTTTTCGTGACTGTGCCGTAATTTACCGTGACGGCATATGGGACAATGACAGAATAGGCTCGCTTGTTGTTGTTGCTGAGCAAACCGAAGGCAGTATCGACGGTGTGCTTTTTGAAAACATTGAAATATTCCGTGACGAAGGCAGAGCTATTCTGGTAAAGATTTACGACGATGAAGCGGAGAATTTTGAAATTAAGAATGTTGTTTTCAGAAACATTTACTATACATCCTATATGAAATCTAAAATAGCAGGTACTGACAGCGACACAAACACAGTTCAGGTTGAGCTTGACAATATCACCGCTTTCGGAAAAAATCAGTTATTCCCGAAAACGATATTCAGCATCGGCAAATACTGCGAAGTAACCGAAGATTAGTTTTTCCGATATATTTAACGGTTCGGAAACACGCATAGGTTTTGATTATGTGAAACAGGGAACAAAGCGACTTGAAAAAGTATGTTTTGTTCCCTGAAAAATTTTATCCAATAAAAAAATGAATAAACAAAAAAGACAACCTTCTTTCAAAGATTGCCGTTTTTCTGCGGTTACTTCCCATTTTAGAACCATAGCTAAGAAAGAATGGGTGAAAAAGCACATAGGTTCTTATCATAAAAGAGCGTTGGATTTGAAAAAAGCTTTTTTCAGGCGAGCTTTTCGGTGATGTTGAGATTTATGAAATCAGATGATATCAAAAAAGTAAAGAAAAGATCTTCAATTCATCAAATTTTTTAAGGAAAATACAACAAAACAGATGTACAATAGAAACAGTATAGCTAATTATATTTGAAATGAGATGGGATAATGAAAGCCTTAAAACCAAAGCTTTGCAGTGCCGAGTGCATAAGCAAAATAGAAAAGCCTGTTCTTACTAAGGATGATATACCTTATGAAGCTTCACTGATTTTTAATGCCGGTGTTGCTAAATACAAAAACAGATATGTTATGGTATTCCGTAACGATTACGGACCTACAGAAAAAACTTATCCGAAAGTGCGTTTTAAGACCTCTCTTGGTTTTGCCGTAAGTGATGACGGTATAAACTGGACTGTAAGTGAAAAAACTATTTTTGATAATAAAAATCTTTTGCCCGAGGATGAAATAAAAAGGCTTTATGACCCGAGAATTACAGTTATAGACGGAAAGCCTTACCTTTGTATGGCTATGGACACCCGTCACGGTGTTCGAGGCTGTATAGCTGAAATCGATGATAATTTTGAAAAAATAAATATTATCAGTG
>JAZTZD010000014.1:0-16170 GCA_045637305.1 Acutalibacteraceae bacterium
TATCTCTTGCTTTCTGCTTCAGGGTCTGCGGTGTTGCCGTCAAGAAAATTCACATTTTCGGGGTTGATGTCTGTCTTTGAAAAAAGATTCTCAAACATAAATGAATAATAGCTGTTCTTATGCTCCTTGGGAAGGTCGCAGTATTCGTCAAGATTAAAAGTGGTTACGTCCTTGAACGATACCTTTCCTGCCTCATATTCGCCAATCATATAGTTATAAGTCGGCACGGGTGTTGCGCCTGTTGCAAGACCGAGAACGCAGTCGGGCTTTGCGTTTACTGTTTCGCAGAAAAGCTGACCTGCAGCCTGTGCGATTTCCTGTTCGTTCTTAAAAATTTTGATGTCCATAATATATCTCCTTTATCAATCAATTACTATTTCTCTGTGTGTTTCGGATGAATCATAAATTGCCTGCATAATCTTCGATGTCTGAACGGCATAGTCGATATTCTGCTGGTTCTTTGCGCCTGTCTTAATGCATCTGATGAAGTCGTCGATTTCGTTCTGATACATATCTCTTGTCTGACATTCAACCTGAGTTTCCGTCAGCATACCGTTTTTAACAGACCAGATTTTGAAATCCGAGCAATACTGAAGTCTGATACCCGACTTATCACCCATAAAATCGATGAACATTTCGTTGTGACCGACATTCTGCGCCCATGCACCGTTGAAGCTGACAACGGGACCCTCTGTTCTGACAATGCCGACAACCGAATCATCAACATCATATGTGCCGTTCATATCGGCTGTTTCTTTTGCCCACATACTTGTGTATGTATAGTTCGGAATATCCTTACCGAGTTTGCAGAATGCTTCGCCGGAGGCGGTAAGGGGCTTGGGGTCAAGGCAGCAATAAAGAATGAGGTCAATGAAATGAACACCCCAGTCAATAAGTGCACCGCCGCCCGATTTTGCCTTTGTTGTGAAATCTCCGCCTATACCCGGAATAGAACGGTGCTTACGGAATGACGCATAAACGTGGTAAACTTCACCAAGCTCGCCGTTTTCGATAAGCTCACGGATTTTCATAACATATGTATTGAATCTGTTGCAAACACCGATATTGAGCACCTTACCGGTTTCGTGTGCAACCTTCTGCATTTCAAGAGCTTCGGAAAGAATTCTTGCGGCAGGCTTTTCACAAAGCACGTGCTTGCCCGCTCTCATAAAATCAATAGAAATAATTGAATGAAAATCATTGTGTGTGCAGACCGAAACAGCATCGAGTTCGGGGTCATTGAGAAAATCGTGATAATCAACAACCGCTTCGCCGCAGCCGTACTTTTCAACGCAAGCCTGCGCTTTTTCGGGAATAAGGTCACAGAAATACTTGATTTCGACCTCGGGATTATTGAGGTATGACGGAATGTGCGACGCATTCGCAATCGTTCCGCAACCGATAACCGCCACCTTGATTTTATCCATAATTACGCCTCCGTAACATCATATTTTATCTATTGTATAATATACCGAAAATAATAAAAAGTAAAGTTAATTTTCAAAAAAACTTGTAAAACCCGAAATAGTTTGATATTATATAACCGCACAAAAATTATAAGGAGTGTTTGTTATGGGAAGATTTCCTATCGGCGTTATCATTGACAGTTTCCGCACTGATATTCCTACCGCAGTAAGAAAAGCTGCCGAGGTTGGTGCTCAGGGTATTCAGGTTTATGCAACAAGGGGCGAAATGGCTCCTGAAAATATGAACGCAACAAAAATTTCAGAATTCAGAAAGCTTGTTGCAGACAACGGCCTTGTTATCTCCGCTCTTTGCGGTGACCTTGGCGGCGGCGGATTCTGCTTTGCTGACAGAAACCCCGAAAAAATAGAAAAGTCAAAGAGAATCATTGACCTCGCAAAGGAACTCGGCACAGACGTTGTTACAACTCACATCGGCGTTGTTCCCGAAGACAAAAATGTTGACAGATACAAGGTTATGCAGGAGGCTTGCTTTGAGCTTTCAAGATATGCAGACTCAATCGGTGCACATTTTGCAATTGAAACAGGTCCCGAAACCTCTGCTGTTCTCAAGGAATTCCTTGATTCACTCGGTTCAACAGGTGTCGGCGTTAACCTTGACCCCGCAAACCTTGTTATGGTTACGGGCGACGACCCCGCAAAGGCTGTTTATAATCTTCAAAAATATATCGTTCACACTCACGCAAAGGACGGCAAGCAGATTTTCTTCAAAGACCCCGAAATCGTTTACGGTCTCAAGAAAGACGTTATCATCACCGAAGATTCATTCATTGAAGTTCCTCTCGGTGAAGGCAGCGTAAACTGGACCGAATATCTTGCCGCACTTGAGGATATCGGTTTCAAGGGCTTCCTTACAATTGAAAGAGAAGTCGGCGATGACCCCGCAAGGGACATCGGCAAAGCAGTTGAATTCCTCAAATCACACGGTTGCTGAGGTAAGCGGTTATGAAAATAGGTGTCAGCAGCTACAGCTTTCAGCAGCTTATTTCTTCAGGCGATGAAACTCAGCTGAGCATAATGCAAAAAGCCAAGGATATGGGCTTTGACGGAATTGAATTCATCGACCTCTCCCCTCCCGAGGGCATAACCGAGCTTGAATATGCAAAAATGATAAGAGAAGAAAGTGAAAGACTTTCTCTCCCCGTTGTCATTTACACAATCGGCGCAAACCTTCTGAGCGAAAACGGACTTGATGCCGAGGTTGAGCGCGTTTGCAGAAAAATTGACGTTGCACATGAACTCGGTGCAAAAAAGCTCCGTCACGATGCCGCATGGTCAATGCCCGATGACATCAAATCATTCAAGGGCTTTGATGACATTCTCCCCATCCTTGCCGAAGGATGCCGCAGAATCACGGAATACGCCGCATCAAAAGGCATTGAAACAATGATTGAAAATCACGGATTTTTCTGTCAGGAGAGCGAAAGAGTCGAAAGAATAGTCACAAGCACCGCAAACGGAAATTTCGGTGTGCTTTGCGATATCGGAAACTTCTGCTGTGCAGACGAAAACAGCTGTTACGCAGTAGGCAGACTTATGCCGTTCATCAAGCACGTACACGCAAAGGATTTCCATATCAAGAGCGGAAGCGGCTTCAATCCGGGTGACGGTTTCTTCAAATCAAGAGGCGGAAATTATCTGCGCGGCTCAATTATCGGACACGGTGACATTCCTGTTTATCAGTGTCTTTCAATCCTTAAAGATAAAGGATATAACGGCTGGGTAAGCGTTGAATTTGAGGGACTCGAAAACTGTTTGAAGGGCATTGAAATCGGACTTAAAAACCTGCGAAAAATGATTGAAACATTATAAAAAGTTATCGGGTCGGCTGACATCAACCGACCCGATATTTTTATATTTTTTCAAGCTCTGCTTTTGAGTGATTTGCAATTTCCTCTCTGCGTTTTTTCAGTTCGGATTCAATCATCTTTTTCTGTTCATCGTCATCCTTGACAAAAACAATCGCTATAAGGTAAAGAACCGCACCGACAATGGGTCCGAGAATGAACATCGGCCACTGCCACTTCATAAACACGGCATTCTGCGCTGTCATTGCAATATTCTGATTATATCCCACAAGTGTGAGAAGCTGACCGTTGATGAAAAGCGAAACTGCTTCACCAACCTTTGTTGCAAAATTCTGCATCGAGAATGTTATGCCTTCCGTTCTCTTGCCTGTTGTGTATTCAACATAGTCAATTGAGTCACTCATAAGGGAACGGTGCGCAATATTTATCATACTTTCGGGAATACTCTGAAGCGACATAAGAAGAACAACAAAGAGCATTTTTACGGGACTGTTAAAACCGATAAGATATGCAATCACACGAACAATAACCGATGAAATCTTTGCAACAACAAGTGTTTTCTTCATTCCGCCGATAAGTGCAACTATTCTTGTTGCCGCAAACATCGCAAGCGTGCCGGGTGCACCCGTAATGAGTCCGTAAACAAACTGCGCGGTGCCGCCGCCGATTTCAAAACCCTTGATATTATAAAAAACCTGACTTTCAAAGAAATATGCCCAGGGCACGGAAAGCTTGATGCAGTCAAGAATTCTTGCCGCCGAAATACCGAGAAGAGTCTTATTGTGGCGAAGCACGAAAATCGCTTCAAGAAGACCTTCTTTTTCTTTATTATCGCCCGTTACGGTTTCTTTCATTTTGCCTGCCGACATTGAAATAAGCTGACCGCCAAAGCCGAGAATTGCCGCTGCAACAAAGAAAATATTCTTATCGGAAACGCCGAAATTATTTGCTGCAATATCCTTGACAAGCGGGAAAAGTCCTGCAATTGCACTGCCTGCGGTAACACCGATTGCCGTCCATTGCGAAGCTCTTGCTCTTTCCTGATGGTCCGGTGAGCTGAGCGCAAGCATTCCCCAAAGAGCCACATCCTGCATAGAATAAACAAGATCCCAGATCAAATAACAGATAAGAATATATATCACTGCCGGAGAACCCGTGAAGCCCCAGCTTTTGAACATCAGAAGACTGAGAATACCGATTAACGGCGCAAGATACACAATGAGCGGACGAAGTTTTTCACCCGTTTTTTTGAAGGTATGTCTGTCAATAAGTGCACCGAGAATGGGGTCGTTTATTGAGTCCCACAAACGGCTTATGCTTGTTATGTAACCGACTGCTTCGGCGCTGATTTTCAGAACATTGTTGCAAAAATAAAAAAGCCAGCCGTTGATGAATTGATAGTGCATATTCTGACCTGCAATACCCGCCGCATAGGCAAACAGATTTCTGTTCGGTATTCTTCCGTCAGAAAGATTTTCGTTCATTTTTGATGCCGTTTTCATAGATTCCTCCTCTTATTTTTTCTCATTGTAGCATAAAAATAAAGCAAAATCAATTCCTTTGATATTCGAACCCTGCAAAACCATACACATATTTTCACATTTATCCAAAAGCGCAAGATTTGGTGAATTCTATACAAATCAACATCAATATTTAGACAAATTTTAAGAATTTATTCATTGATTTTTTCAGACTTATATGATAGAATGCATACTGTTTGATTTTTGGTTTTAAAGAAAATATATAATATTAAAGAGAAAGATAAAATGGAGGTAGCCAACTTTGACAAACAACAAAAAGTTTTATGATGTCAGAGAGCTCAGGGACTTAAGAGACTTGATTTATCAGAGCGAAAAGCTCTATGCAGACAGACCCGCTTTTGAAGTAAAAAACAGCAAAGGCGAGCATTTTGAAATCACCTATAAACAGTATGGAGCTGAAATCAAAGCACTTGGCACAGCACTTGTTGATATGGGTCTTTCAGGCGAAAAAATTGCAGTCGGCGGTGACAACAGTTATGAATGGTGCCTTTCTTATATGGCAACCGTAACAGGTGTCGGTGTTATTGTACCCGTTGACAAAGAGCTTCTTTTCGACGACATCAACAACATTCTCAATGTTTCGGACGTAAAGCTTTTCTTCTGCGACAAAAAAATGGCCAAAAAGCTTGAAGAAAGAAAAGACGATCTTAAAAAAGACCTTACAATAGTGATTATACACGCCGAAAAAGAAGAAGGCGTGCTTAACATCTCAGACCTTGTTGCAAAGGGCAAAGAGCTTCTTGAAAGCGGCGACAGACGTTTCCTTGAAGCTGAAATCGATCCCAACGCAATGTGCTCACTTCTTTTCACTTCGGGCACAACGGGAATGTCCAAGGGTGTTATGCTCTGCCACAGAAACTTCTGCTATGAAGTTATGGCGGCAATGAGCGTTATTAAAATCAGCCCCGAAGACTGCGGCATTTCGATGCTTCCCCTTCACCACACTTATGAAAGCACAATCATTCTTTTCTTTGCCCCCTACTGCGGCGCAAGGGTAACATTCTGCGACGGTTTCAGATATGTTCTTAAAAACATGAAGGAATTTAACCCTTCAGTTTTTGTTGCTGTTCCCCTTCTTCTTGAAACTGTTCACAGACGCCTTATGAAGAAAGTTGCCGAAAGACCTCACGGTCTCACTCTTTTCAAGGTTGGCAGTGTACTTGTAAAAGCTGCGGCAAAAGTCGGTATTGACCTCAAAAAAGTATTTTTCAAAGAAATTATTGATACATTCGGCGGCAATATGAGACTTATCATCTGCGGCGCCGCACCCATCAACCCTCAAATTCTCAAGGATTTCGAAGCATTCGGCATTCAGATTATCTTCGGATACGGTCTCACAGAATGTGCACCCCTTGCAATCCTTAACCACGACAAACTTCATCTTGCTGAATCTGTTGGCGAGGTTATCCCAGGAAGCGAAGCAAAAATCATCAATCCCGATGAAAACGGCATTGGCGAAATCTGCGTCAAGGGCGATATGGTTATGCTCGGTTACTACAACAACCCCGAGGAAACAGCAAAGACAATTGACAAAGACGGATTCCTCCATACAGGCGACCTCGGCTATATGGATAAGAAAGGCAGATTCTATATTTCGGGAAGAAGTAAAAACGTTATCGTTACCAACAACGGTAAAAACATTTTCCCTGAAGAACTTGAATATCATCTCGGAACAAATCCTCTTGTTGAAGAAAGCCTTGTTCTTGAAGATACAAACAAAAAAGGCGAGCCCATCGTTGCCGCAAGAATTTTCCCCAACTTTGAAGAAATCAAGGAAAAATTCGGCAAGAGCGAAAAAGAACTCAGCGATAACGAGCTGAAAGAAATTATGGGCGATGTTGTTGAGGAAGTTAACGAAAAGCTTCCCTCTTACAAAAAAATCGTAAGCTTCAAAATCAGAAGAACCGCTTTTGAGAAAACAACAACATCAAAAATCCAGAGATTTAAAAATTCAAACAAAAAATAAAGAAACACGGTAGGGTTCATCAGAAACTCTACCGTGTTTTTGTTATTTATTCTTTAACCATTGCTACAACCTCTTTTTCGTAAAGAGGCTGATATTTATCCTGATAATAGTTTTCGTGGCTCTGCTCATATGTACCGTCGGGATTTACTGTGATTACTGTACAGCCTCTCTGATAACCCCTCTTGCTCATTCCGATATATGCAAGATAGTCAACACTGTAGCCGTATGTAAAATCAACACCTTTATAGTTCATAACCGCGTTGTTGTCGTGGTCGTGTCCGAAGAAGAAGCCCTGTGTGCTGCCGAGCTCGATCGCTTTTTCAAAAAGGTTGTCCTCGTGCATTCCGCAATAGATGTAAGGGTCTTTCTCACCGATTACACCCGAAACAAGCTTTACACTTTCATCACCGTTCATCAATGCGGTATAAGCATCCCTGAACTCAACAAGCGGAATATGGAGGAAAGCAAGCGATTTGACATCGGGGTTGTTTTCCTTTGCTTCGAGAATAACTTTTTCGTACCAGTCAACCTGATTCTGATGGATGTTATCATATTTCCAGAAGATTCCGAAGATATCTCCGTCTGTGTATGAATGTGAATCCATAAATATAAGTTCCTGAGTTATCTTCCCCTGAGTATTCTTAACATGTATATTATGATTTCCTACGCCGTCAACATCTTCGGGACCCGCACTGAAAAGACAGTATTTGAGAGCTTCATCAGTATAAAGGGCACCGATTTGTTCTCTTGAATAATAGCTGTATGACTCCGCATCGTGATTGCCGAGAGTTAATGTCCAGGGGACCTGAAGCTGCTCCATAAGAGCAATAACAAGCTTTGTTGAAAGCTTATTATTAAAGGTACCTGACTGAAACGGTACTGGATAAACAAGGTCACCCGTAATAACAACAAGGTCAGGCTTTTCGGCTGTTACCATCGCCGCAACGGCATTGAATGCCATTCTGTCTTTTTTGAAGGACATCCATCCGGCGCCGATATGGATATCAGTCAAGTCAAGAATTTTCAGTTCCCTGTCTGTTGTGAATGTATAAACACCGTTTTCGTCTTTTTCGGGCTTTACTGCCGCTTCGTTGATAACCGGTGAATACTCGCTGATTCTGTTCATATTTGACTTGTAAAGCGCAAGATTAACAACAGCCGTAAGAGCGGCAACAGCTATAATAACTGCCAAAATAATTAAAATCACTTTTTTCAACTTCCCCTTTTTCTTCATAAATGCACCTCTTTCCTTTAATGATAAAACAATAACACAAAAAACCGACAGATGTCAATAAAATGTGTTGAAAAATGTTATATAATATGGTATTATACATTAGTTATATTATAAAAAGGGAGAGACGGACAATGATAATCGGCGAATCAGCGGAAAACTATCTTGAAACCATACTTATCCTTAACAGCAAAAAAGGTTCCGTGCGCTCTGTTGACATTGCAACCGAGCTCGGATATTCCAAGCCCAGTGTATGCGTTGCAATGAGAAATCTGCGTGAACACGGTTATATCACAACCGACAGCGACGGTCTTATCAGTCTTACCGACAGCGGTAAAGAAATTGCCGAAAGAGTTTTCAGAAGACACGAAACAATTACGGGCTGGCTTAAAATGATTGGTGTAAGCAATGACCAGGCTGCAATTGATGCCTGCAGAATCGAACACGTCATCAGCCAGGAAAGTTTTGATTGTCTTTGTGAATACATGAAAAACAGATAACAAATACATCCTATTGTTAATTTTCAATAAATAAATGTGTACACCCGTTCAATTTAGCGTGGTAAATCGCTAATTGACTAATACAATAAAGTGTGCTATACTTGTCACCATACTGAAAAAATATCAGCAATTACGGATACAGGAGTTTACTATGAACGAAT
This sequence comes from Acutalibacteraceae bacterium, assembly GCA_045637305.1. Lineage (GTDB taxonomy): Bacteria > Bacillota > Clostridia > Oscillospirales > Acutalibacteraceae > CAG-177. Next base: position 8,692 of record JAZTZD010000014.1, read on the forward strand.
TTCTCGCTTCTCTTTCAAAAGAAGATTCTCTCACATATGAGCTTTCCATGCTCTACAAGCAATGGGGATACAAAGAATACCGTATGGCAAAATTTGAGGAATACAGCTTTTACAGCGACAACAGAGACTTTCTCTCAAGCAAGGGTATTCTTGCATTCAACAATTCAGACGGACGTCTTATGGCTCTCAAGCCCGACATCACTCTTTCAATAGTCAAGAACGCAAAGCTTTCGGGCGCACTGACAAAGCTTTACTATAACGAAAGCGTTTTCAGAATGACCGACAGCTCAATGGACTATAAAGAAATCAAGCAGACAGGTGTTGAAATCCTCGGCAAAATAGACAACTATCTTATTTCGGAAGTTCTTATGCTTGCCGCAAAGAGCCTTAAAACAATTGACAAGGATTTTGTTCTTTCAATTTCACATATGGCTTTCATCCCTTCGATTCTTGAAGAACTGAAAATCGGCGAAAATGCTAAAAAAGATATCATAGAATGCGTAAAAGAAAAGAATGCTCACGACCTTCGTTCAATCTGCGAAAAATGCGGTGTTGAAGCCAAAAAAACCGAGCTTCTTTCAAAGCTTGCAAGCATCAACGGAAAAATCGGCGATGTTCTTCCCTCTCTTAAAGAGCTTGCTTCAAATGATGAGATGAAAAAAGCCTGCACAGAGCTTGAATTCCTGTGCGCATCACTCAGAAAGAGTGAGCTTTCGGAAAAACTCTACATTGACCTTTCGGTTGTTAACAATGTTGAATATTATAACGGCATTATCTTCCAGGGTTATGTTGAAAAATCACCCGTTGCCGTGCTTTCAGGCGGCAGATACGATAAGCTTGCAGGCAAGCTTCGCGAAAACACTCAGGCAATCGGTTTTGCCGTTTATCTTGACAATCTTAATCTTTACTACAGAAAAAAGCGCGATTTTGACAGCGATATTCTCATCCTCTTCAACTCTGAAGAAGAAAGCATCTCGCTTCTTTCGCTTGTTGAAAGCTTTGTTGAAAAAGGCTTCTCGGTAAGAGTTGAGCACACCGTTCCCGACGGCTACAAGGCAAAAACGGTATATTCATTTGAAAACGGTGCATTAAGGGAGGTTTCGGTATGCTGAATATAGCTTTGCCCAAGGGCAGACTCGGCGATAAGGTATATGAGCTTTTCGCTTCAATCGGTTATGACTGCAGTGAAATCTACAGCGACAACAGAAAGCTTGTTTTTGAAAATGCCGAAAACGGCGTACGTTATCTTCTTGTAAAGCCCTCTGATGTTGCAATTTACATTGCTCACGGCGCGGCAGACATCGGTGTTGTCGGTAAGGATATTCTTGAAGAAGAAAAATTCGATATATACGAGCTTCTCGACCTCGGACTCGGCAAATGCAATATGTGTGTTGCCGCGCCCAACGATTACGTTGAGGACTTTGACCGCCCTCTGCGTGTAGCAACAAAATTTGTCAACATCGCAAAGGACTATTACATTTCAATCAACCGTGAAATCGAAATAATCAAGCTTAACGGTTCAATTGAAATTGCACCCATTCTCGGTCTTTCGGATGTTATTGTTGATATCGTTGAATCGGGCAAAACTCTTGAAGAAAACAACCTCAGAGTTTACGAAAAGATTATGCCTATAAGCGCAAGACTGATTGCAAACAAGTCTTCATATAAATTCAAAGGCAACGACATTGACACCCTTATGGAAAAGCTCAAAAAGGAGTTGGCAAAATAAATGATTAAAATAATCAATATAGAAAATGCGAAAAAGGCCGACATTCTTACCCGCGACATAAAGCTTGAAAGCGGTGTTGAGGCGATTGTTGCCGACATTATAAAGAATGTAAAAGAAAACGGCGATAAAGCACTCAAGGAATACAGTCTTAAGTTTGACAAGGCGGAAATCGAAAATCTCCGAGTAACTCAGGAAGAAATCGATGCCGCTTACGAAAATGAAGACAAAGCACTCATTGAAACTCTTGAGCTTGCAAAGAAAAACATATGGAATTTCCACGAAAAACAGCTTCACTCAGGCTTTGAAATCAAGGGTGAGGACGGCACTGTTTCGGGTCAGAAAATAACCCCGATTGAAAAAGTCGGAATTTATGTTCCCGGCGGCACAGCAAGCTATCCTTCAACCGTTCTTATGAATGCAATCCCCGCTAAAATCGCAGGTGTAAGCGAAATTATTATGGTAACACCTCCCGATAAAAACGGCAATATTCCCTCAGCAATTCTCTGCGCCGCAAAAATTGCGGGTGTTGACACCATCATTAAAACAGGCGGTGCACAGGCTGTTGCAGCCCTTGCATACGGCACCGAAAGTGTACCCAAGGCTGATAAAGTTGTGGGCCCCGGCAATGTTTTTGTTGCAACCGCAAAAAGAATGCTTTTCGGTCTTGTTGATATTGATATGATTGCAGGTCCCAGCGAAATTCTTGTTCTTGCAGACGGCACATGCAACCCCGTTTATGTTGCGGCTGACCTTCTTTCTCAGGCGGAACACGACAAGCTTGCAAGCGCCGTTCTTGTTACCGACAGCAAGGAGCTTGCCTATGCGGTAAGCGAAGAACTTGAAAGACAGATTCCGCTTCTTCCCCGCGAAGAAATCGCAAGAGCATCAATTGACACCAACGGAAAAATAATCATTGCCGAAAATCTTGAACAGGGCATTGAAATTGCAAACGAAATCGCACCCGAGCATCTTGAGGTCTGCGTTGATAATCCTTTTGAGCTTCTCGATAAAATCAAGAATGCAGGCTCAATTTTCCTCGGCAAAAACACACCTGAAGCTTTGGGCGACTACCTTGCGGGAACAAACCACACACTTCCCACATCGGGCACCGCAAGATTCAGCTCTCCCCTTTCAGTTGACGATTTCGTTAAAAAATCGCAGTATATTTATTACACCGAAGAAGCTCTCGGCAAGGTTAAAGATAACATCGTTCTTTTTGCAAACCGTGAGGGACTTCAGGCACACGGCAAAAGTGCCGCTGTGAGATTTGAGAAATAAGGTGAACCCATGAGCAGATTTCTTTCAGAAAACTACGAAAATCTTGTTCCCTACGTACCCGGTGAACAGGTTAATGTTAAAGTTATAAAACTTAACACAAACGAATCCCCTTTTCCGCCGTCACCAAAGGTAAAAGAGGTTCTCAGCGAAAAGGTTATAGATAAGCTTAATCTTTATTCAGACCCCGAACTCAAAGAACTTTGCAATGCAATCGCAGAGCAGTTCAATGTGACACCCGATATGGTGTTCTGCGGAAACGGCTCAGATGATGTTCTCGCATTTGCGATTATGGGATTCTGCGGCAGAGGAGGTAAACTCTGCTGTCCCGAAATTTCCTACGGTTTTTATCCCGTTTATGCCGACATTTTTGGGGTTGAGCTTGAACAGATTCCTTTGAAGGATGATTTTTCGATTGACGCAAACGATTATATCGGCAAGGGTAAAAATATTGTTATCGCAAATCCCAATGCGCCCACAGGTCTCACTCTCAGCTTTGATGAGGTTGAAAAAATCGTTGCTTCAACCCCTGACAATGTTGTGATTATGGACGAGGCATATATGGCATTCTGCGGCGAAAGCTGTATGGAACTTGTCAAAAAATATGACAACCTTCTTGTTACCCGCACATTCTCAAAAAGCCATTCTCTTGCGGGTCTGCGAGTCGGTTTCGGCATCGGTTCAAAAGAACTTATTGCTGATTTGAACAAGCTCAAATTCTCGTTTAATCCTTATAATATCAACACTCTTTCGGTCAAAGCAGCAGCCGCCGCAATCGCCGATAATGAGTATTACGACGATAAAATTGCACGTATTGTTGAAACAAGGGAAAAGGTAACCGCACAGCTTCGTGAACTCGGATTTACATGCACAAATTCTAAATCCAACTTTATTTTCGCAAGCAGCAACAGAATGCCTGCAAGCGAAATTGCGGCAAAGCTTCGCGAAAAAGGAATTCTTATCCGTTATTTCAACAAAGCAAAAATCGACAATTATCTGCGCATCACCGTCGGTTCTGCCGAAGATATGCAGACACTCGTTGAAACTATAAAAGAAATTCTGGAGGCAACAAAATGAGAGAAGCTGCCATAAAAAGAAAAACAAACGAAACCGATATCGACCTGTGGCTCGACCTTGACGGTACGGGCAAAAGCGAAATCGACACAGGCTGCGGTTTTCTTGACCATATGCTCGAGCTTTTTGCACGTCACGGCAGAATGGATTTAAAGGTCAAATGTGTCGGCGACACACACGTTGATTATCATCACACGGTTGAGGATGTCGGCATCGTTCTCGGTCAGGCATTTGCAAAAGCTGTCGGCGAAAAAAGAGGCATTTCACGTTACGGAAGCATTGTTCTTCCCATGGATGAAACTCTTATCCTCGCAAGCGTTGACATAAGCGGCAGAGCATATCTCAACTATGACGTTGCCATCCCCACTCCCGCAGTCGGCGGAATGGACACCGAGCTTGTTGAAGAATTTTTCATTTCTTTTGTAAGAAACAGCGATGTCACACTCCACATAAAGCAATTCTACGGTAAAAACAGCCACCACATAATCGAAGGAATTTTCAAATCGGTTTCAAGAGCACTGTGCAAGGCCGTTTTTGAAGATAAAACTCTCGGCGGTGAAATCCCCTCAACGAAAGGACTTCTGTAATGATTGCAATAATCGACTACGGCTGCGGAAACCTTTTCTCGCTCTCCTCATCGCTCAGAAGTCTGGGCATTGAGTGCAAAATAACATGCGACAGAGAAGAAATCATCGCGGCAGACAAAATAATTCTTCCCGGCGTCGGTGCATTCGGCGATGCGGCACAAAAGCTGCGTGACTGCGGAATGGCTGAGCTTATAAAAGAGCTTGCAGCGCAGGGTAAACCCATTCTCGGCATTTGTCTGGGTATGCAGCTTCTTTTTGAAAAGAGCTTTGAATACGGCGCACATATGGGGCTCGGTCTCATAAAAGGCTATGTAGGTCCTCTTGAAGGACAGATTTCCGAGGAACTGAAAATCCCGCATATGGGCTGGAATAAGCTCAACCTTGCAAAGGCAGACCCGATTTTCAAATATATTGAACCGGGCGACTATATGTATTTCGTTCATTCTTTCTATGCAAGAAACTGCGTTGAAAACACCCTCGCTTTTGCCGAATACGGTGTTGCAGTTCCTGCAATCGTAAAAAGCGGAAGTGTTTACGGAATGCAGTTCCACCCCGAAAAGAGCGGTTCAAAAGGTCTCGCTCTTCTCAAGGCATTCTCGGAGTTATAAGGAGTAAAATATGCAGATATTTCCCGCAACAGACATACTCGGCGGCAAGGTTGTAAGACTGACTAAAGGTGATTACGCCAATGTCAGAATCTACGCCGACTCTCCCGCCGAAATGGCAAAGGAATTTATGAAAGCAGGCGCCAAAAACCTGCATATGGTTGACCTTGACGGTGCAAAGGACGGCGCACCCGTTAACTTTGAAGCCATCAGGGAAGCGGCAAAAATAAAAGACCTCTTTATCGAGGTCGGCGGCGGAATCCGTGATATGAAGCGAATTGAAGATTATCTCTCGCTCGGCGTTAAAAGAGTTATTCTCGGCACGGCGGCAGTAAGAAACTATCCGTTTGTTGAAGAAGCAGTCAAAAAATACGGCGACGCAATTGCTGTCGGCGTTGATGCTAAAGACGGACTTGTTGCCGTTAACGGCTGGCTTGAAACAACAACGGTCAATTCCGTTGAATTCTGCAAAAAGCTTCGTGACACGGGTGTTTCAACCGTTATTTACACAGACATTTCCAAGGACGGTATGCTTTCGGGCACCAATCTTGAAATATACAAAGAACTCAGCGAAATCAAGGGTCTTGACATCGTTGCATCGGGTGGAATAACCTTTATCGATGAAATAAAGACTCTTTCGGATATGGGCATTTACGGTGCAATTGTCGGCAAGGCTGTTTACGAAGGCAGACTTGACCTTGCCGAGGTGCTCAGAGCAGCGGGAGGTGCTGAATAATGATAACCAAAAGAATAATCCCCTGTCTCGACGTAAGAAACGGCAGAGTTGTTAAAGGTGTTAACTTCGAGGGTATTCAGGACGTTGCTTCACCCGTTGAGCTTGCACATTTTTATAATGACAGCGGAGCCGATGAGCTTGTTTTCTATGACATAACCGCTTCATTTGAAGGCAGAGCACTTTTCACGGATGCACTTACTCAGGTTGCAAGTGAAATCTTCATCCCTCTTACAGTCGGCGGCGGCATCAACACTCTTGAAGATTTTGACAGAGTTCTGAAATGCGGCGCAGACAAGGTTTCGGTTAACTCGGGAGCAATCAAAGACCCGTCAATCATTGAAAAAGCCGCAAAAAAATACGGTGACCAATGCGTAGTGCTTTCAATGGACATCAAGAGAGTTGACGGCTCGTTCCATATTTTCAGCAAGGGCGGAAGAATTGACACGGGCATCGATGCTCTTGAATGGGCAAAAATGGGCGAGAACAACGGCGCCGGTGAGCTTGTTGTCAACAGCATTGACACTGACGGTGTAAAGCAGGGCTTTGACCTTGAAATGCTTCAGAAAATCAGCGACCTTGTTTCAATTCCCGTTATCGCAAGCGGCGGTGCGGGCAAAAAAGAGGATTTCCTTGAGCTTTTCCGTGCAGGCTGTGCGGATGCGGGTCTTGCGGCATCGATTTTCCACTTCAAAGAAGTGAACATAATGGATTTGAAGCGATATCTTAATGATAATAATATAGAGATGAGGATATAAAAATGGTTGAACTCAAATATAACAGCGACGGGCTCATTCCCGCAATAGTTCAGGATTTCCACACAAAAAAGGTTCTTATGCTTGCATATATGAACAAAGAAAGCCTTGAAATCACAATCAACGAAGGTAAAACCTGTTTCTTCAGCCGCAGCAGACAGCAGCTCTGGAGAAAGGGCGAAACCTCGGGCAACACCCAGCAGGTTGTAACAATCCGTACGGATTGCGATAAGGACACTCTTCTCATCGAGGTTATCAAAGCGGGTCCCGCCTGCCATACAGGCAGCGAAACCTGTTTCTTTGAGGACATCGTGACAAGCGAGCAGGAAAGCTTCTCTTATGAGGGTCTTTATGAAATGCTTGTCGGCAGAAAGGTTAACAAAAAGGAAGGCTCATACACAACCTATCTTTTTGAAAAAGGAATTGACAAAATTCTCAAAAAGGTCGGTGAGGAATGCACAGAGGTTATCATCGGTGCAAAGGGCGGCGACAAGGCTGAAACCGTTTATGAAATTGCCGACCTGATTTATCATATCACGGTTATGATGATTGAAATGGGCATCAGCATTGATGAGGTCACCGCTGAACTTGCCAAGAGACACATTGTTGACCATAAAGTTAAGCAGGAAAAGATGCAGTAAAAGACAGGGTATGTCTCACTGAGCGAAGAACAAAAGAAACAGAATAAAACAGAAATGGCTTGCAGAGGAAATCTAACCTT
>JAZTZD010000015.1:0-12598 GCA_045637305.1 Acutalibacteraceae bacterium
TACAATCCCCCGACAGCAAAGCCCCTTGATCCCCTCGGAACAACTCTCGTCAAGATAAGTCTTGCAACCACCGATTGGAACGCAAACTACGGCAAGACCAATATGAACTATCTTCTCGGCGCTACCGATTTGACCAAAGACGGCGGCACTGTTGCAACAGGTACATTCCTTCAGAGAGGTGCTACCGATGAATCGCTCATCGCAGCTTCAGGTTCATGCATCGTTAAGTACAACGAAAAAGGAAAGCTTGTTTGGCAGGACACTCTTGCAGGCAATGACCTCACCATTTATCAGGGCGTTGCAACACTCAATGACGGCAGCATCGTTGCCGTTGGCTACACAACATCAACAAACCTCGTAAACGATGCGGAATATAAGTGCAAGGGCACTTCCGAAGCAATGGTTGTAAAGTATTCCGCAAAGGGCGACAGACAGTGGATTAAGATTTTCGGCGGTAGCGGCGGAGATGAATTCTATTCCGTTGCGGCAACTCCCGACGGCGGCTTCATCGTTGGCGGACAGGCGGATTCTTCCGACTTCGACCTCAAGGGTGTCGGCGGTTCAAACAAAAAAGCTATATTTGTCAAATACACCGCTGACGGTGCGGTTTCATGGAAGAAAGCTCTTTCGGGCGGCAGCTCAAGCACCGTTGTCAGAGACCTTGACATTAACTCCGCAGGCGTTATTTTCGGCTCCATCCTCACAGGCTCTAACTCCGAAGACTTTGCAAACCTTGACGGCGTTATTGCAAAGAAGAGATATACCGTTGCAGTTGCAATGAGCGCAAACGGCGAATTCCTCTGGAAAAAGGCTATCTGCGATGAGGGTTCAACAATGCTCACATCAATCGTTGCAACCGACGAAGGCGGCTGCGTTCTTGCAGGTAACTACTCAAGCGGCAAAAACGGCAACTCCCTTTTCTTCAAGGACATCACAAACGGCGGCAGCTACGGCACACAGGACGGTGTTCTTGTTAAGTTTGCTTCAAACGGTGCCGTAAAATGGATTACTCCTCTCAAGGGTTACGAAAGCGATAACATAACAGGCATTGCAAAGGTTTCAGGCGGTTACGCTGTTTCAGGTTTCTCCTCATCGGGCAACAGAGACTTTACAGGCTCGGCAAGCAAGAACGGCGACTACAATGCTTTTGTTTACGTTGTCGGCGAACACGGTGACCGTCAGACAATGAACTCATTCGGCGGCTCACGTTCCGACAATGCAAGAGCAATCTGCTCCGACGGCAAAACAACTGTTTTCACAGTCGGTACAACCAACTCGGACGACGGATTTGCCGGTGATTTCGCAGTAAAGGCAACAGAACAGATTGCAACCGCATTCGTTGCAAAGCTTTCTCTTGTTCAGTAATAATATAATAAGTAATAAAAATAACGGTCAGTTGCAGTTCAACTGACCGTTATTTTATTTGTTTTAAATTTTGTCTGCGTGCCAGATATTCTCGCCGTATTCGTTGATGGAACGGTCTGCGGCAAATATGCCCGCACCCGCAATGTTCATAACTGACATTCTGTTCCATCTTTCAGTCTCGTGCCAGATCTGCTCAGCCTGCTTCTGCATATTGCGGTAATCCGCAAAGTCAGCAAGCACCATATAGGGGTCGCTGTGAACGATTGTTCCTCCGATTTCGCTGAACTTCTTTCCACCGATTCCCTTGTTGATGAAATCAATCGCAGTATGAAGCTCAACGTTGTTGCTGTAGTAGTTGAGAGGTGTATAGCCCCTCTTCTTAAGCTCATTTACTTCGGGGGTATTCATACCGAAAATAAGAATGTTTTCGGCACCGACAGCCTCAAATATCTCAACATTTGCGCCGTCCATTGTTCCGAGTGTGATTGCGCCGTTCATCATAAGCTTCATATTTCCCGTTCCGCTTGCTTCAGTACCTGCAAGAGAAATCTGCTCACTGATGTCAGCCGCGGGCATAAGAGCCTCTGCCATTGTTACGTTGTAATCCTCAACATAAACAACCTTGAGCTTATCCTTGACATCGGGGTCGTTGTTGATAAGGTCTGCAAGAGCGCAGATAAACTCAATGATTTTCTTTGCCATAAAGTAGCCGGGGGCTGCTTTTGCGCCGAAAATATAGGTGTGCGGGGTATAATCCTTGTTGGGATTAGCCTTGATTTCAAGATATTTTGCAAGAATGTTGAGCGCATTGAGATGCTGTCTCTTATATTCGTGAAGTCTCTTTACCTGAACATCGAAAATTGACGTGGGGTCAAGCACAACGCCTGTTTTCTTCTTGATAAGAGCCGCAAAATTCTCCTTGTTGTGAGTTTTGATTTCACGAAGGTCGGAAAGCACGGTCTTGTCATCCGCATAAGCCTTGAGTTTCTCAAGCTCTGCGCCGTTATAGATAAATCCGTCACCGATAAGATTTGTAAGATATTTTGTAAGCTCGGGGTTTGCCTGGCAAAGCCAGCGGCGGTGAGCAATACCGTTTGTTACGTTTGTGAATTTCTCAGGCTCGAGTTTATAGAAATCATTGAAAACGGTGTCCTTGAGGATTTCGCTGTGAAGCGCGGAAACGCCGTTTACCTTATGGCACACAGCAACGCAGAGGTTTGCCATTCTGACTGCACCGTCGGCAATAACAGCCATCTTTTCAACCTTGCCCGCATCGCCTGTTGCATCCCAGATTTTCTTTCTGAAGCGGTTGTCGATTTCCTTGACAATCTGATAAATAGGGGGAAGAAGTCTCTTGAAGAGGTCCTCGCCCCAGCATTCGAGAGCTTCCGCCATAACGGTGTGGTTTGTGTATGCACAGCACTCTTCAACGATTCTGTATGCATCGTCCCAGCCGTAGCCGCATTCGTCGAGCATAATTCTCATAAGCTCGGGAATTGCCATTGTGGGATGAGTATCATTGATATGAATTGCGTTTTTCTCTGCAAAGTTTTCAAGTGAGCCGTATTCTCTCAGGTGTCTTGCAACGATATCCTGTACCGAAGCGGAAACAAGGAAATACTGCTGACGAAGACGAAGACTCTTGCCCTCGGGATGATTGTCTGCAGGATAAAGAACCTTGCTGATAACCTCAGCCATCGCCTTTTCTTCCATAGCACGCATATAGTCGCCCTGATTGAACATCGCCATATCAATGCCGTCAACCTTTGCTGACCAGAGACGGAGCACTGCCGCACCCTTGCCGTCCTTTGCGGGGACCATCATATCATAGGGCACAGCCTTGACTGTTTTGCAGCCGACAAGCTCAACGTGATGGAAGTTGCCTTCCCAGCTGTCTTCAACGCTTCCTTCAAACTTGACTTCAACAGTCTTATCTTCTCTGGGCACAAGCCACACTTCACCGCCGGGAAGCCAGAAATCGGGCATTTCCGTCTGCCAGCCTTCAACGATTTTCTGCTTGAAAATACCGTATTCATAGAGAATTGAATAACCCATACCTCTGTAGCCCTGATTTGCAAGAGCATCGAGGTAGCAGGCTGCAAGTCTTCCGAGACCGCCGTTTCCGAGACCCGCATCAGGCTCGCAATCATAAAGTCTGTCAAGCTTCACGCCGAAGCTTTCAAGAGCCTTGCGTGCGGTTTCTGTAAGATTAAGATTGTAAAGAGCATTCTTGAGGCTTCTTCCCATAAGGAATTCCATGCAGAGATAATAAACCTTTTTCTGTCCCTTTTCCTGAGATTCCTTATCGAATTCTCTGCGCGAGTCACGAATCATATCCCTTGCAATGATTGAAAGAGCTTTATAAAACTGCTCGTTTGTTGCATCTTTGGGTGATACACCGAAAAAATGTGAGAGCTTTGAGGAAATCATTTCTTCAAGCTGTTTTTTTGTGATGTTTTTGCTCATATTGTCCTCCATATAAAATATACAATAATAATTTTACACCAATTATTAAAATAATACAACAAATTTTTAACAATTGGTTAATTCAAAACGCTTGTAACACATAGAAATTTGAGGTATAATAATAAAAATATTTAGAAAATATGCTGAAATCAAGGTCAGGTGAGATTTTTGGACTCATATAACGGCTTCCGCTCCGAGCTTTTTCTGAAAGAAGAAAGCGAAAGAAAGAACATCAAAACAATCGGCATAACCGCGGGAATGTGCATTATTGCATACGTTGTTCTCAACAATATTGTTTCCGTGCCCTTTATGTTTGAGCCGCTCAACTCAATTTACCGCGAAAGCTCAACAATGCAGCTTGTTGTTTCGATTATCTTTTCAATCATCTGTATGCTCATTCCCTTTGCAATCGGCGCAAAGGTGATAAAGAGAAAAACAAAACTTGTTCCCGCCGATTTTTCGCCGCCCGTGAGCATTCCGCTTATGCTTTCGGCAACCGCTTTCGGTATGTTTGTCTGCCTTGCGGGTAACTATCTTTCAGGGATTTTTATTGAATACACTCAGAAAATCGGCTTTGAGCTCACCGCTCCCGAATTCCCGATTCCGTCGGATTTTTTCGGCAGACTGGTCTATCTTGTTTCAATCGCAATCGTCCCCCCTCTTGTTGAAGAATTTGCGGTAAGAGGAGTTGTTATGCAGCCTCTGCGCCGCTACGGAGACAAATTTGCAATCGTTGTATCTGCTCTGGTATTTGCCATACTTCACGGAAACCTTGTTCAGTCACCCTTTGCATTCATTGCGGGTCTCGGAATCGGCTATGCTGTGTGCATAACAAACAGTCTGTGGACGGGAATTCTCATTCATTTCTGCAATAACCTTTATTCTGTTGCAACATCACTTATGATTGAAGATATTGCGGACGAAAATCTGCTCAACGCTGTTTTTATGATTGTTCTCATTGCGCTTTATGCGGTTTCAATTCTCGGCTCTGCAATTTTTATGCTCCTCAAGGAGAAGCGCAGACTTACCCCCTCTTTCACGTTTTCAACACCGATGCAAAAAGGCTTCTCGTTTTTCATCAATATCCCGATGGTCATTGCAATACTGATGATGCTCAAAATCACAAGAGATTTTGTGACTTTCACAGGTATAAAATAAAAACAAAAACCCGATGTGTTAATTAAAACACATCGGGAATTTTTTTGCATTCTTAAATTACTCGTACTCTGATTGCGCCGACTCCGCTTGCATCAAAAGGCTTGTCAGTATCGATTACCGTGTAACCCATATCCTTCTTATTAGCGGTGAAGATTGACGAAATGCTTGCGCCCGCAGCTTTTGCCGCTGCTTCAGCCTTTGCCGCAAATTCATCTGCATTTTCCTTGTGGATAAAGCAAGTGCGGCATTCAAAGCTTTCTGCAAGGCAGGTGTTGGGAAGATTTACGGAGTTTTTGATTGCGCCCTTTTCAAGGTAAGCCGCAACCTCTTCCGCTGCCATAACAGCGCAGTTTTCTTCGCTTTCGGGAGTTGATGCACCGAGGTGGGGAATAGCTGTAACCCCATCAACACCGAGCTGCTCATCTGTCGGGAAGTCGGTCACATATGCAGCCGCCTTGCCGCTTGCAAGCGCATCTACGATTGCCTTTGAGTCAACAAGCTCGCCTCTTGCAAAGTTGAGAATTCTGATGCCGTCCTTCATCATTGCAAGTGTGTCTGCGTTAATCATTCCTCTTGTGCCGTCATTGAGGGGTGAATGAAGTGAAATATAGTCACTTCTCTTGAAGATTTCGTTAACATCGGAAACAACCTCGATGCCTTCCTTTGAGGAAACAAAGGGGTCATAGCCGATGATGTTCATTCCGAGAGCCTTTGCGCCTTCTGCAACAAGTGCGCCGATTGCACCCAGACCGATAACGCCGAGGGTCTTGCCGAGAATTTCGGGGCCTGCGAATGCGCCCTTGCCCTTTTCAACGAGCTTTCCGACATTTTCGCCCTCACCCTTAAGGGTCTTGCACCAGTCCATAGCTGCGCCGACCTTTCTTGATGAAAGGAAGAGTGCGCAGAGAACAAGCTCTTTAACCGCATTTGCGTTTGCGCCGGGAGTGTTGAAAACAACAACGCCCTTTTCGCTGCAGTCTGCAACGGGAATGTTGTTGACACCTGCGCCTGCTCTTGCGATTGCAACTGTCTTTTCATTCAGTGCCATTTCGTGCATTGAAGCTGAACGCACAAGCACTGCATCGGGAGCCTCAAAATTGTCTGCGCAGACATATTTTGCCTCGTCGAGCTTTGAAAGACCTGTTTTGGATATCTTATTTAATGTTAAAATTTCAAACATTGAAAACACCTCAGTTCTTCTTTTCAAACTCAGCCATAAAGTCAACAAGCTTTTCAACGCCTTCAATGGGCATTGCATTATAGATGCTTGCTCTCATGCCGCCGACTGAACGGTGACCCTTGAGGTTAACGAAGCCCGCTTCAGTTGCCTCTTTAACGAATTTTGCATTAAGCTCATCGCTTTCCGTTACAAATGTAACGTTCATCATTGAACGGTCACTCTTCTTAACAGGGTTATTGAACATCTTGCTGTTATCGATGAAATCATAAAGAATTGAGCATTTCTTTTCGTTGTGAAGCTTCATTGCTTCAAGACCGCCGAGATTCTTTATCCATTCAAGCACAAGCTTGCACATATAAATCGAATAACAGGGAGGTGTGTTATACATTGAATCGTTGTCTGCAAGAACCTTATAATCGAGCATTGTGGGAGTATAGTCTCTTGCATTGCCGAGAAGGTCTTCGCGAACGATAACAACGGTGAGACCTGCGGGAGCAACATTCTTCTGTGCGCCGCCGTAGATTACGCCGTACTTTGAAACGTCCATAGGCTCCGAAAGGAAGCACGATGAAACGTCGGCAACAAGAGGCACATTGCCCGTGTCGGGAAGTGTTGTGAATCTTGTTCCGTAAATTGTGTTGTTCTGGCAGATATAGAAATAGTCTGCATCAGGGGTGAAGTTGCTCTTGTCAAGCTCGGGGATACACGAGAAGTTCTGCTCTTTCGACGACCCGACAACCTTGATTTCGCCGTATTTCTGAGCTTCTTTGTATGCCTTCGTTGAGAACTGACCCGAGAGAACGTAGTCGGCCTTTCCGCTGCCGTTAAGGAAGTTCAGAGGGATAGCGGCAAACTGGGTTGAAGCTCCGCCCTGGCAGAAGATAATCTTATAGTTTTCGGGAATATTCATAACCTCTCTGAAAAGGTTGTTTGCACCGAAAATGATTTCTTCATAAACCTTCGAGCGGTGTGACATCTCAAGAACAGACTGCCCGCTTCCTTTGTAATCAAGCATTTCTGCCGCTGCTCTGTTGAGCACGCTTTCGGGAAGCATTGAGGGACCTGCTGAGAAGTTGTAAACTCTTGCCATATGAATCTATCCTTTCTGTTTATGAAAAGTGGAATAATGCGCTAAATTATTATTCTTCAGCTGAAATTGCGATACCGAGGTCGCTGAGCTGAACGCCGTCAACAACTGCGGGGCAGTCTGTCATCGGCTCGCTTGCATTCTGCACTTTAGGATATGCAATAACATCCCTGAGTGACTCACAGCCGAGCATCTGCATAACAAGTCTGTCAAGACCGATGCCCATTCCGCCGTGGGGCGGTGCGCCGTATTTGAATGCATCAAGAAGATATCCGAATTTTGCGTGTGCTTCCTCGTCGCTGAGACCGAGAAGCGAGAAAATTCTTGCCTGAAGGTCGGGATTTGTGATTCTGATTGAACCCGAGCAAAGCTCAACGCCATTGAGAACAAGGTCATATGCCTTTGCTCTTACCTGACCCTTATCTGTTTCAAGATAATCAAGGCATTCGTCCATGGGTGAGGTGAACGGATGATGCATTGCAACATACTGCTGAGCATCCTCATCCCAATCAAAGAACGGGAATTCGGTTATCCAAAGAAGATTATATTTATTATTTGGAATAATGTCAAGTTTTTTGGCAACAAGCTGACGCAGTGCGCCGAGAACGGAAAGAACAAGTGAATTCTTGCCGTCGCCGATGATGAGAACAACGTCGCCTGCCTTTGCGTCTGCCTTTTCAAGCACAGCCGCCATCTCTTCCTCGGTAAGGAACTTTGCGAATGATGAACTGTATGTGCCGTCCTCATTCATTCTTACCCAGGCAAGACCCTTTGCGCCGATGCCTCTTGCAGCTTCTGTAATCTTGTCGATTTCTTTTCTTGTGAGAATATTGACAGCATTTTTCGCTGTGATACCTCTTACGCTGCCGCCTGCTTCGATTGCACCTGTGAAAACACCGAAGCCGCAGTTTCGCACGGTATCTGTGAGGTCATAAATCTCCATACCGTAGCGGGTATCGGGCTTGTCGCTGCCGTAGCGCTCCATAGCCTCTTTATATGTGAGTCTGGGAAGCGGAAGAGGAATTTCAACGCCGAGTGCCTCGCGGAAAACTCTTTCCATATAGCCTTCGCCGATTGCAAGAACATCTTCCATATCAACGAATGACATTTCAAGGTCAATCTGAGTGAATTCGGGCTGACGGTCTGCTCTGAGGTCCTCGTCACGGAAGCAACGGGCAATCTGCATATATCTGTCGAATCCCGCAACCATTGAAAGCTGCTTATAAAGCTGGGGTGACTGGGGAAGAGCATAGAATTTGCCCTTATGAATACGGCTGGGAACAAGATAGTCTCTTGCGCCCTCGGGAGTTGACTTGATAAGAATGGGTGTTTCAATCTCGATAAAGCCGTTATCGTCAAAATAGTCTCTTGTGATTTTTGTTATCTTGTGGCGAAGAAGAATGTTCTTCTGAAGGTCGGGTCTGCGAAGGTCAAGATAGCGGTACTTGAGTCTTGTAAGCTCCGCTGTCTGGCAATCCTCGATGATTTCAAAGGGAGGAGTCTCGCTCTTTGAAAGCACACGGAGGTCTGTTACTTCGATTTCGATTTCACCCGTGGGAATTTCGGTGTTCTTTGCGGAACGCTCACGCACCTTGCCCTGAGCCATAAGAACATATTCGCTTCTTGCCGATGAAGCCTTTTCGAAGATATCCTTTGCGGTTGATTCGTCGAAAGCGAGCTGAACGATGCCCTCTCTGTCTCTAAGATCGATGAAAATAAGTGCGCCGAGGTCTCTCTGTCTCTGAACCCAGCCTGCAACGGTAACTGTTCTTCCGACATCGGATGCTCGCAGATTACCGCAATAATCTGTTCTTTTAAGTCCTGTCATAAAATCCATAAATTTATCTTCCTTTGATTTCGATATTTAAATACTGCCGAGGATTGACGAGAGGTCAACACCTTCAACATCAAGGCTTTCCGCAAGGGAAAGAGTTGCCTGCTGAACAAGGAAATTCATAAAATTCTCGGCGAGGTCCGCAAGTTCAACCTCGGTGATTTCGCCGTTATCCATATTCTTGAGGTTTGCCTTGCCGTTCTCAATTTCGTTGTCACCGAGAACGATAGTATATTTTGCACCGATTTTATCGGCATATTTCATCTGCGCCTTGAGTGAACGGCCCACAACATCGGTCTGTGCACTCACACCGTTTGCACGCAGGTCTGCGGTGATTGCCGCTGCTTCATAGGATGCATTTTCACCCATGGGTGCAATGTAGATGTCACAGCCGTTGGGCTTGGGAATTTCGATGCCCTGAGCCGCCATAAGCATAAGAAGTCTGCCTGTGCCGAGTGCAAAGCCGAGCGAGGGAGTGTGAGGACCGCCGAGCTCTTCAACAAGTCCGTCATATCTTCCGCCGCCGCATACGGTGCCCTGCGCACCGATATCGGTTGAAACAAACTCAAAAACAGTGCGTGTATAGTAGTCAAGTCCTCTTACGATACGGGGATTGACAATATATTCAATGTTCATTTTGTCAAGATACTTCTTGACGCTCTCGAAATGTGCCGAGCAATCGTCACAGATATAATCGAGAATTGCGGGAGCACCCTCTGAAATTTCCTTGCAGATGGGACTCTTGCAATCAAGAATTCTCATAGGATTCTTGCCGAGTCTTTCAAGACAGGTGGGGCAGAGATTTTCTTTCTTTGCCTCAAAATATTCCTTGAGGGCATTATGATAATTCTTTCTGCATTCGGGGCATCCGATTGAGTTAAGCTCAAGGCGGAGATTTTCAACGCCGAGGAATGCAAAAATTTCGTTTGCAAGCGAAATAATTTCCGCATCGGCTGCGGGATGTGCCGCACCGAGCATTTCAACGCCGAACTGCTGGAATTCTCTCCATCTGCCAGCCTGAGGCTTCTCGTAGCGGTAGCAGTTGAGAACATAGCAGAATTTCTGGGGCAGAGCTTCATTGAAAAGTCCGTGTTCAAGGAAAGCTCTTACCGCACCTGCGGTGCCCTCGGGACGAAGAGTGATTGAACGCTCGCCCTTATCGTTGAAGGTGTACATTTCCTTCTGAACAACGTCGGTTGTTTCGCCGACACCTCTCTGGAAAAGCTCTGTATGCTCAAAAACGGGAGTGCGAAGCTCTCTGAAGCCGAATTTTTCGGCAATTTCAAGCATTGTGCTCTCGATAAACTGATTTTTATAAACCTCTGAGGGCAGAATATCCTGAGTGCCCTTAATGGCTTTTGTTACAAGTGCCATAACATTTCTTCCTTACTTTTAAAAAAATGAATGGGACCGTCTTTGATGACGGTCCCGTGAAATCTGATTTCTTTAACTCGGGGCCAACCCCTTATTTTCTTGGATGAGCGATTTCTCTCCAGTCGAGGTCTCCTCTTGCGAGAGAATGGATGAGCGCTTCTGCGGTTGCTATATTTGTTGCAACGGGAACGTTATGAACATCACAAAGGCGCAGAAGAGTTGCTTCATTGGGCTCGTGAGGCTTCGCTGTCAGCGGGTCTCTGAAAATGAGCACAAGGTCAATTTCATCGCACGCAATACTTGATGCAACCTGCTGGTCTCCGCCCTGAGCACCGCTTAAGAATCTGATAATCTCCAGACCTGTTGCCTCGGCAATCATCTTACCTGTTGTGCCCGTTGCAAAAAGAGTGTGTCTGCTGAGAATGCCGCAATAGGCTATGCAAAACTGTGTCATAAGTTCTTTTTTTGCGTCGTGTGCAATCAGAGCAATGTTCATAAGTGTCTCCCTTCTCAATTTTGTTCAAAAATCGTGGTATTTGTTCTATAATATCAAATAATATCTTATATGGCAAGTACCTGACAGAAAAAATTTTTATTCTTCTGCGGGTGTTTCCTCGGTCTGAACGTCTTCGCCGTCATCCTCAACGGGTGTTGCAGGCTCGTCCTCATCCTTAGGAACGGAAACAGCGGTAACAAGGCGTTCGCCCTCGTTAATCTTCATAACTCTTACGCCCTTTGAAGGTCTTGCGCAAAGTCTGATTCCCTTATCTCCGCCCATGGGAATTCTGATGATGATACCGTCCGAAGAAATAAGCATAAGGTCGTTTGCGGGGTCAACAACCTCGATTACGGCAACATCGCCGTTCTTGTCAACGTGATAGTTGGTAAGACCCTTACCGCCTCTGGACTGAATTCTGTAGTTATCAATCTCGCTGAGTCTTGCGTTACCCTTTTCGCTGACGGTGAGAACCTTCTTGCCCTCGGCAAGAATATCCATGCCGACAACGCAGTCGCCGTCCTTAAGCTCAATTGCCTTAACGCCTCTTGCGGTTCTGCCGATTGCTCTTGCGCCCGTTTCTTCAAACGCAATGCTCATACCCTTCTTTGTTGCAAGGATGAGCTTATCGTGACCCTCGGTGAGTTTTACCCATGCAAGCTCGTCATCATCGTCAAGGTTGGTTGCGATAACACCGTTCTTGCGGATGTTCTTATATGCATCAAGCTCTGTACGCTTGATAATGCCGTTTTTGGTTGCCATACAGAGGTAATATTCTCCGCTTCCGAAATCGGGAACTCTTATCATTGCGGAAACGCGCTCGCCCTCTTCAAGCGGAAGAAGGTTAACGATATTCATACCCTTGCTCTGGCGTGAACCCTCGGGAATTTCATATCCCTTGAGTCTGTATGCTCTGCCTCTGGTTGTGAAGAACATAATGTAGTCGTGGGTTGAGCAGGTGAACATTGTTTTAACAATATCCTCTTCTCTGCGTGTGAGACCCTTGACACCTCTGCCGCCTCTGTTCTGCGACTTATACTCTGCCATGGGAATTCTCTTGATATAACCCATATTTGTGAGTGTGTAAACGCAGGTTTCCTCGGGAATGAGGTCTTCAATATCAACCTCGCCCGAAACATTGACGATTTCAGTTCTTCTGTCATCGGCAAACTTATCTCTGATTACCATTGCTTCTTCCTTGACAATCTGAAGAGCCTTGGTATCACTGTTAAGTATATCCAGAAATTCCGCAATCTTTTCTCTGAGTGCGGCAAGTTCTTCTTCAATCTTGATTCTTTCAAGACCCGTCAACTGACCCAGACGCATCTGAACGATAGCCTGAGCCTGAATTTCATCAAGACCGAAGCGGTTCATAAGAGCTTCTTTACCTTCTGCAATGCTCTTTGACTTCTTGAGGATTTCGATTACTTCATCGATATAATCAAGCGCAGTCATCAAGCCTTCGAGGATATGTGCCCTCTCCTGAGCCTTTTTGAGGTCATATCTTGTTCTGCGGAGGATAACCTCTTCCTGGAACTTGATGTAATGCGAAAGTGTTTCTTTAAGCGAAAGCTGCTTGGGTTCACCGTTTACGAGCGCAATCATAATTACGCCGAAGGTGTCCTGAAGCTGGGTGTA
>JAZTZD010000016.1:0-4805 GCA_045637305.1 Acutalibacteraceae bacterium
GTCATAGATGCCCTCTGACATTCGACGGATAACTTCAACCTCGTCAACCGATTCAACTCTCATGCCGAGATATTCTTCGATGAAATCGGGGTCGATTGATGAACCTGCAATACCCATGCAGATTGAGCCAATCTGAAGATAGCTCTTACCCTTCATTGTTGCAACTGCAACAGCTGCTCTTGCGAAGCGGAGAAGCTTTTCCTTAACGTCATCGGGAACTGTTGTGTCGTCAGCATCCTGAACTTCGTGACCGTAGATGCCGAATGCGGGAAGACCCTTCTGTGCGTGTGCAGCGAGAACAGATGCAAGATAAACAGCACCGGGTCTCTCTGTTGCGTTGAAGCCCCATACACCCTTGATTGTGTTGGGATCCATATCCATTGTTTCTGAGCCGTAGCACCAGCAGGGTGTAACGGTAAGAGTGATGTCAACGCCTTCCTTCTTGAACTTTGCTGCACAAGCTGCTGCTTCAGCAACTCTGCCGATGGTTGTGTCAGCGATAACAACCTTTACGGGTTCGCCGTTTGAATAGCGGAGGTTTTCCTCAAAAAGAGCCTTTGCGGTTTTAGCCATGTTCATTGTCTGCTCTTCAAGAGACTCTCTTACCTTGAGGGGACCTCTTCTGCCGTCGATTGTGGGGCGAATACCGATAACGGGATAATCGCCGATAAGTCTGCTTTTTGCCATAATGTATCAATCCTTTCTGTTATGGTGAATTTATTTTTTTATTTTACAACCGCCTTGAATCTCTCGTAAGCCGCGTTCCATTCGGATGCGTTTTCGGGAGTGTAAAGAGCGGTGTTTTCGCTTTCACGGACAATTTTTCTTGCTTCTTCAACATTTGCAATTGCGCCGCACGCAAGAAGCTGAACGCAGATGTTGCCGAGAACCGTTGCTTCAATCGGACCTGCGATAACCTCTCTGCCGCACGAGCAAGCGGTCATTTTGCAAAGAAGAGTGTCCTTTGTTCCGCCGCCGATAACGTGGATTGCGGGATAGGTCTTGCCTGTGCAATCCTCAAGATTATCAAGGGTCAGACGGTATTTCATCGCAAGGCTTTCATAGATGCATCTCATAACCTCGCCAACGCTTTCGGGAACTGCCTGATTGGTTTTGCGGCAGTATTCGCGCACTCTTTCGGGAATGTTGCCGTGAGGCACGAATTCGGGAGCATCGGGGTCGATGAAGCACTTGAAAGGCTCTGCTGCAAGAGCAAGCTTTTCGAGGTCTGCGTAGGAATAGTTGTTGCCGTGTCTGTTCCAATGACGGCGGCTTTCCTGAATGAGCCACAGACCGATTATGTTTTTGAGGAAGCCGACGGAAGAACCGTAGCCGCCCTCGTTTGTGACATTCATTGCAATTGATTTTTCGTCAACGATGGGCTCTCTGAGTTCTGTTCCGAAAAGCGACCAGGTGCCGCTTGAAAGGAAAGCGAAATCGTCGCTTTCTGCGGGAATTGCGGTGATTGCACTCTGCGTGTCGTGACCGCAAACGCTGATAACGTCAACCTCAGGAATGCCGCATTCTGTGCAGATATCCTCTCTTACCTTGCCGAGAGTCGTGCCTGAGGGAACGATTTCGCAAAGAAGACGTGAGGGGATTCCGAGACGGTCAAGAAGACCGGTTGCCCACTTTTTCGTTTTCAGATCAACCATCTGCGAGGTTGTTGCGATTGAATATTCGGTTGTCATTTTGCCTGTGAGAAGATAACCGAAAAGGTCGGGCATAAAGAGAATTTTATCTGCTCTCTCGAGCATATGAGGTCTGTATTTTTTGAGGGCATAGAGCTGATAAACCGTGTTAAGCTCCATAAACTGAATGCCCGTTCTGCCGTAAAATTCGGAGTTGGGCACGGTCTGTGCGCATTCTTCGATGAGACCCTTTGTTCTTTCGTCGCGGTAATGCACGGGGTTTTCAAGAAGGCAGCCGAATTCGTCAATCAGACCGAAGTCAACACCCCAGGTGTCGATACCGATGCTGTCGAAGTCGCCGACCTGCTTTGCCTTGACAATGCCCTGCTTGATTTCGTGGAAAAGACGCAGAACATCCCAATACATTGTGTCGCCGATTTTTACGGGGTCATTTGAGAAGCGGTGTACCTCTTCAAGCGAGATTTTATTGCCGTCAAAGGTGCCGAGAATGGCTCTGCCGCTTGATGCGCCGAAGTCGATGGCTAATACTCGTTTAATCACTGAACAACACCCTTTTTGAGAATAATGTTTGCATAAATTGCTGTTTCGCCTGTTGCGATAACCGCATAAGCCTTCTTTGCTCTGTCATAGAAAGCAAAACGCTCAACAAGCTCGAAGTTTTTGTCGCCTTCTTCAGCGGTAACAGTCTTTTTGTATTCAGCCCAGATGGGAGGGGGATTTGAAGCATCGCCGTTATCCATAAGAGCAACGGGTGCGTCAACATAAGTGTCAAGGGGCATAAGCTTGAGAACAGCCTCAAGAATTTCGTTGACACCGTGACCGTCAAGGCGGATAAGTCTCTGAGCGATTGAAGCTGCGGGGAAATTGCCGTCACCGATAACGATTTCGTCGCCGTGACCCATTTCCATAAGAATCTTCAGAAGCTCGGGTGAAAGAATGGGGGAGATGTTTTTAAGCATAGTGGTTCATTCCTTTATATTTTTAATTTTTATTTTTACATCACTGCGTACATATTGTACATATTGCTGTAGATTCCGCCTTTTTGCATAAGCTCGGAGTGTGAGCCCTGCTCGGCAATGCCGTTTTCGGTGAGAACAATGATTTTGTCGGCATTCCTGATTGTTGTCAGACGGTGGGCGATGGTGAGCGTTGTTCTGCCCTTGGCAAGACGTTCAAGGGATTCCTGAACAAGCTTTTCGCTTTCGTTGTCGAGCGCCGAGGTTGCTTCGTCAAGCAGAAGCACGGGGGGATTCTTGAGGAAAACTCTTGCGATTGAGATTCTCTGTTTCTGTCCGCCCGAAAGCTTGACGCCTCTTTCTCCGACATAGGTGTCATATCCGTTGGGGAGTGCGGAAATGAAATCGTGGGCGCCTGCTTTTTTTGCAGCCTCAAAGATTTCCTCATCCGTTGCATCTGCCTTGCCGTAGATGATATTCTCACGGATTGTGCCCGAGAAGAGGTAAACATCCTGAGCAACAACGCCGATGTTGGAGCGAAGCGAATGGAGAGTTATATCCTTTATGTTCATACCGTCAAGCAGGATTTCGCCGCTTTCAGGTTCGTAAAATCTCGGAATGAGGTTGCAAAGTGTTGTTTTGCCGCCGCCGCTCGGACCGACAAGTGCAAGATTTTCGCCCTTTGCAAGATGCAGATTGAGATTGTGGAGAATTTCTTTTTCGCCCTTGATATAGCTGAATGTGACGTTGCGGAACTCGATTTCGCCCTTGACATCTGTGATTTCAACCGCATTTTCGCTGTCAACGATGTCAGGTTTTTCCTCCATAATCTGAGCAAAACGTTCAACGCCCGTTATTCCTCGGCTGAACTGCTCGCTGAAATCAACGATTGTTCTGATTGAACCGAGAAGAGTTGAAATAAGAAGAAGGCTTGCGGCAAAGTCGCCCGATGAGGTGATGCCTTTTTTCATAAGGATTGCACCCAGCGCGATAACCGCAATATAGGTTGTGCCGTCAATGAGTTTAACGGTTGCGTGGAACTGCGACATATATTTATGGGTGCGGTTGCGGATATCAACATATCCTTTACAGCCTTCCATAAACTTTTCTCTTTCGGTCTCTTCGTTTGTGAAAGAACGGACAACGCGCACGCCGAGAAGGCTGTCTTCGAGTCTTGCGTTGATTTCACCCGTCTGATGTCTGCCCTCACGGAAAGCATCGCGCATTTTTGTTCGGGATTTCTTCGTGAGGATAATCATAAACGGCATCAGCACGAAAATCGCGATTGCAAAGCGGATATCCATTGTTGCAAAGATATAAAAGCTTGCAATGAATTTTACAACGGTCATAAGAATCATTTCAGGGAAATGGTGAGACCATTCGGCAACATCGAAAAGGTCCGATGTCATTCTGCTCATAAGCTGACCTGTTTTTGTGTTGTCAAAAAATGAAAACGAGAGTTTCTGAAGATGGTCAAACATATCCTCACGCATTGCATTTTCGATTTTTGTGCCCATCTGATGACCCCAATATGACTGACAGTAGCTTGCGAAACTGTCAGCTGCTCTGATTATGATGTAGGAAACAGCGATAATTCCAATCAGCTCAAAGGTAATGCTTGAGGGGTCAACGGCGCTTCTGTCGGTTATCATTCTGACAATCAGAGGCAGAATGATTTCGCATCCCGCCGAAACCGATGCACACAGAAGAACGCAAAGCTCTGTTCCCAGATGCTTTCTCAGATAGGGAAAAAAGCGTTTGATGAGTGCAATGTTTTTTTGCATTGTGCTGTTTTTCTCTTTCATTTTCTTTCCTCTTTTACATTGTTGAATATCACCCTATATTATCCAACAAAAACAGCAATTTGTAAAGTGTTATTTATTAAAAATATTTTATAAATTAAATGTAAACTTATTTTATCTTTGTTGACCTTGTAAAGTAAAAATGATATAATATAATAGATTTAAAATGCCCAATTCTGTCCGAAAGGAAGGAAAAATATGATAAAGATTTCACCGTCGGTGCTTGCAAGCGATTTTTCTTGTCTCGGAAGCGAAAGCGCAAGAATGGAAAAAGGCGGTGCGGACTATCTGCACCTTGATGTTATGGACGGAAAATTCGTTCCCAACATCACCTTCGGCGCACCCGTTATCAAGGCAATCAGAAAACACACTTCGCTTGTTTTTGACGTGCATCT
>JAZTZD010000017.1:0-27066 GCA_045637305.1 Acutalibacteraceae bacterium
CAACAACTTCTTCGTTGAGACCGAGGTTAAGGATTGTGTCCATCATGCCGGGCATTGAAGCACGAGCACCTGAACGAACTGAAACGAGGAGAGGATTCTCCTTGTCACCGAACTTCTTGCCGGTAACTTCTTCCATCTTAACGATGTATTCCATGATCTGAGCCTGGATTTCATCGTTGATCTTCTTGCCGTCCTCATAGTACTTTGTGCAAGCTTCAGTTGAAATTGTGAAGCCCTGGGGAACGGGAAGACCGATCTTTGTCATTTCTGCAAGGTTTGCGCCTTTGCCGCCGAGGGTGTTACGCATTGAAGCGTCGCCTTCGGAGAACAAATAAACATACTTGTACATTGGGATCTACCTCCATATATAATTATAAACATATTTAAGCGGCTTTTCTGAAAAATACAGACTTAGCCACTAATGATTATAACAGATGCAAAAACAAATTTCCATATATTTTTAAGAAAACTTATATAAAATTTAGATTGCGTTTTTAGTAACTATTTACATATTGAGGCGGAAAACGGGTGTTTATGCAGAAATTATTGAAACGGCGTATCAAAATGATGTATAATCAATTCGGAATTCGTAATGCGTAATTCGGAATTAAGGGTCTGCGACGGCTGATTGTATGTTGATATGCAAAAATTTTTCGCTTTTCCCTTGACATTTACCTTGGGTTAAATGTTAATTTTATGCTGAAAGGAGGTCAGTTTTATGAAAATTAAGGAAGTAATTGAAAAAACGGGACTGACCGACAGAGCGGTGAGGCTATATATAGACGAAGGTCTGGTTGTGCCGAGCATAGATGAATCCTATAGCGGAAGAAAGAGCATTGATTTTTCGGAAAGCGATGTTGAACGGTTGAAAAATGTTGCCGTGCTCAGAAAAGCGGGGTTTTCGATTTCCGACATCAGGAGTATGGTTGATGACAAATCAACCGCAAAGGATGTTGTTGAAAAATTTATTGAGCAGACCGAAAACAACATCGCACACGAAACACAGATTGTTGAAAAGCTCAAAGGAATTTCGTTTGATGAAGAAGTGACCCTCGAAATAATCTGCGAATCGCTTTCAGCAGAGGTTGAGAAAAAAGAAGTGCCGAGGGAGGATATAAAGCTGACACCGAAAGAAAAAATCACAAAATATCTGTTCATAACATTTGCAAGTCTCCAGATCGCAGTTTCTGTTTACGCTCTAATTTTAATTTGCCTGAACACCTTTAATTACCGTTATCCTTGCATTTCTAAAAACGGTATCTCCGTTTTGCTGTTTCATATCGGATGGTTTGTTACTATACTTCTCTGTGCATTAATCATACGGTTGAACACAGGGCGATATGTGTTGGTTAAAAACAGAAAAACATTGAAACGGCTGTCTGTAATATTTACTGCCATTACGGTGTTTTGCGGATTGGCATCAATTTTTTTCTCTCTTATCGGCGTGTTTGCACAACCCGTTTATTCGCAAACCGTCAACCCCGATAACTATTTGGTGTTTGATGAATGGCCGAAAGAAGAGCTTGAAAGAGAATGCAGATTTTTTCCTGCAAAAATACCCGACAGTGCAATTAATCACAAAAAAGGACTGCACGGCACCGACTATTCTTATACAACGAAATATTTTTACAGATACACTTGTGACAATGATTATTGGTATGAGTCTTATGATGTTTGTGCCGAATGGTCATTACCCGATGAAGAATATCGAAAAGCCAAAAACGAACTCTCGCAAGGAATCATCACTGTCCAAAGAGGAAAATGGACTTGCATTTATTACAAAAGACACGTAAGTTTTATCGAAGACCGCAAAGATTTGCTTGATGGATACACGGGAACAGATGAAATTGATTACAAAAACTTCAGAGATGAATTTGTAATAAAAAACTGGGGACGCATCAGTTATTCTTTTGCTGTTGCGGCATATAATGACCAAACGCAGAAGATAAGATATATTGTTTCAGGCTGTTGCGGACACAACAGCTCAAACGCAGGTCCGTATTATTTGTCCCTCGATTGGTAATATACGTTTGAAAACGGAAAGTTTGCGGCGGGATGAGGGTATCCCGCCCTACCTGATTTTATTAAGTCTTGAAAAATCAAATAAGTTGATATATAATCGGTGTGGAGTTTTTCTGCGCCGATTTTTATTTCAAAACATTATTAACCCCTCCGCCTCGCTGCGCTCTCCACCTCCCCTGAAAGGGAGGCGAATGAAACAGCTGACTTTTGGCATAGCAGAAACCAACTGTTACGGCTCCCTCAAGAGGGAGCTGTCCGAAGGACTGAGGGAGTTTTTGTGAAATCTTTAATAAATTTGGTCGTGTTTTATGGAATTTCTTGCGTTATTTCTTTTTTGCCTTGCGTTGACGGTGTGCGTTATTCTTGATGCTTCCGTGCTTTATGCTCTTGTGGCGGGGCTGGCAATTTTCTGTGCTTATGCCAAACTGAAAAAGCACAGCTTCAAGTCAATATTCAAAATGGTTTCTGACGGAATAAAAACCTCGAAAAACATTCTGATAAACTTTCTGCTTATCGGTCTTCTGACCGCTTCGTGGCGTTCAAGCGGAACAATTTCGTTCATAATCTGCTCGGCGATTGACTTTATCAGTCCCGAAATTTTCGTGCTGATGACATTTTTGCTCAACTGCCTTGTTTCGTTCCTTATGGGAACGTCTTTCGGCACTTCGGCAACGATGGGTGTCATTTGTCTGACGATGGCAAAATCAATGGGAATGAATCCCGCTATTGTCGGCGGCGCGATGCTTGCGGGTTCACTTTTCGGCGACAGATGTTCGCCCGTTTCAACGAGTGCGCTGCTTGTTTCCGAGCTTACAAAAACCGATATTTTCAAGAACATCAAAAATATGTTCCGCACGGCATTTGTGCCTTTCATAATCACCTGCGTTGTGTATGTGGTTCTCGGCTTTTTTGCAGGCGGAGGCGGCGATGCGCCCGATTTGAAAACAATGTTTTCAAGGGAATTCAGTCTACATTGGCTTTCGGTTGTTCCGGCGGTTGTCATTCTCGCTTTTTCACTTTTAAAAATAAAAACGAGATATGCAATGCTTGCAAGCCTTGTTTCGGCGATGATTATTGCGGTTACGGTTCAGGATGTTGAAATTTTGCATTTCCTTAAGACCGTTATCATGGGCTTTGAGGCAAAAAATGCGGACCTGAGCCGTATGATGAACGGCGGCGGACTTGTTTCGATGCTTAACGCAACTGCGATTGTCTGCCTTTCGTCGGCATATTCGGGCATTTTTGCCGCAACGGGACTTCTGAATTCGCTCAAATCAAAAATATTCACATTAAGCAAAAAAATAACACCCTTCGGCGCAACGCTTCTTACTTCATCACTGACATCGCTGATTGCCTGCAATCAGACGCTTGCAATTATTCTTACGCATCAGCTTTGCGAGGGCGACGAGAAAAACAAAGAAGAAGCGGCAATGAATCTCGAAAACACGGCGGTGGTTGTTTCGCCTCTCGTTCCGTGGTCGATAGCGGGGTCTGTGCCGCTGACATCGGCGGGTGCACCGACCGCATCGATGCTGACCGCAGTTTTCCTCTATGTTTTACCGCTGTGGTCGTTGATTGTTGCGTTACATAAAAGAAGAAAGGAAAGAAAAAATGAACAGAATAACAAGCTTCACGGTTGACCATGATTTGCTGACAGAGGGCATTTACGTTTCAAGAATTGACGGCGACATCACAACCTACGATATGAGAACAAGAGTGCCCAACGGCGGCGATTTTATGGACACAACAACCGCACACAGCGTTGAGCATATGTTTGCAACATTTGTGAGAAATTCCGAAATCAAGGACGATGTCATTTACTTCGGACCTATGGGATGCCGCACGGGATTTTATCTGCTTGTGCGCAATGCGGACAACGAGAAAATCCTTGATATAACCAAGAAAATTCTTGCCGACATCATTGCCTATGAGGGCGAGGTTTTCGGCAACACAAGAAAGGAATGCGGCAACTATCTTGACCTTGACCTTGAAAAGGCAAAGGAAGAGTGCAGAAGATATCTCAAGGCACTTGAAGCACCGCAGACTTTTGAATATAAAAAGTGATTTTTAATTCGGAATTCGTAATGCGGAATTCGGAATTAAGGACGGGTTTCACCAGTGCCCAATAAAAACAAAACGGTTTGCAAGGGAAATTTCCTTTGCAAACCGTTATTTTTATGCTGTTTATCTTGCGTAGTCGCCGACCTTCAACATGTAGTCGCCGATCTGTGCGCCGAATTCGGGTGCGCCGTCCATAATGAGCTTGCTTTCCTTTGTGAATTCAAGCATATCGGCTGTGCCCATAAGAATTCCGAGTGCGCTGTCGAGTGAGTCGAAACGCATTGTGAAGAAGGGGAGAGCACGCTTGTAAACGCCTCTGCCTGCCTTTGACTTACCTGCCTTGATGCGGATGTAAGCAGAAATTTCGGGATGTCCGTTAACTGCCCATGCATAAACACGGTCGGGGCTCTTGAGAGTCCAGTTGTGAATTTCTTCGTGACCGTGCTTGTTGAGGGTGCTGATACCTGTTGAGAGCAGATAGAAATAGCACTTTACAAGCAGCTTCTTGGTTTCCTCGTCTTCGGGAGCCTGAGTGGCGGTAAGAAGCGATGACATTTTGAGGAGTGTCATCATAAATGCTGCGAAAACAGCGGGTTTCTTTGTGACGCCTCTCATTGCGGGAAGCGTTGAGGGGCCGATTTTTCCTTTGAAGAAGGCGTTCATTGTTTCAATGCTCTTGAATTCAAGCTCAATATGAGCATTGGTTGCAACCTTATCTGTATGGCAGGTCCATTCGCCGCTGTTAACAACGAAATGTGTTGAAAACTTTCCGTCGGGAGCGTCGGGATCCTTTGCGCTTACCTGAATAACCGCGTGAGCATGCTCAAATTTCTTTGCAAGCTTGGGGTCATCGGCAGCGATTGTCTTGATAAGGGGAAGAACCGCACAAAGGAAAATTTTATTGGTCAAAAAGTCTTCTCTCGAAGCCATATAAATCATTCCTTTCGGTATTTTAAGGGAGACTGTGTTTAAGATTATTTTCGCTTTCGCAATGAGGGAAGTGTATTTCTATACACGACCGAACGAGAAAGTGAAAAGAACTCAGATTATACTTCGTCGTCCCAGTCGTCATCGAGTTCGAAGTCCTTACCCATAACTTCGCGTACTGCTGCAATAATGCCGTTCTGGTCGATGCCGAGAGTTGACATAATGTCTTCGTGAAGACCGATGGGTGCGAACTTATCGGGGATACCGAGCTGCTTGAATGCGCAACCCTTACCTGCCTCAACAATAACTTCTGCAACAGCTGAACCGAGACCGCCGAGAATGTTGTGGTCTTCAGCTGTGATGATGCGGCGGGTTTCCATAACTGCCTTGACAATTGCTTCCTTGTCGATGGGTTTGATGGTGTGCATATTGAGAACTCTTACCTTGAGACCGTCGTTTGTTTCAAGGAACTTTGCAGCCTGATATGCCTGGAATACGCAGGAGCCGCAAGCGATGATTGTGATGTCGGAGCCTTCGTTGATTGTAACAGCCTTACCAACTTCGAAGCCATAGTCTGTGGTGTCATAAAGAACACGGTCAAAGCCTCTGTTGATACGGATGTAGTAAGGTCCGAAGTTATCATATGCAGCGTGAACTGCATTATAAGTTTCAAGACCGTCTGCAGGGCAGATAACGGTGAGGTTGGGGATTGAACGTGCAACTGCCATATCGCAGATAGCGTGGTGAGTTGAACCCGCCTGACCGAAGGATGTGCCTGCATGGGTAGCAATGATTTTTGCGTTTACGTTCTGATAGCAGATGTCGGTGTGAAGCTGGTCAGCACTTCTGAGAGAAGCGAAAACCGAGAAGGTTGAAAGGAAAGGAACAAGACCTGCTCTTGCCATACCTGCTGCCATACCGAACATATTCTGTTCTGCAATACCTACGTTGAAGTATCTGTCGGGGAACTTGTCGCCGAACATACCGATTTTTGTTGATTTACCGAGGTCAGCTGTGAGAGCAACAACCTCAGGATGCTTTTCGCCAAGCTCGCAGAGAGCCTTTCCGTAAATCTCAGCTGTTGAGAAAGCTGTTGATTCGGTAGCTGTATAGGTTAATCCGCCTGCCATAATCAGATGCCCTCCTTTTCTGCGCGAGCAACGCGTTTTGCATAGTGTTTTTCAAGGCTTGCCTTTGCAAGCTCATATTTTTCTTCGTTAAGTGCGCCGTAATGCCACTTGTAATCGTCTTCCATATAGTCAACGCCGCAGCCCTTGATTGTGTCAGCGATAATCATAACGGGTGCGCCCTTGTTTTCGAGTGCGAAGTCGATTGCTTCTGCAAGCTCGTTGAAGTTATGACCGTCAACTTCCTTAACGATGAAGCCGAATGAACGCCACTTGTCTGCAAGGGGTTCAAGCTTCATAACATCTTCTGTTCTGCCGTCGATCATGCACTTGTTGCGGTCAACAAATGAGATGAGGTTGTCAGCCTTGAAGTGAGATGCAGCCATACCTGCTTCCCAGTTTGAGCCTTCGTCGCATTCGCCGTCGCCGAGGATACAGTATGTTTTGTAATCCTTGCCGAGAACCTTTGCTGCAAGAGCTGTTCCGAGAGCGATTGAAAGACCGTGACCGAGTGAACCTGTTGATGCGTCGATACCCTTAACCTTGTTTGAGTCAAGGTGAATACCCATTGTTGAGTTGCTCAGGTTGAATGTCTTGAGCTTTTCTTTGTCGTCAAAGCCAACGTGACAAACAAGGCTTGCAAGCGCAACGCCTGCGTGACCCTTACTGAGAATGAAGCGGTCTCTGTCTTCCCACTGGGGGTTGGCAACATCATACTTCATATACTTGTAATAAAGAATGGCGAGCATATCCATAACACTCATACCGCCGCCGATGTGTGCGCTGCCTGCCCAATAGGTTGTGTCAAGGCAGAGCTTACGCAGTTCATAAGCCTGTTTTTCAAGCTCAAGCCATTCCTGCTTGGTTAATGCCATAAAGAATTCCTCCTTGTTTTTTGCAACCGGTTCTTAAATCTCCAATACAAACCCTGATGGATTATTTTCCGCCGTTTTTGCCCCGAAATCCTCGTTAATACACAAAGTATTGCCTGCGGTTTCGGAACAATCCGACGAAAAATCATCTCATCAATCTTTGTATCTCGATTTAATCATAGGTTGCTGGATGTTATTTAGGTTTGTGAAACTGTAAATAAAGCGTTCCTACGCTTTTGATTCCGAATTGAAATCAGCCCAGCTCGGGATGATTCTTACGTACAGCCTTGAATGCATCTTCAGCAACCTCGATGGTGTGCTTGATATCCTCGTCGGAAAGTGATGCGTTGATGAAGTGGTTGTGGTGGTTGGTCATATAGACGCCTCTCTTGACAACCTCTGCAATCCATTCCTGATGAAGCATAAGTGAATCGTCATCCTTAAGCATCAGATAGAAAAGTGCGGGTTCGCCGGAAACGTTGAGATTGAAGCCGTTGTTTGCGGCAGCAGCCTTGAGACCGTCGCAGAGCATGGTGCCCTTTTCAAGGCAGATCTTGGGAAGGTCAATCTTCTTCATCTTTTCGATACAAGCGATTGCAGCTGCAAAGGGAACGGCGCTCATCCAGTAGCTTCCTGTGTATGAAAGACCGCTGATTGAGCTCTTGAGCCAATCCTTACCGCAGAGTGCCGAAACGTTCCAGCCGTTTGCAAGAGCCTTGCAGAAGCAGATAAGGTCAGCTTCGATGCCGTAGAAATGGTCGGAACCTGCAAGGTCGAGTCTGAATCCGCAGCGAACGTCGTCGATGATGAGAACGATGCCCTTTTCTGTGCAGAGGTCACGAACCTTCTTCCAATAGCCTTCTGCAGGAAGAATATTGTCAAGGAAGTTGCCGTGCATATAGGGTGTTGAAATGAAAGCGGCGATTTCGCCCTCGTTTTCTTCAACAACCTTCTTAAGACCCTCAAAGTCGTTCCAGTCAACATAAAGATTGTTCTTTACATCCTCGGGGATAACACCGGGATAGTCAATCTTCTGGCACCAGGGTGCAACACCGTGGTAGTAACCGTTAACGAAGATGATTTTCTTCTTGTGTGTGGCTGCTCTTGCAGTCATGATAGCAGCGGTTGTTGTGTCGCCGCCGTTCTTTGCAAAGAACGCCCAGTCAGCGGAAGCAACGGTGTCAACCATAAGCTCTGCGAACTCGATAATCTTTGTTGAGGGAGCTGTAACGCAGTTTTCAATCTTCATCTGCTCCATAACAGCCTTGTCAACGTCGGGGTCATTGTAGCCGAGAACGTTGGGACCGTATGCGCACATATAGTCGATGTATTTGTTGCCGTCAACATCCCAGAAATATGAACCCTGAGCCTTCTGGCTGAAGAGGGGATAAGCGGAAACGGGGATGCAGCAACCCTCAGCGGGGCCCTGATGGCCGTAAAGACCCGAGGGAATTACTTTTGCGGCTCTCTGGAAGAGCTCTGCGCTTTTTGCGTGTGTGTTGATTTTCATACTCATTTCTCTTCCTCCTTATGCAAGATACAGAGCAACTCTGTCAAGAATACGGTTGAGGTTGTCGAGCATTGAAATCATACCTCTCATAACGATGTCGCCGCTGCCTACGCAGGCAATTGCGTTGACCTTGCCGTCAAAGAGTGCTCTTGCAAGCTCGATGCTTGAGAATTCCATGATTGCTCTGGGATTCTCGCAGGGCTTCTTGATGCCGAGAAGTCTGTGGTTTTTAACTCTGATTGTTGAAGCGGGACCGTCCTTGATGCTGAACGAAATTTCGCCGTCAACCATATGGTCTGCGGAGAACTTGCCGATTTCATCGTTGTTACCGATCTGTGCAATTGCAACGGTGATGGTGTAAAGCATAAGCGATGTGCTGATTCTGAAGAAATCGGGGTCTTCAAGGTCGGCGGGGTCGGGTCTCATATATTTTGTGAGAAGGTCAGTAAGCTTTGTGAAATCATTGAGCAGGAACTTGATGTGCTGGAAGCCCTTTGAGGGGATGGGAGTAGTTGTTCCGTCAATGAGTCCGTTGAATTTTTCGCATGAGCTGAAAGGAAGCTTAACATCGCATTTTGCACAACCCTGTTCCATACGGCATCTGCCGTTTGCAAAGGTTATTGTTGCGCTGGGGCCGCCCTTAACCTCAAAGCCGATGGAGAGAGGCTTTTTGTTTGTGAGAAGTCCCGAAGCTTCGGGCGCAAGCTCGCAAAGGTTTTCAAGGGTGCCGAGTACGCCGTAAAGATTGATGTAAGCAAGGGTTTTCTGGTCAATCATTTTGATTTCCTCCTTGTTTCCAAATATAATCAATTTATTTTAACAAATCTTTTGTCCAATGTCAACAAATTATAGAGTATTTTATAAAAATATAGAGTGATTTTGTATAAAATAACCCGCAGACCGAAAAAAATCAGTCTGCGGGTTGGAAACGGTATTTATTTTTGCACAAAAAGCTCTATCAGTTTTGCGGCATTTGCGGCGGCTGCGGGCAGAAATTCGCCGTAATCCATATGTGATGAGCCGTCAGCGCAGTCGGAAACCGCACGCACAACTCCGAAAGGCACACCGTTTGTGAAGCAGACCTGCGCGATGCTTGCGCCCTCCATTTCGCAGACGATTGCATCAAAGTTTTTCTTGATAAAATCCTTCTTTTCGCTGCTTGCAATGAACTGGTCGCCCGAAGCTATAACGCCTCTGACAGCCTTGACTTCACCGAGTGCTTCAACGCACTTTTCGAGCTTATCAACAACCGCAGTGTCGCAGGGAATGTTGATGATGTTAAGACCTGAAATAAGACCGACGGGGTCACCGAGGGGAGAGGTGTCCATGTCGTGCTGCACAAGGCTTTCGGCGATTGCAACGTCGCAGATATTCAGCTTTTCGCTGAGGCTTCCGCCGACACCCGTGTTGATGATTACGTCAGGTGAATATCTGATTATCATTGTCTGTGCGCACATTGCGGCGGCAACCTTTCCGATACCGCAGACGGCAACAACTATTTCTTTTCCGTGGAGTGTACCGCTGACATATTCAACTCCGCTTATTGTCTGCGGCTGCTTGTTTTCCATAAGCGATTTTATTGTTTCAACCTCAATGCGCATTGCGCCGATAATACCTATCATAGCAGAAACCTCCTTGTTTTGTCGGTTTATTCTAACATAAATCCGTGCAAATATCAATAAAGATAAATAACATCATAAAATTTTCTCAATATTATTGCTAAATTATATAAAATATGTTAACATTACTTATTATAATGGTGAATTATGAGGTTACGATATGACTGATTACATAATTATTGCTCTTCTTCTGGCTGCAATCATTCTTCTGATTGTGCTGATTTCAAAACAGAATAAAGGCAAAGGTGAAGCGAAGCTTGATTCCGTGAGTGAAAAGGTGTCCGAGCTTTCACGCTCGCTCGGTGCAGAATTTGAGAGAAGCCGCCGCGAGAACCAGACAGCGCAGCACAATATGAGAATGGAAACAACAGCAAGCCTTTCGCATATGAACGAAAAAATCGAAAGCATCAGGGTTGACAATCTCGAGCAGAGTGCAAAGCAGAGCAGAGTGCTTACCGAGGCGGTTGACCGTATGCGTGAAAGCAACGAAAAGAAGCTTGAACAGATGCGTCTTACCGTTGACGAAAAGCTGACATCAACGCTTTCGCAGAGGCTTGACAGCTCATTCAAAACCGTTTCCGACAGACTCGAAAATGTTTATAAATCGCTCGGTGAGATGAAAGAGCTTTCAAACGGCGTTACCGCAAACGTAACGTCGCTCAACAGAGTGCTTACCAACGTTAAAGCAAGAGGCACCTGGGCAGAGGTTCAGCTCGGCGCAATCCTTGACCAGACAATTCCCGGAATGTACGAAACCAATTTTGCGTGCGGCACATCAACGGGTGAAAGAGTTGAATTTGCGGTCAAAATTCCGTCAGGTGACGGCAACTCGAAAATCACTTATCTTCCCATTGACTCGAAATTCCCGATGGAAGATTACATAAGACTTTGCGATGCAGCGGACAGCGCTGATGCAGAGGCGCTCGCCGCCGCAAGAAAAGCGCTTGAAGCTAGGGTGCTCGGCGAAGCAAAAACCGTTGCAAAGTATATCAATGTTCCCACAACAACCCCCTATGCAATTCTCTATCTTGCAACCGAGGGACTGTATGCCGAAATCGCATCGTCCCGCACGGGAATAGCCGAAAGAATACAGAGGGACTACAACATAATGCTTGCGGGACCCACGACGATAACCGCACTTCTCAATTCGCTTTCGCTCGGCTTCAGAGCAGTTGCAATCAACGAGAAAGCAAACGAGGTCAGACTTCTGCTTGCCGCCGCAAAGGTGCAGTACGACAAATTCGGAGTTGTGCTTCAGAAGGCAAAGCAGAAAATTGAGGAAGCGGGCAAATCGCTTGACGAAGCGGACAAGAGAAACGAAATAATCCGCAAAAAGCTCAAAAAGGTTGAAGAAATCGACGGCATGAATGCCGATGATATATTAGGTTTGGAAGAAAACATAGATATATAAGGAGGACTACCAATGAAAGATGTTAAAGAAATTCTCGCACAGATGACTCTTGAAGAAAAAGCCGCTATGTGTGACGGTGCTGATTTCTGGCACCTCAAGGGTATGGAAAAATACGGCTTCCCCTCAATTATGGTGTGCGACGGCCCTCACGGACTCCGTAAGAAGGACTACAGCAAGAAAGGCGACAGCCTTTCAAACAGCGTTCCCGCAATCAGCTATCCTACTGCGGCAACAACAGCCGCTTCATGGGACCCCGAGCTTCTTTATGAAATGGGTGTTGCTCTCGGCAAGAAGTGCCTTAAAGAAGAAGTCGGCGTGCTTCTCGGACCCGGTATCAATATGAAGCGTTCACCTCTTTGCGGCAGAAACTTTGAATATTTCTCTGAAGACCCCGTGCTTGCAGGCGAGCTTGCCGCAAGCTTCATTCAGGGTGTTCAGTCAATGGGTGTAGGCACATCGCTCAAGCATTTCTGCGCAAACAGCCAGGAAACCCGCAGAATGACCTGCGATTCCGTTGTTGACGAAAGAGCACTCCGCGAAATTTATCTCACAGCTTTTGAAATTGCAGTCAAGAAGGGCAAGCCCTGGACTGTAATGAATTCATACAACAAAATCAACGGTTTCCACGGCTCAGAAAACAAGCACACACAGGTTGAAATTCTCCGCGACGAGTGGGGATATGACGGCGTTGTTGTAAGTGACTGGGGCGCAGTAAACGACAGAGTTCTCGGTCTCAAGAACGGTAACGACCTTGAAATGCCCTCATCATCGGGCTCAGGCGCAAAGAAGATTGTTGATGCAGTCAGAAGCGGCGCACTTGATGAAGCAGTTCTCAACGAAAGAGCAGAAAATGTTCTCAATCTTATAAAGAAAGCAGTTAACGGTGCGCAGGCAAACTATCAGTATAACGATGCCGACGACCAGCCTTTTGCAAGAAAGGTTGCCGCACAGTCAATGGTTCTCCTTAAGAACAACGGCATTCTTCCTCTCAAAAAGAGCGGTAAGATTGCAGTTATCGGTGAGCTTGCAAGAACACCCAGATATCAGGGCGCAGGCTCCTCACATATCAACCCCACTCAGCTTGACAATGCTCTTGAAGAGCTTCAGAAGGTTGGCTTTGCCGTTGAGTTTGCTCAGGGCTATGAGCTTAAAAAGAGCAAGGCAAAGAAGAATGCAGACCATCTCGCAGCAGCTGTTGAGCTTGCAAAGAAGTGTGAAACAGCAGTTGTTTTCGTAGGTCTTACCGACGAATACGAAGCAGAGGGTTACGACAGAACTCATATGGATCTTCCCGAGTCACACAAC
Source organism: Acutalibacteraceae bacterium (assembly GCA_045637305.1). Classification (GTDB taxonomy): domain Bacteria; phylum Bacillota; class Clostridia; order Oscillospirales; family Acutalibacteraceae; genus CAG-177. The sequence goes on from JAZTZD010000017.1 coordinate 12,855, forward strand.
AGACTTGTTGAAGAAATCCTCAAGGTAAACAAGAACGTTGTTGTTGTTCTTGCAGGCGGTTCACCCGTTGCACTTCCCTGGAACGACGGCGTAAGCGCTCTTCTCAACTCATATCTCGGCGGTCAGGCAGGCGCAGGCGCGGTTGCAGACATCCTTTCAGGTGCGGTCAATCCCTGCGGTAAGCTTCCCGAAACATATCCGATGTGCTATAACTGCACACCCGCAAAGAACAACTTCCCCGGCAACCCCGCAAGCGTTGAATACCGTGAAAGTGTTTACATAGGCTACAGATATTACGAAAAAATCGGCAGACAGGTGCGTTATCCCTTCGGCTTCGGTCTTTCATACACAACATTTGAATATTCCGATATCAAGCTTGATAAGACTGCAATGAACGATACAGACACCCTTGCCGTTTCATTCAAGGTCAAGAATACAGGCGATGTTCCCGGTTATGAAATTGCTCAGCTTTATGTTGCCGATAAGGAAAGCACAATCTACAGACCCGAGAAAGAGCTTAAGGGCTTCAAGAAAGTCTGGCTCAACCCCGGCGAGCAGAAAGAAATCACTATCAATCTTTCAAAGAGAGCATTTGCATTCTATAATGTAAACATCAACGACTGGTGCGTTGAAAGCGGCGAATTTGATATTCTTGTCGGTGCTTCAAGTGCAGACATCAGACTTTCAGCAACAGTTAACGTAACGGCTCCCGAGGCAGATATCCCCGATTATTCGGCAGTTGCTCCTCTTTACTACACAGGCGAAGTTCAGAATATGCCCGCAGACCAGTTTGTCGCTGTTCTCGGCAGAGAGCTTCCTCCCACAGACTACGATAAGAACCGTAAGCTCAGCATTCAGGACACATTTGAAAGCTGCAGCCACACAAAGAACGGCAAGAGATTCTATAAGCTTCTCACAACCGTTATTCCCGCAGGCTTTGCTCAGGCAATCGCTCTCCAGACACCTTTCCGCGATTTCATCAGCATGAGCGGCGGCGTAATGAGTGAGGATATGGCAAACGGTCTTGTTATGTGGCTTGCCGGTGAAAAGGGCGGTATCCGCAAGATTCTCAAGGGTATTCCCGGCGCAATCGCAGGCATTGGTCCCCTTCTTAAAAACATTTAAAAACACAAGCTAACTTAAGGCTCAGGAAACTGAGCCTTTGAGTTGTTTTACGGAGGATAAAAATGAAAAGCAGACTTTCAATAAAGATTATCAGCGTTGTGCTGACACTTGCGCTTGTTGTTGCAAGCATTCCGATGATTGTCAGTGCAGATACTTCTTCAATCCGTTTCGGCGTTGTTTCGGATATTCACTATTATCCGCAGGTGCTCAAAGGCGAAAAGGGCGAGGGCTGGCAGACATTCCTTGCAAACAAGCACAAGGAATATGATGACCTTGATTCACTTGTAGATAACGCACTTGACGGCATTCTGCGCAATGCTGTTGAGGACGGCTCAACATATGTTCTCGTTCCCGGTGACCTTACAAAGGACGGCGAATATGAAGGACATATTGCGCTTGCGGAAAAATTCAGGGCATTTGAAGAAGAAACGGGCATTCCCGTTTTTGTAATTCCGGGCAACCACGATATCAACAACAGCAATGCGAGCACGTTTGAAAACGATGTCGAGGAGCCTGCAAGAATAACAACTCCCGAGGAATTCCGTGAAATTTATGCTGAATTCGGCTATGATGAGGCGGACAGCGTTTTTGTTCCCGCAGAGGGTGCAAAGGGCGGAATGCTTTCATACACAAAGGTTCTCGGCGATTACAAGCTTATCGCAATTGACAGCTGTATGTACAGCGAGGATAACGGAGCTGAGGGCAACGAGCATATGACTGACGGCAGAATTGCCGATGGTCTGCTTGAATGGATTGTTGCCGAGTGCGAAAGTGCAGAAAAAGACGGACTTACCGTTGTTGCAATGCAGCACCACAACCTCATTCCTCATATGGCAATTGAAGAAGCAACATTCTGGCCTTTCGTTGTTCAGGAATGGGAAAAGGTTGCTGATACATATGCGGATGCGGGAATGCATTATCTCTTTACGGGACACCTTCATTCAAATGACGTTGCTTCGTATGTTTCGGACAACGGCGAAGAGATTCACGACATTCTTACCCCGACTCTTTCGGGCTATCCCAACTACTATAAAATTGTTGACTTTGTTTCCGACGGAAGCAACATCAAAATGAGCGAACAGACACTTGATATTGACAAATATCAGCCTGTTAAAAACGATGACGGAACTGTTTATGAGTCACCGTTCAAATATACATATTCATTTGAGCGCACCTTCGGTGAGGGAAGCGTAAAAGAGATGCTGGACGGTATCATCAAACCGTTCATCACCGACATTTTCACCGAGATTCAGAATGAGGGCGGCTTGATTAAGTATCTTGCAACCAAGAATCTTGACCTTGAAAAGATAATTATTGATGCGCTCGGTACAAACGGTCTTGCAATCGGCTCAATGGATATTCTGACCGTCAGCGGTAACGTTATGGGCTTTATCAACGACCTCGGTTCGCAGATAGATGAGGTTTATATCAATGACATTGACGGCACCCTTGCAAAGGTTGATGCAATTCTCAACAAGCTTCTCAGCTTTGAACTTTCCTCACTTCCCGCAACGGTTGCAAACGAAAAACTCGGCTATGAGCTGACAGGAAAGGGATGCACGGTCGGTGAGCTTGCAACAAGCGTAATGCTTATTTTCTACGGCGGAGATGAGGATATTTCCGATTATCCTTATATCACCGATATTCTTGAAAGATTTGACAGCGGTGAGCTTGCGGAGAAATTCTTCAATCTCCTCAGAGAGGTTGTTGTTACAGACCTTGTTCAGGGTGAAATCCTTGCAAATCTTGACTTTAATCCCGGCGAGCTTTTCCCTGCAGGAACAATGTTCAGTCTTCTCGGCAGAGTGCTTCAGGGTGTGACAGAGGCTCTTCTCGGCGGGGACAACAGCTTTATAAATCTTGTTGAATCAGTTCTTTCAATCCCTCTCGTTCCCGAAGCATACAGCTCAATTGATGCAATCATCGACCACCTTGCAGGTGAGTATATCACGTACAGCCAGTTTGAGGCGTGGGGATACACTATTTCCTGGATGCTCGGAAGCTTCTTCCTTGACGATTCTCAGGATAACAATGTAACACTTACATACAGCGGTCCCGTTGAGGTTGAGGCAACAACGGATAATTACCGTCTGCCTTCACAGCTTGTAGTGAATTTCGGCGAAGATTCATCAACCGAAATGACAATTACCTGGCTTACAAAATACAGTCTCACTGCCTCGGATATTGAGATTGTTCCTTATAGTGAAAATCCCGAATTTACGGGCAGACCGACAACCGATTCAAGGGTTAACGCAACAAGCGAAACCGTTGAGAGAAGCTATCCGGGTGCAGACCTCGGCATTTTCAGCCTTCTTCCTTACACAAAGGATTATGTTCAGCATACCGTGAAGCTCAGCGGTCTTGAAGAAGATACAAAATATTGCTACCGTGTCGGCGATGCCGAAAAGGGCTGGTGGAGCGAGACGGGAACAATCGAAACCGCAGGCGGAGACGATGCTTTCACATTCTTTTATGTCACAGACCCGCAGGCACAGAGACAGGACCAGTATGAAAGATTTGCCGAGGTTATCGAGACGGCAAGAGAAGAATATCCCGAAGGCAAGTTTATTGTTTCTGCAGGTGACCAGGTTGATGCGGGCGAAAATGTGAAGCATTGGAATTATCTTCTCAACTCAACATCCGCATTCCGTGACCTTCCCTTTATGCCGACATCGGGTAACCACGAGGATGCTCAAGCGGCAATTTCAAGTGTTTTCACTCTTCCCAATGTTCCCGAACAGGATGAAGAAGCTGGTGTATATTATTCATATGATTATAACGGCGTTCATTTCACCGTACTCAACACCAACGACAACGAAGACGATAAGCTCGGTGAAGCGCAGATTGAGTGGATGAAGAAAGACATCAGGAGCAGTGATGCTCAATGGAAGGTTGTTGTGCTTCACAAGGCACTCTATTCAAACGGTTCGCACTATGATGACGGCGATGTTGAAGGCTTCAGAAAGCAGCTTGGCGCGCTTCTTCCCTATCTCGGTGTTGACCTTGTGCTTCAGGGTCACGACCACGTTTATCTGAGAACGGATGCACTCTATGCGAATGCCGTTGTTCCCTCAAAAACGGAAACCGTAACCTATAACGGACTTGACTATGAAATGAAATATGACCCCAAGGGCACAATCTATTCAATCTGCGGCACCTCTGGCGTCAAGGTTTATAAGACAAAGGGAGTTGAAGCAACAGATAAATCATTCCCCAGAGCAGAGGCGATTGTTGACAGCGAGCATTCAATGTTCTCGGCTATTACCGTTGACGGCAACAAGCTTTATTACAATGCATATCAGGTTGTTGACGGCGAAGCAGTCAGAGTTGACAGCTTTGCGCTTTCAAAGACCGATGATGCACCCGCAGACAAAATCAAGAACGAAAAGCTCGGTGACCTGATTGCCGATTTCCTTGAGAGCTTCAATCTTAATGCTTTCTGGAGAGTCACAAACTTCATTCTTGATGTTTTCGGCAAGGTATGGAAGCTTATCAGCAATGTTTTTTAATTGATAAATAACAATAACCCCCGATTGAACAAACCGTTCAGTCGGGGGTCTATTATATATTACATTATATATATCAGTTTTTGAGGCTCTGCATGGGTGCGGGGATTCTGCCGCCTCTTGAAATGAATTTTGCGGGGGAATAGGTTGAAAGGGGCATAACGGGACCGCTGCCGAGAAGTCCGCCGAAGCTGAGCTCTTCGCCGACCTGCTTGCCGATTGCGGGGATAACTCTGACCGCGGTGGTCTTTGAGTTGACCATACCGATAGCCGCTTCGTCTGCGATGATTGCGGAAATAACCTCTGCGGGTGTGTCGCCGGGAATGTTAATCATATCAAGACCGACTGAGCAGACCGCCGTCATTGCTTCAAGCTTTGTGATTGTCAGCGCGCCGCATCTTGCCGCATCAATCATACCCGCGTCTTCCGTAACGGGAATGAATGCGCCCGAAAGACCGCCGACGTGGGACGATGCCATAACGCCGCCCTTTTTGACTGCGTCGTTGAGCAAGGCGAGTGCCGCCGTTGTGCCGTGACAGCCGCAGCATTCAAGACCCATTTCTTCAAGAATGTGTGCAACCGAGTCGCCGATAGCGGGTGTGGGTGCAAGTGAAAGGTCAACGATGCCGAAGGGCACGCCGAGTCTGCGTGTTGCTTCGCTTGCAACGAGCTGACCCATACGGGTAATTTTGAATGCGGTTTTCTTTATGATATCTGCAACTGCCGTCAAATCGCAGTCACCTGCCTTTGCAAGTGCCGCTCTTACAACACCGGGACCCGAAACGCCGACATTGATAACGCAGTCAGGCTCGCCTGCACCGTGGAATGCGCCAGCCATAAACGGGTTATCCTCGGGTGCGTTGCAGAAAACAACAAGCTTTGCGGGACCGATGCAGTCTCTGTCAGCGGTAAGCTCCGCACTTTTTCTGACAACCTTGCCCATCATTGCAACGGCATCCATATTGATGCCCGCCTTTGTTGAGCCGATGTTGACGGATGAGCAGATGTGGTCGGTTACGCTGAGCGCCTCGGGAATGGCTTCGATAAGCTCCTTGTCGCCGGGGCCGAAGCCCTTCTGAACAAGAGCCGAAAAACCGCCGAGGAAATTGACTCCACATGCGACAGCTGCCCTTTCAAGCGTTTTTGCAAGCTTCACAGCATCCTTATCCTCGCAGGAAGCGAGAATCATTGCGGCGGGAGTGACCGAAATTCTTTTGTTGATGATGGGAATTCCGAACTCCTTTTCAATCTGCTCTCCTGTCTTGACAAGGTCCTTTGCATAGCGTGTGATTTTGTCATATACCCTTTGGCACATAACATCAACGTCGCTGTGACAGCAGTCGAGAAGCGAAATACCCATTGTTATTGTTCGCACGTCCAGGTGTTCATCCTGAATCATGGTTATTGTTTCAAGAATATCTCTTGCGTTAAGCACGGATTATCACCTCGCTTAAATAGTGTGCATTGCGTTGAAGATGTCTTCGTGCATTGCGTGAATTGAAAGACCCATTTCCGTGCCTGTTTTTGAAAGCATATCCGAAAACTCGGTAAAGGGAATGTCTGATTTTTCGATGTCAACCATCATAATCATAGCAAACATATCCTGAAGAATTGACTGGGTAACTTCAAGAACGTTGATATTGTGATTTGAGCATTCGGTTGAAATTTTTGCAAGAATACCAACCATATCCTTGCCGATAACTGTGATAACTGCTCTCATAATGACCTCCGTTTTATATATCAAGAATTTCAATGATATCTGTAACAACAAAATCTGCGGCGGTTGAAATGTTTTCCTTTCTGGTGAAAAGACAACCGTAAACACCCGCATTCTTGCCCGACAAAACGTCGATTTCTCTGTCGCCAATCATAACCGTTTCGTTTTTGTCGAGATTATATTCCTTGCAGATGAATTCAACCGCATCGGGGGCTGGCTTTGCGGGAAAACCGTTTGAGGAATCGACAAAACCTGAGAAATATTTTGCGATATCGTATTTTTTGAGATAATACTGAGAGGTTTCGTGACCTCTGTGAGTGTAAAGATAGTGCTTGCAGCCTCTTTCGTGGAGAGTCTGAATTGTTCTGACGGTGTTTTCAAACGGCACGGCAATCGGGCGCAGAGAATAATCGTGCTCATATTTTCTGAAAAGCTCTTTTTCCTCGTCTGTTGTGCCGTAATGCTCATAGCAATCTGCAAAAGTGATTTCAAGCAACACTTTTGTTTCGTCATAGTCGGCATCCTTGCCGAAATCACGCATCATCTTGAGAAAAGCCGAAGTGATGTGCGGATAGCTGTCGAAAAGCATACCGTCAAAATCCCAGATATAGTTAAGCATAATCAGCCCTCATATCCGTTGGGATTCTGCGACTGCCAGCGCCAGGAATCCTCGCACATTTCGTCAATGCCTCTTGTTGCAACCCAGCCAAGCTCTTCCTTTGCTTTTGAGGGGTCGGAATAGCAGGTTGCGATGTCGCCTGCTCTTCTGGGAGCAACAACATACTTGATGGGATTGCCGCAGGCTTTTTCGAATGCTTTCACAACATCAAGCACGCTGTAGCCGTTGCCTGTGCCGAGATTATAGGTGAAACAGCCGTTTTCGCCGAGAATTTTTTCAACAGCCTTGATGTGACCAAGTGCAAGATCAACAACGTGGATGTAGTCACGAACACCCGTTCCGTCGTGGGTATCATAGTCGTCACCGAAAACGTTGAGTGCTTCTCTTCTGCCGATGGCAACCTGAGCAATATAGGGAACGAGGTTGTTGGGAATACCGTTGGGGTCTTCGCCGATTTTACCGCTTTTGTGTGCACCGATGGGGTTGAAGTAACGGAGAAGTGAAATACTCCACTCGCTGTCGGAAGCATAAAGGTCCTTAAGGATTCTTTCTATATAGAGCTTTGTTGTGCCGTAGGGGTTGGTTGTTTTGCCCTCGGGCATATCCTCTTTGAGAGGTGAGGGGTTTTCGCTGCCGTAAACGGTTGCCGATGAGCTGAAAACTATCTTTTTGCAGCCTGCAGCCTTCATAGCTTCGCAAAGGATAACTGTGCCGCCTATGTTGTTGTCGTAATATTCAAGCGGTTTTTCGCAGCTTTCACCAACTGCTTTGAGACCTGCAAAATGAATAACGGCATCAATTTTGTTTTCTGCAAAGATTTTATCGAGACCTTCACGGTCACGGATATCGCAGTTATAGAATTTTACGTCCTTACCCGTAATTTCTTTAACACGATTTACACTTTCGCTCTTGCTGTTGCAAAGATTATCGAGTATAATAGTATCATATCCTGCATTGAGAAGCTCAACGCAGGTGTGTGAGCCGATGAAGCCCGCACCGCCTGTTACAAGAATAGACATATGGAAACCTCCCTATTTTAATATACCATAATATATTATAATTATATTTCGGCAAAAATCAACGGAAGTCTTGCCAATATTTCATCAAAAGGAAGTGTGTTTTTTGTTCAGCTATGAGAATTTGAAGAAAGACGAAGAAATAATTGCATATATAAAAGCGGCAAACGATGTTCTCGGAGAAATCGGATATACCGAACACGGGCTTGCCCACGCAATCAAAACGGGCACGGATGCGGGCGGAATTCTTGAAATTCTCGGCTACGACGAAAGAACCTGCGAGCTTGCAAAAATTGCGGGACTTCTGCACGATATCGGCAACGCGGTCAATCGCTGTGACCACGCACAAAGCGGTTCAATTCTTGCTTTTGAGCTTCTCAGAGCAAGAAATTTTCCTGTTTCCGAAGTGATTGCGGTAATGACCGCTATCGGACACCACGATGACAAAACTGCCGCACCCGTTACCCCTCTTGCTGCCGCACTTATCCTTGCTGATAAAAGTGACGTGCGCACATCGAGAGTCAGAAGCAAGAAAACAGTAAAAACCGATATTCACGACAGAGTGAATTATGCTGTTTTCAGTTCAGCGCTTGCGGTTGACAAGGAAACGAAGATGATTTGTCTCACATTAAAAATCAACACGGAAATCTGCCCCGTTATGGAATATTTCGAAATATTCCTTGAAAGAATGGTGCTTTGCAAGAAATCTGCCGCATATCTCGGCTGCGATTTTGAGCTTATTATTAACGATACGAGGTTACTGTAATGAAAAATTTAACCGATATAGGAACAATCAAAGATATACTTTCACGCCACGGCTTTCATTTTTCAAAGGCGCTCGGACAGAATTTCATTGTCAATCCGTCGGTTTGCCCGAGGATGGCGGAGGAAAGCGGGATTGATGAAAACTGCGGTGTAATCGAAATCGGCGCGGGCATCGGTGTGCTGACCGCCGAGCTTGCCAAAAGAGCGAAAAAGGTTGTCTGCGTTGAGCTTGACACAAGACTTCTTCCGATTCTCGATGAAACACTCGCTGATTTTGATAATATCGAAATTATCAATCAGGATGTGCTCAAAACCGACCTTGCGGCTTTAATCAAAGAAAAATTTGACGGTATGCCCGTCTATGTGTGCGCAAATCTGCCTTATTATATAACCTCGCCCGTGATTATGGCGCTTCTTGAAAGCAAGCTTCCCATTGAAGCGGTTACGGTTATGGTGCAGAAGGAGGCGGCGCAGAGAATCTGTGCGCCCGTCGGAAGCCGACTTTCGGGTGCGGTGACCGTTGCGGTTGATTATTACGCAAATGCCTATAAGCTTTTCGATGTTTCCGCAGGTTCATTTATGCCCGCGCCCAAGGTTGACAGCTGCGTTATCCGTATGGATATCCGCAAAACTCCCGAAATTGAAATCAGCGACGAAAAGCTGTTTTTCAGAGTTGTTCACGCCGCTTTCGGTCAGAGAAGAAAAACCGCATCAAATTCAATAAGCTCGGGTTCGGGGATTCCCAAGGATATTGTCATAAAGGCGATTGAAGAATGCGGATTTGAGCCTTCGGTCAGAGCAGAGTCTCTCAATATGCAAGATTTGGCGGCTTTGAGCGAAAAAATAGGTTCTTTGTTAAAAAACAGTTAATTTTCCTTGACAAAAAAATAACAATAAGTTAATATCAAGATGATAGAGGTGCGAAAGACAAGAGTATTTTTCTGCGTAGGGAAATCGCGGAAAATGAAAGGGGATTTCGCCGAGATGAATGTCAGCTTGCCCGAGGCGGCATTTGTCGGTGCATTGCATAATATGTAATGTACTGTCACGGTTGTGGAGCGCTATCCGATCTTTGATATATCATTGATTTTTTGCTTCGATATGCAGCCGTGTATATCGGAGCTTATTTTTTTTGGAGGTATTTCCATGACAAACAAGAGAAAGTTTGCGGCTCTGTTCATCGTTTTCGCCCTTGTTGCAGCTATGTTTACAACAATGGGATTTGCGATTGCAACGGAAGACGGCGCACCCGCAGCTGAAGGCGACGCAGTTGTTCTTATGGCGGCACCCGCAGAGAGCAGCGCATTTTCGGTTGAAATCGACGGCGAAGCAACAGAGTATGACCTTTCGGACAGCGACTCTGCTCATGCTTATGTTGATTCCTATGCGGACAACCTCGGCAACGACCCCGATTTCAAGGCTCACATAGCATCGGCTATTGAAAAGGTACGTGAGAGCATCGGCAAGTATGCAACAGTATGGGCACTTATTCCCCCCATCATTGCAATCGTTCTTGCGCTCATAACAAAGGAAGTTTATTCTTCGCTTATCATCGGTATTATCGCAGGCGGATTTATTTTTGCAGGCGGTAACTTTGAAACAGCAATCAACCACGTTCTGTTTGACGGTTTCGTAGCAAGCCTTTCAGACAGCTACAATATGGGTATCATTATCTTCCTTGTTCTTCTCGGAATGCTTGTTTCGCTTATGAACAAGGCGGGCGGCTCGGCAGCATTCGGCAGATGGGCTTCAAAGCACATCAAGTCAAGAGTTGGTGCTCAGCTTGCAACAATCCTTCTCGGCTGCCTCATCTTCATCGATGACTATTTCAACTGCCTCACAGTCGGCTCGGTTATGAGACCCGTTTGTGACGAAAAGAAGGTTTCCAGAGCAAAGCTTTCTTACCTTATCGACGCTACAGCTGCTCCTATCTGCATCATTGCTCCCATTTCATCGTGGGCAGCTGCAGTTGCAGGTTTCGCAAGAGGCGCAGGCGCAGAAAGCGGTATCAGCCTTTTCGTTCAGGCTATCCCTTATAACTTCTACGCACTTTTCACCATTCTTATGATGGTTATTCTTGCAGTTTCAAAGACCGATTACGGCCCGATGAGACTTCACGAAAGAAATGCTCTTGAAAAGGGAGATATATTCACAACAGGCGACCGTGTTGTAAACGATGATGTTGCTGCAAATCCCAAGGGTAAGGTTATCGACCTCGTTCTTCCCGTTGTTGTTCTTATCGTTACCTGCGTTATCGGTATGATTTATTCAGGCGGCTTCTTCAGCGGTGAAAGCTTCATCGATGCATTCTCAAATTCAGATGCATCCGTAGGTCTTGTTATCGGTTCCGCAATCGCAATCGTATTTGCAGTTATCTATTTCCTTATCAGAAGAGTAATCAGCTTCAAGGATATTATGGCTTCTCTTCCCGACGGCTTCAAGGCAATGGTACCCGCTATCCTTATCCTTACCTGCGCTTGGACTCTTAAGGCTATGACAGACTCACTCGGCGCAAAGATTTATATTTCACAGCTTGTTGAAGGCAGTGCAGGTGCATTCCAGGCACTTCTTCCTGCAATCATCTTCCTTATCGCTGTCGGTCTTTCATTTGCAACAGGCACATCGTGGGGTACATTCGGTATCCTTATTCCCATCGTGCTCAGCGTATTTGAAGCAACAAATCCCCTTACCATCGTTGCTATCTCGGCTTGTATGGCAGGTGCGGTTTGCGGCGACCACTGCTCACCCATTTCGGACACAACCATTATGGCTTCCGCAGGTGCACAGTGCAACCACATCAACCACGTTTCAACCCAGCTTCCCTATGCAATGACTGTTGCGGGAATCTCGTTTGTAACATATGTAATTGCAGGTCTTCTTGCAGGAACAGGTTATGCAATCGTTGCTCTTCCCATCGGCGCAGTTCTCACCGTTGCAACACTTCTTGTAATCAAGTCGGCTGCAAAGAAAAAGGCATAATTGAATTTCATCTTTCCGCCTCGGCTTCGGCTGAGGCGGATTTTTTTGATTTGCATTATATGTTGATTTTGCAGTTATATATATGGTATAATATTTAAGTTGAAAATTTATCAAAGGAACGGTGGAAAATGAGAAAGGTTATAAACATAAACGAAGGCTGGGAATTTATCAGAGAAAATATCGTTGAGGAAGTGAATGTGCCCCATTGCTGGAACGGTGTTGACGGTCAGGGCGCAAGTGAAAAATACTACAGAGGCAGATGCGTTTACAGAAAAATGCTTTCAGGCTTTGACGGAAAGGTTTTTCTTGAAATCAACGGTGCGAGCATTGTGTGTGAGGTTTTCATCAACGGCGCTTTTGTCGGCAGACACGAAAACGGTTATTCGATGTTCCGCTTCGATATAACCGATTATCTGCGTGACAGCAAAAACCTTCTTGAAATTGCGGTCGATAACAGAGCAAATGAATTGCTTTATCCCGAAATGGCAGACTTCACCTTCTATGGCGGACTTTACCGTGATGTCAATATAATCTGCGAGGTTGACGACAGCCACTATGCGCTTCTCGACAAAAGTCGTTGCGGTGTTTATGTAACTTCACGTACAGACGGCACCGTGCTTGTGAAAAGTGTAATTGAGGGTGATGCCGACGGTCTTGTTAAAGAATTCACCGTACTCGATGCCGAGGGTAATGCGGTTGCGTGCGCAACTGTTACTGCCGATAAGGAAATCGCAAAGCTTACCGTTGAAAACCCCGTCATCTGGAACGGTATGCAGAATCCGTATCTCTACACAATCAATGCAAAACTGCTCAGAGACGGAGAGGCTGTTGACGAGGTCAGCGATCGCTTCGGTATAAGAAGATATTATTTTGACAATGAAAAAGGATTTTTGCTCAACGGCGAGCATTTAAAGCTCAGAGGTGTTTCCCGCCATCAGGACTGGGGAAACATCGGCTATGCACTCACCGAAAATGAGCACAGAACAGATATTGAGCTGATTAAAGAAATCGGCGCAAACTCAATCCGACTTGCACACTATCAGCATGATGCAAAATTCTATGATATGTGTGACGAGACAGGTTTTCTTGTCTGGGCGGAAATTCCCGTCATTTCAAGATTCAGCAAAAAGAAACAGCCTCAGGCAAAGCTGATGCTTGAAGAGCTTATACGTCAGAATTACAATCACCCCTCGATTTACTGCTGGGGCATTGCAAACGAAATTTCAATAGCGGGCGGTGCAGGTGCGCTTTACAGAGGCATAAACGAACTCAACGATATTGCTCATAAGCTTGACGAAACAAGACCCACCGCGTGTGCACAGGTAGCATTCAGCTCAAACACCAATCCGCTCAATGACATCCCCGACATTCTCGGTTATAACCATTATTTCGGATGGTATGCGATGACTGTTGACGAAATTGACAACTGGCTTGACCGTTTCCATACTGAACGACCCGAGATCAGAGTTTCATTAACGGAATACGGCGCAGAGGCTGTAACAACGCTTCATTCCGCAAATCCCGTGCAGGGTGACTACACCGAGGAATATCAGTCCGTATTCCACGAGCACTATATCAAGGCAATCAATGAGCGCGACTGGCTCTGGGGTTCATATGTATGGAATATGTTTGACTTCGGCTCGGCAATCCGCAACGAGGGCGGTGTGAGGGGCAGAAACAACAAAGGCCTTGTCACCATTGACCGTAAAATCAAAAAGGATGCATTCTATGCCTACAAGGCTCATTGGTCGGATGAGAAGTTCGTACATATCGGCGGAGAAAGATTTGTTGACAGACCCACGGGTGAACAGAAAATCAAGGTTTATTCAAACTGCGACAAGCTGACACTCACCGTCAACGGTGAAAAAACCGAACTTTCGGGAGAAAAGATTTATGAGGTTGATGCTGTAATCAACGAGGGCGAAAATATTATCACCGCAAAATCGGGCAAGCATACCCACAAGATTGTGATAAACGGCACGGATATTCCCAACCCTGCCTACAGTCTCGGCGAAGACCAGAAGAGTTTTGTGCGTAATTGGTTTGCCACAAATGATGAAATCGACCCCGACAGACTTTCGCTTAATGACACACTCGGAGATATTCTTGAAAATCCCGAAGTTAAAAATCTTATAAAGAATCAGACCGGCAAGGAGCTTAACATTCCCGGAATGAAACAGCTCGGCAAGCTTCCGCTTAAACCCATTGTAAGCATTGCAAAGAAATCGAAGAAAGCAAATAACGTCATAACCCTTGCAAATCAGTTCCTGCAGACCATAGAAAAGAAATAATATAATACAATATATAACAAGGCACGTTCAACGTGCCTTGTTTACGCCCTCCCACTAAACACACGGCGAAGTTGACAAGAAGGGATAAAAAAGAGCAAAAAAGGTGTTGACAATTGAGGATTGGTGTGATATATTATTCGAGCACCCGCAAGACAGGGTGCCGCACATTGAAAATTAAACAACGAATGAAAAGA
>JAZTZD010000018.1:0-6546 GCA_045637305.1 Acutalibacteraceae bacterium
GAATCTCCTTCTTTCTCACGTTTTTTGAAACTTTTTATAAAGAAAAGCATTTTCCCTTTAAAAAACTTTCAAATATATATGACAAAAATTGCAAAATGTTACGGAAAAATTTTGCGTTTTTTCAATCTTCTCCTTTTTGCACAAAAACAGAGCTTACAAATTGTGCCAAATAACAAGAAAACCGCCCGAAGGCGGTTGGGAATTGTAACCCGCTTGAATTTGCACAAACCTGACCCACGCGCAATACGCCCCTATGCTGTCGGAGCAATTTGCAAAATAATTAACAAATTATTCAAGTATTATCAAAAAAATAATAAAAATACTCTTTTATTTTATAATAAAGAGTGATATAATATCTTTCGATTATGGGTTATTGCCGATATTTGCGGCAAAATCTGATTTTTTCATTAAACGGGAGGATAAAATGTCTGATATTATTTCCGTAAAAAACTTAAGCAAATCCTACGGCAGCCATCAGGTTCTTTCAAACGTTTCGTTTGACTTTGAGGGCGGTCAGATTATCGGCTTGCTCGGACCCAACGGCAGCGGTAAAACCTCGCTGATTAAAATTCTGACGGGTCTTATTCACGATTATGAGGGTGATGTGCGCATTGACGGCGACGAGCCGGGCGTTGTAACAAAAGCAAAGGTTGCGTATCTTCCCGAAAGAACATATCTTGCGGACTGGATGCGCTCGATTGATGCCATTGATTTCATGGCGGATTTTTATAAGGATTTTGACAGAGAAAAGGCTCTGAAAATGCTTGAAGCATTCCAGCTTCCCCTCAAGCAGAAAATCAAAACGATGTCAAAGGGTATGCAGGAAAAGCTTCAGCTTCTTCTTGTTCTGAGCAGAAACGCAAAGCTTTATGTGCTTGATGAGCCTCTCGGCGGTGTTGACCCCGCGGCAAGAGCTTTTATTCTTGACACAATTATGAAAAATCATCCCGAGGGTTCAACAATCCTCATTTCGACCCATCTTATCTACGACGTTGAAAAAATCTTCAACTCCGTTCTTATGATAGGCAGGGGTCAGGTGCTCGTTAAGGGTAAGGTTGACGAAATCACCGCAGACGGCAAAACAATTGAAGACTTGTTTAAGGAGGTGTTCGGCTATGCTTGGCAAGTTAATTAAGAATGAATTCAAGTCCAACGTTCATTCAATCGGAATGATTTATCTTGTTTCGGCGGCGGCAATTCTCATTATGCTTGCATCGTACATCGCCGACATAACCTGGATAAGCGCACTCGCAACAATCGTGCTCATCGCAACGGGTCTTATTGCAGTTGTTGTAACATTCATCAGCGTTGTTTCAAACTTCAAAAAGACACTTTTCGGCGACCAGGGTTATCTGAGCTTCACTCTTCCCGTAACAAGCGGACAGCTTCTTGCGGCAAAAACAATAACCTCCTTCTGCTGGATGCTTCTGAGCTATCTTGTTGCGGCGGGAATTTTCATCGGAGTTTATCTTTACTCAACTGCAATGATAGGCGAGGATGTCAAAATGGCACTCGAGCTTCTCTTTTCAATGTTTGAGGGTATGCCCTCAACAACAACCATAAAGCAGGTTGTTGTCATTTTTGCATTGATAATCTTCATCAGAATCGTTGTGCTCATAGCTCAGCTTTATTTTGCAATCACACTTTCAAACACAAGAGTTATGCAGAAATTCGGCGGTTTTGCACCGTTTGTGATTTTCTTTGTTACCTTTATTGTTATGCAGGTTATCAGCGTGCTTCTTGCACAGTATGCACCTCTTACCATTGTTATGACGGAAAACGGACTTTTCTACAGCACGGTTTCAACAATGGATTCACCTCTCGGACTGACCTTCGGTCTTGCGGGAACAATTTTCAACGTTGTCTGCGCAGCGCTTCTTTTCTGGGGCACAGCAAAGATAATGAACACAAAAATCAACATTAAATAAGGAGAGATTTTTATTAAAATCGGTGTCTTCGGCGGTACGTTCAATCCGCCCCATATCGGTCACACCCGTCTTGCTTCGGCGGCGGCAGACAGTCTCGGTCTTGATAAAATGATTATCATGCCCTCCTGCATTCCGCCCCATAAAATTGCGGGCAGTCTCGCAAGCGGTGAAGACAGACTCGAGATGTGCCGCATTGCATTCGGCAAGGACAGCCGATTTGAAATTTCTTCGCTTGAGCTTGAAAGAGGGGACAAAAGCTACACCGTTGAAACCCTCAGAGAGCTGAAAGAAATATATCCCGATGATGAGATTTATTTCATTATCGGCTCCGATATGCTTGAAACCTTCACTCAATGGTATCACTGGGAAGAAATACTTTCTCTGTGCATTCTGTGTGCCGCTTCAAGAGAAAAAGGTTTTGTGCCGAAACTTGACGGATACACCGATGAGCAGCGCGAAAGAATTGCTTTTCTTGAAATTGAGCCGTTTGAGGTCAGCTCAACTCAGGTGCGAATCGAAATCGGACGAAGCGACCAATCCGAGCTGATTGATAAGGAAGTTCTTGATTATATAAAGGGAAAAAATCTTTATGACGACGGCTTGAACAGATACAGAAGCATTCTTTTTGAAAAGCTGGACGAAAAAAGAATTTACCATTGCGAATGCGTGAGCGAAAGTGCGGCGGCACTCGCGGAAAAATTCGGTGCGGATACCGAAAAGGCAAGGCTTGCGGGTCTGCTTCACGATGTTACGAAAAACGTGAGTGAAGAAGAGCATTTCGAGCTTATTCGCAAGGCGGGATACGAAATGACCCGCGTTGACGAAACAAACCATAAGGTATGGCATCAGAAATCGGGTGCGGCATATCTTAAGGTCAACGGAATTTGCGATGATGAAGAAATTCTTTCCGCCGTTGCGTGGCACACCACGGGCAGGGCGGGAATGAGTCTTCTTGAAAAAATCGTTTACGTTGCGGATTTTATTTCTGCGGACAGACATTATAATGACGTGTTTGAGGTCAGACGCCGTGCGGAGAAAAGCCTTGACAAAGCCATTCTTTACACAACGCGCTATACCATAAACAAGCTTGTTGTTTTCGGTCAGCCCGTTCATCCCGCAACCGTTGACTGCTATAACGATACTCTGGATATTCTCGGAAAGGATAATAATATATGACAGACCCCAAAATTCTCGCAAGAGAAATTGCAAAGGTGCTTGACGAAAAAAAGGCAATGAATATTGTTGCAATCAAGACCGAAGAGGTTACGGTTGTTTCGGATTTCTTTGTTATCGCTTCGGGCACATCGAATACCCACACAAAGTCGCTTGCCGACGATGTTGAGTATGAAATCAAAAACCGTCTCGGTGTTGACCCCGAGCATATCGAGGGCAGGGCAACGGGCTGGATTCTTCTTGACTACGGCACGGTTATCGTTCATCTTTTCCAGAACGAAACCCGTGATTACTATAACCTTGAAAGACTCTGGGCAGATGCAAGCGTTATGGATTTGAGTGACATCATCACTCCCGATTAAAAATTCAGGGACTGCCTCACTAAGCGAAGAACAAAAGAAACGGAATAAATAAAAGTTGCTTACATCGGAAACATCACCTGTGCACGACTCGACTTTTCAGTTGAGAATTAAAACGATGATTGTTATGTTTCTTTTTAGCTCTTTTTCCGTCCTCAGCGTATACACATACGCTTCTCGTCCGGAGAAAAGAGCTTCTTCATCTTATTGAGACAGCCCTATAAAGAACATATAAAACAAAAATTTGCGGCAACGAAAGGAAGCTGAATCAAAATGGCTCAGTATGATTTTAAAAATGTAGAAAAAAAGTGGCAGGATATATGGGATAAAAACAAGACCTTTGAATGCACAGAAGATTATTCAAAGAAGAAGTTCTATGCGCTTGTTGAATTCCCTTATCCCAGCGGCGCAGGTATGCACGTAGGACACATCAAGGCTTATTCGGGTCTTGAGGTTGTTTCGAGAAAAAGACGTCTTGAGGGATATAACGTGCTTTTCCCCATCGGTTTCGACGCATACGGTCTTCCCACTGAAAACTATGCAATCAAAACCAACACTCATCCCAGAATAGTTACCGATAACAACATCAAGAATTTCACAAGCCAGCTTCGCAGAGTAGGTTTTTCTTTTGACTGGTCAAAGGTTATTGATACCACAGAAAAGGATTACTACAAGTGGACACAGTGGATTTTCCTCAAGATGTTTGAAAACGGTCTTGCATTCAGAGACAAGACTCTCGTTAACTACTGCCCCCACTGTAAGGTTGTTCTTTCAAACGAGGACTCACAGGGCGGCAAGTGTGATATCTGCCATAACGATATCATTCAGAAGACCAAGGATGTATGGTATCTTCGCATAACAGAATATGCAGACAAGCTTCTTGAAGGTCTTAAAGAAGTTGATTATTTACCCAACATAAAGCTTCAGCAGGAAAACTGGATTGGTAAATCAACAGGTGCATTCGTTAACTTCTCCGTTAAGGATACAGACGAAATGCTCAAGATTTATACAACAAGACCCGACACACTTTTCGGTGTAACCTTTATGGTTATGGCTCCCGAGCATCCGCTTATCGATAAGTATGCCGACAAAATCGGCAATATGGAGGCTGTTGCGGAATACAGAGAGTTCTGCAGCAAGAAGTCTGCATTTGAAAGAACACAGCTTGTCAAGGAGAAAACAGGCGTCAAGCTTGAAGGCTTCTCGGCTATCAACCCTGTTAACGGCAAGGAAATTCCCATCTATATTTCAGACTACGTAATGATGGGCTACGGTACAGGCGCTATTATGGCTGTTCCCGCACACGACCAGAGAGACTACGAATTTGCAAACAAGTTCGGCATCGATATCATTGAAGTTATCAAGGGCGGCGACATTTCCGTTGAAGCTTACACAGGCGACGGCGAAATGGTTAACTCAGGCTTCCTCAACGGCTTCACAAACAAGAAGGATTCCATTGAAAAAATGGCTGAATTCCTTCAGGAAAAGGGTATCGGAGAAAAGGGTGTTCAGTATAAGATGAATGACTGGGCATTCAACCGCCAGAGATATTGGGGCGAACCCATTCCCATTGTTCATTGTGAGCATTGCGGAACTGTTGCTGTTCCCTATGATCAGCTTCCTCTTGAGCTTCCCGAGGTTGAAAACTTTGAACCCGGAACAGACGGCGAAAGCCCCCTTGCAAAGATTGAATCCTATGTAAACTGCACCTGTCCCAAGTGCGGTCAGCCTGCAAAGAGAGAAACAGACACAATGCCTCAGTGGGCAGGCTCATCATGGTATTTCCTTCGTTATATCGACCCCCACAACACCGAAACCTTTGCAGATAAGGAAAAACTTAAGTATTGGATGCCCGTTGATTGGTACAACGGCGGTATGGAGCACGTTACAAGACACCTTATCTATTCAAGATTCTGGTATAAATTCCTCTATGACCTCGGCGAAGTTCCCGTGTCAGAGCCTTATGCAAAGAGAACAGCACAGGGTCTTATCCTCGGTCCCGACGGAGAAAAGATGTCAAAGTCAAAGGGTAATGTTATCAATCCCAACGAGGTTGTTGACCAGTTCGGTGCAGACGTTCTCAGAGCATATGTACTCTTTATGGGTGACTATGAAAAGGCAGCTCCCTGGAGCGAAACAGCAGTTAAGGGCTGCAAGCGTTTCATCGACAGAGTATGGGGCATGACCGATATCATCGCAGAGGGCACCGAATACTCAAAAGAGCTTGAAAGCGCAATGCACAAGACAATAAAGAAGGTTTCAAGCGACATTGAAAACCTCAAGTATAACACAGCTATTGCGGCACTTATGACACTCACAAACGAGATTTACAACAAGGGCAGCATCAACAAGGCTGAGCTTAAAACATTCATCACTCTTCTCAATCCCTTTGCACCCCACGTTACAGAAGAAATGTGGCAGGTTGCAGGCTTTGAGGGAATGCTCAACGAAACAAGCTGGCCGACCTATGACGAAGCAAAATGCGTTGATAATGAGATTGAAATTGCCGTTCAGATTAACGGTAAGGTAAGAGAAAAGCTTGTTATTTCCGCAACCGCAGAAGCTGACGAAGCAATTGCAGCAGCAAAATCGCTTGAAAAAATTGCAGAGGCAATCAACGGAATGGCAATCGTCAAGGAGCTTTATGTTAAGGGCAGACTTGTAAATATCGTTGTTAAACCGCTTTAAAGGCAAAAAATTTCATATTTTTTGTGTTGACAACGCGATATAAACTGTTGTATAATGATATGCAACGTTATTAAAATAACAATCCCTGTTAAAAACGAGGGGAGGGAATACAGTGAGCCAGGTAAAAGTTAAGGAAGGCGAGTCACTCGAAAACGCACTCAGAAGATTTAAGAGACAGACCTCAAGAGACGGCGTTATTCAGGAGGTTCGCAAAAGAGAACATTACGAGAAGCCTTCAGTAAAGAGAAAGAAGAAGTCTGAAGCAGCTCGTAAGCGTAAGTTCAAATAATTGAATTACAACGCAGAAAAGGCACTCCGTATCGGAGTGCCTTATTTTTTGCAAACAAAACCCGCCGCTGCTATTTTTAGCGGGGGGGGAATATTTTTATTAAAATTGA
>JAZTZD010000019.1:0-27152 GCA_045637305.1 Acutalibacteraceae bacterium
GGTACAGTTGCTACAGGTAGAGTAGAACGTGGTACAATCAAAGTTGGTGAAGTTGTTGAAATCGTTGGTCTCGCAGAAGAAAAGAAATCTACAACAGTTACAGGTCTCGAAATGTTCCGCAAAGTGCTGGACTTCGCAGAAGCTGGCGACAACGTAGGTGCTCTCCTCCGTGGTGTTCAGAGAAGCGAAATCGAACGCGGACAGGTTCTTGCAAAGCCCGGTTCAATCAACCCCCACACAAAGTTCAAGGGTCAGGTTTACGTTCTTTCAAAGGAAGAAGGCGGCCGTCATACACCCTTCTTCAACAACTATCGTCCTCAGTTCTACTTCAGAACAACTGACGTTACAGGCGTAATCAGCCTTCCCGCAGGCACAGAAATGTGCATGCCCGGTGACAACGTTGATATGGACGTTGAACTCATCACTCCTATCGCTATTGAAACAGGTCTCCGTTTCGCTATCCGTGAAGGCGGCAGAACAGTTGGTTCAGGCGTTGTTATCGAAATCAACGAATAATTAAAAAATCCTTTTTAGGGAGCAACCTTCGGGTTGCTCCTTTTTTGTTGACAGATTCAGATAAGTATGATAATCTGAAATCGGTAAGGGAGGGAGATGCATTTATGAAATGTAAAAACTGCGGAACCGAAATGCCAGAAGGAACAGATTTTTGCCTTGATTGCGGTGTGAATCAGAGTGAAATTAAGCCTAAAATGGGCTGGTATGCATATCTCACTTACTTAAGTATGCCTTTTTCTTCTCTTTGTGCCATTATTGCTGGTGTAATTCATATGCCGAATGTTGCTCTGAATGTTTTGAGCTACATTGACAAATCTTTAATGTGGAAATTTATATTTCTTGATTGGACTGAGTTTAAAATTCTGTTTTTAATTTCAGGGCTTATTGAATTTGCATTTGCTATATATTATTATTACATAGCTTTTTCTCTGTTAAAATATAAAAAGAATTCATTGAGCCACCTGTGCGTACAAAGAGTTCTCTGTTTTGTATTTTATATTGCTTATATGTCGGCTTTTATAATTTTCCTGAGAAACCAATTAAGCACAAGCGGCTCCGAATTGACTTTTTTCTTCCGAAATATTGCTTCTCAGCTTGTTGCTACGGTTGTTTGGCTTGGTATAAATATAAAATACTTCAAAAACCGAAAACATATGTTTATAAATTGAACACGGATTTCAAACACGAAAGGGGAGCCCCTTTCGTGTTTTTGTTTATGATAACGATGATTAAACAGAAACAAAATGAATATAATTATGACAATATTGTTAATTTTGGAAAAAGGACTTGATTTTTCCGAAAAAAGTGTCTACAATACAAATTAGCACTCAACGAGTATGAGTGCTAAAACGATTTTATAAATTATTTTACGGAGGTAATAAATATGACTATCAAACCGCTTGCAGACAGAGTTGTCATCAAGGCAGTTGAAGTAGAAGAAACAACAACCAGCGGAATTATCCTTGCTGCATCCGCACAGGAGAAGCCTCAGATTGCTGAGGTTGTTGCTGTCGGTCCCGGCGGAATCGTTGACGGCAACGAGGTTGAAATGTATGTTAAGGTCGGTGACAGAGTAATCACAAGCAAATATTCAGGCACCGAAGTCAAGCTTAATAAAGAAGAATATACAATCGTTCGTCAGAACGACATTCTTGCTATTGTAGAATAATCAAGGGGGAAACGAATAATGGCAAAGCAGATTATTTACGGTGAAGAGGCTCGCAAGGCTCTTCAGGCAGGCGTTGACAAGCTTGCAAACACAGTTAAAATCACACTCGGCCCCAAGGGCAGAAACGTTGTTCTCGATAAGAAGTACGGCGCACCCCTTATCACAAACGACGGCGTTACAATTGCCAAGGAAATTGAGCTTGAGGACGCATTCGAGAATATGGGTGCACAGCTTGTAAAGGAAGTTTCAACAAAGACCAACGACGTTGCAGGCGACGGCACAACAACCGCAACTCTTCTTGCTCAGGCTCTCATCAGAGAGGGTATGAAGAATGTTACTGCAGGCGCAAATCCCATGGTAGTAAGAAAGGGTATGGCTAAGGCTGTAGAAGCAGCTGTTGAATGCCTTAAGAAGAATGCAAAGCCCGTTTCAAGCTCAAAGGATATCGCAAGAATTGCAACTATTTCAGCTGCTGATGAAGAAGTAGGCAAGTTTATTGCAGATGCAATGGAAAAGGTTACCGCTGACGGCGTTATCACCGTTGAAGAGTCAAAAATTGCAGTCACAGAGGCAGAAGTTGTTGAAGGTATGCAGTTTGACAGAGGCTATATCTCACCCTATATGGTAACTGATACAGATAAGATGGAAGCAGTTATTGACGATGCACTCATTCTTATCACAGACAAGAAGATTTCAAGCATTCAGGA
Source organism: Acutalibacteraceae bacterium (assembly GCA_045637305.1). Lineage (GTDB taxonomy): Bacteria > Bacillota > Clostridia > Oscillospirales > Acutalibacteraceae > CAG-177. Next base: position 2,392 of record JAZTZD010000019.1, read on the forward strand.
CCTTCTTCCGCTTCTTGAGCAGATTATGCACGCAGGCGGAAAGCTTATCATCGTTGCTGAAGATGTTGAGGGTGAAGCACTTTCAACTATCCTTGTCAACAAGCTTCGCGGTGTGTTCACCTGCGTATGCGTAAAGGCTCCCGGTTTCGGTGACAGAAGAAAGGAAATGCTTCAGGATATCGCAATCCTTACAGGCGGTGGGGTTATCACATCAGAGCTTGGTCTCGTGCTCAAGGGTACCCAGCTTGCACAGCTCGGCAGAGCAAGACAGGTTAAGGTTTCAAAGGAAAACACCATCATCGTTGACGGTGCAGGTGCAAAGGAAGACATTGCTTCAAGAGTTGCACAGATTAAGCTTCAGCTTGAAAACACAACATCCGATTTTGACAGAGAAAAGCTTCAGGAAAGACTTGCAAAGCTTGCAGGCGGTGTAGCTGTTATCAAGGTCGGTGCTGCAACAGAGACCGAAATGAAGGAAAAGAAGCTTCGCATTGAAGATGCACTTGCAGCAACAAAGGCAGCTGTTGAAGAAGGCTGCGTAGCAGGGGGGGGTGTTGCACTTCTCAACACAATTGATGATGTAAAAGCACTTCTTGACGAAACTGACGATGCAGACGAAAAGACAGGCATCAAGATTGTTCTCAAGTCACTTGAAGAGCCCGTACGTCAGATTGCGGCTAACGCAGGTCTTGAAGGCTCTGTTATTGTCAATGCTATCCTTGCATCAAAGAAGATTGGCTACGGCTATAACTTTGCAACAGATAAGTATTGCAATATGGCAACAGCGGGTATTCTTGACCCCACAAAGGTAACACGTTCAGCACTTCAGAATGCGGCTTCTGTTGCATCAATGGTGCTTACAACAGAAAGTCTTGTTACCGATAAACCCGACCCCGCAGCAGATGCAGCACAGGCAGCAGCAATGGCAGCCCAGGGCGGCGGAATGTATTGATTTTTTTATGTTTTCAGGCAACCGTTTCACTTCGGTGGAACGGTTGTTTTAATGTTTTTTTGTAATATTCACCGAATGTTAATAATTGTTATCATATAATGATTTGACATTTAATGAATAATGTGATAAAATCCAACTACAAATAAATTTTTGTTATGAAAACAGGAGGACAAAAAATGAAAAAAGTAAAAGCTATACTGTCTTTACTTATGGCTCTTATTATGGCTCTCGGCTGCTTCTCCGCAGCTTTTGCAGCAGAAGTTCCCACAGAAGACAGCGATAACAACACAATCGCAACCGCAGATGCACTCACAGTCGGCGGTTCAATCACAGGCGCTTTTGATATTGCAGACGACGTTGATTATTTTGCAGTTGCAGTTGAAAAGGCAGGTCTTCTGACCGTTACAATCGAACACAACACAAACGAATCAACATTCGGCTATTTCAATGTTGAAGTTCTTGACAAGGACGAAAAAATCGTTACAAGCCTTGTTTCAAAGGGCAACGATGCAAAGGTTACTTCAACAGCTTTCGGCGTTGGTATCGGTACATATTATGTTAAGGTAACTCCCATCACATTCGACAGAACTCTCGGTTATACCGTATCTGTTGCAGAGGACAATTCCTCGGTTGCAGAGAAAGAACCCAACGATGCTCCCGCAAATGCAACAGCAATTGATAAGATTACTGCAAAGGGAAGCACAAAGAAGTATGCAGGCTTTATTTCAGCTGCTTCAGATACCGACTACTATATGGTTAAAACCTCAAAAGACGGTTATATCTATTTCTATATCTATAACTACAAGAACTCCGCTGCAAGCTATACAGCAGAGCTTGTTTCCTATTTCACAACATCGAACACAACCGAAAAGGTTCTCGGCACAATCACTATCGGCGCAAATGAAGAATATGTAATGAGCGCAAGCATTGGTGTTAAGGGCAATGTTGCATATTACCTTAAGGTAACAAGTGCTGACGGTTCAACAGGCGGCTACGAAGTTAAGTTCTACTACGGTGAAGACAGCAACACAGAATTTGAATATAACGATGAACCCGCAGCTGCAACAGACCTTGCTGCTTCAACAGCAACAAAGGACAACGGTGTTGCAGGTGCTGTTACACATGAAAATGACGTTGACTACTACAGAGTAACTCTTGATGAAAAGCACGGTTATAAGCTTAACCTCAAGGCTTTCGTTGCAAATATGGAGACAGCTGCTCAGTGGAAGGTTGCAGTTTATGCTGCAGATAACCTTACAGGTTCGGCTCTTCTTGAAGCAACTGCAACAGACAGCGCAGCAGCAGAGCTTTCTCTCAATGACCTCGAAGCAGGCATTTACTATGTAAAGGTTTCAGCAGGCACAGACTTCAATTCAGACCTCTACAAAATCACTCTTACAGAAACAGAGAAGGAAGAAGGTCCCAAGTCATTCCTTGAAAGACTTAAGGAAATCAATTGGGCAAATCTTTTCGGAACATTTGCAGGCTGGATAGGCAAGATTGATATTAAGGGCGTAGTAACAGCTATTTATCAGTCAATCATGGGTCTTATCGGCGCAATGTAATTCAAGCAAACAATAATCAATAACTCAAAGGGCTGTTTCGAGGAAACAGCCCTTTGTTGAATGCTGAAAGGGGATATTCAAAATGGGATTCGATAAAGATTTCAAGCCTGTTCTTCGTTTTATGGTTGTCAGCGATGTGCATTATAAAGATGAACACACTGTTGAACGCGACAGAATGGAACTTGCAATAAAAACAGCAAATGAACTCAGTGAAAAAGAGGAGTATTCAAAGCTTGACGCTCTCTATGTTGTCGGTGATTTTGCAAACAGCGGCACAAGAGCACAGATGCTCGCTTTTAAGGATACTCTTGATAAAAACCTCAAATCGGAAACAATTGCAAACCTTTCAATGGCAAGCCATGAATATCACGGCGAGGGCGAAGAAGCCGCACTTGAAAAGTTTGCGGAAATCTTTGCGCAGGAACCCGATACACACAGAGTTATCAACGGTTTTCACTTTATAAGCGTAACCTGTACAAACGGTTGTCACTTTGACGAAGCAAAGCAGAATTGGGTTGCAAAAGAGCTTGAAATTGCCGCAAAGGATGCACCGAACAAGCCGATTTTCTTCTTCCAGCATCCCCACATAACAGACACGGTTTATGGCAGTATTTACTGGGGTGAGGATGAGCTTATTCCCGCTCTTTTAAGCTATCCGCAGATAATCAATTTCTCGGGTCATTCGCACGCGCCCATCAACGACCCGCGTTCAATTCATCAGAAGCATTTCACAAGCCTCGGAACAGGCACACTCAGCTATTTTGAGCTTGATGAGTTTGATAAGCATTACGGCACATGCCCTCCGGGCAAAGAAAAAGCTGCGCAGATGCTTATTGTTGAAGCTGATGCGGAAAACAGAGTCAGAATTTACCCCTATGACCTCATAACATCAAACTTCTTCCCCTTTGTTTGGAAAATCGACACTCCCTGGGATGTTGACTCATTTGAATACACCAGAAAAAAGAGGTTTGCAACCGAAAAAGCACCGTATTTCAGCAAAGATGCAAAGCTGAGAATCGTTGACATCAAAGAAGACGGCTTCACCGTTGATTTTGACCAGGCAACAGCTGATGAAGAGTATGTAAATGACTATAATATCATTCTGAAAAATGCCGACGGCGTGATTATCCGCAAGACTTCGGTATGGAGTGAATATTATTTTTATGAGATGCCCGAAACACTCAGCGTAACCCTTGGAGGGCTTGAAAAAGGGGAGTATTATGTTGAGATTTTTGCAAACGGTTTCTGGGATAATAAGTGCAAAACACCCCTCAGAAGTGAGCTTATAAAACTCTGATAAATAACGAAAAAACAGGAAAAATCAAGTGTATTTTTAATAATATGCTTGATTTTTTTTTGCAATTATTATACAATAAACGATATATTGGGTAATTATACGATAGAGTAAAATTATATCTTTCAGGGACGGTGATTATATTGGCTGAAAACACAAAAACAGCAGAAGTTTCTTCTGAAAATAACGAAGCGGTTCTCAGAGAATATTCAAATCAGAGCAAGATTTATCTCAGCCCCAGACACTATGTTGCTTACATACTTTCGGGCATGGGTGACACGATGTGGAACACCTTCAGCAAGAAACTTTTCTTCTTTGCAACGCAGTTTCTCGGCATCAATGCCAAGACTTGGGGTGTGGCTGAAACCGTAAGCTTTATTGCCGATACTTTGGATAATGCGGTGTCGGGTCTTATAATAGACAGAACAAGAACACGTTGGGGCAGAGTGCGTCCTTATATCATTCTCACCCTCCCGTTCTGGGTCTTTGCATCGCTCTCTCCGTGGCTTCTTCCCGCCAATATGACTCAGGTTTATCTTTTTGCATCCTTCCTGATTTTTAACTATGTAGGCTCAATCGCAAAATCGTTTTATGACACAAGCTATCAAATAATTCTGTTCAACATAACCCCGAATCCGATTGAAAGAAACAGGCTGATTGCGACCGATGCTTATGCTGACCTTGTCGGCGTATGGCTGCCGTCGCTTTTCCCTGTAGTTGTTGACTTTTTGCCCCAGATTATAAATGTTCCGTCAAGAAATATTTATACCGGAGGCGCGATTGTGTTTGTCATAGCCGTAATAGCATTCAGAATTTACGGTTTCTTCTCACTCAAGGAAAGAATGCCTCTTTCAACGAGAAGCGAAATGAACGAAATGGGTCTTTTAAAAACTATAAAAACAATCGGCACATGCCGTCCGATGTGGGTTCTTCTCATCAAGAATTTCTTTGCGGTTGGCAAGAGTACGGGTTCAATGGTTGAAGACTTCTTCTGGCTTAACTGTATGGGCAGACTTTCATACGGAACAATTGCAGGTCTTTTCACAGGACTCCCCAGCTATTTTGTTCTTCCTTTTGCACCAAAGCTTACCAAAAAATTCGGACTGAGAAATCTTGCGGCGGGCAGCTATATGTTCTGCGGCGCCTGCTATTTCATTATGTGGATTGTAGGATATAAGCCGTTCGGTGAGAACCACTTCATACTCAACATTATCTGGATTATAGTTGCACTTACCTTCTGCGGTTCACTTAACAGTATTCAGAGATACTGCAGCACAGCTCTTAACGGCGACCTTTACGACTATGTTGAATGGAAGTCGGGCGTGCGCAATGAAGCAACAATCACAGCTGCAATGAGCTATTTTAAGATTGCTTCAGATGCTGCGGCTAAAATGATAAGTGCATTTGCAGTAGCGGCTATTCACTATGTGCCGCTTATAAATGAAAACGGAATTCAGATTCCTCAGACAGACCCCGGAATGCTCGCAGGAATCTGGACCGTATTTGCCCTTGCTCCCGCAATCGGACGTTTTATGAAGGGTTTCACACTTCTCTTCTTTAATGTTCACGGAAAAACAAGAGACACAATGATGTATGAACTTGCCAGAATCAGGGCTGCAAAGGTTCTTGACAGTGAACCGGCAAACGACGGAAACAATTCATAACAAAGATTGCCGAATTTACATATTATTTTATATAAATAATATATATAAATATTTTAAAATAGTCTTGCAATATCGCAGATTATATGTTAAAATAACTTGAATTATATGAAAGTGTCGCTTGCCGCTTTCAAGAATAACCAAGGAGGAATATCGCATATGACATTCTTAAAGAAATCATTGGCTGTGCTTCTTGCAGTTGCAATGATGATCGGCACAATGTCGGTTGCAGCGTCCGCATGGACTCCTGCTGAAGACGGTAATGAACTCACAATTGTCCATGTGTTCTACCGTTACGACGAAGCAAAGGGTGAATGGGTTGAAACAACCAAGGCAGCACCCGGAGAGAAAGTTAAGTTAAGAGCTTTTGTAACAACAGATTATTACACAAACTCTTCAACAGCAGCACTTTTCTTCGACAACAGATTCTTCACAATTCTTGATGAAGACGGAGAAAAACCCGAAGAAAATGAAGACTTCACCACAGTAACCAACAAAGATTATCCCGGCATCAAGGTAACGGATAACGGTTCACAGTGGCACACAAAGGATTCAAGTAACTTCGTTTTCACTGATGCTCTTGATTACAGCGACGAAGTTCCCAACATCATCAACGGTGAACTTACTGAAGTTGTTGATCCCGTAACAGGCAACAAAAAAACAACAGTTTCTCTCAGAGAATTCGTTGAAACATATAACGTTGCTCACAGTATTATCTATTTCGCAAAATCACCTTTAAACACAAAGCTCAACGGAAATCACTTCCTTTACGAATATAATTTCGAAGTCAAAAACACAAATGTTGTTAAGACTCCCGGCAATCTCGGTACAGTTTGTCTTCCTGAAGAAGTTGCTTGTAATGCAGATTATGAAATGCTTTACAACTTCCCCAAGGGTCCTTCGAGCGGACATGAAGACGAAGCTGTTTATATGGGTAGCGGCTGGACACCCGTAATCAACAACAACATCGCAACAATTTCGGTTTTCAACGATGTTATTCTTGATGCAAACGGCGGTACATTCAGCGGTACTGAAAACTCAACAACCGCAACCCTCAGCGGTGTGATCGGCGAACAGGTAACAGGTATTTCGGAAAACGTTCCCGTTAACCCCGGCTTTGCTCACACAGGCTGGTCACTTACACCTGACGGTGCTCCTCTTTCGGATGCTGAACTCGCAGAGTTTAAGTACGGCTACGAAGAAAACGGACAGACTCTTTATGCTGTATGGTCAAGAACCAACACTTTCTATACAGTAGAGCTTTACGAAATGCTTACCGACGGAACTTACGGTGCTCCTATCAGCAAGCAGGTTCCTGCTGTTGAAGGCACAAAGATTGATTATCCTGCAGTTCCCCAGACAGGTTTCCACCTTGATGAAACACAGGATAACGTAACAAGCATCGTTGTTTCAGGTGATAACAAATCCGTAGTAAAGGTTTACTACGCAAGAGATACCTACACAGCAACATTCCACTTCACAGATGAAGCCGGTGAGAGAGCTGATGCAGTTCCCGTTCTTTACGGAGCATCAATCCCCGAGTTTTCAGCAGTTCCCGGCGGTCCGGTGAAGGAAGGCTATGAGTTCAAGGGCTGGTCAACCGATAAGGACAAGTTGGTTACCGTTCCCACTTCAATGCCTGCAGAAGATATTGATATCTTCCCCATTTTTGAACCCATCGTTTACACATATTATTTTGATGCAGACGGCGGCAAGCTTTTAAATAAAGACAACGAAGAAGTTGAAGCTCTTACACATATCTATCAGCCCGGCGACAAGCCCTCATATCCCGCAGATCCCGTAAAACCCGGTTATGAGTTTATTGAGTGGAATCCCCCTGTACTTCCCGAAACAGTAACCGAGGATATGGACTTCCAGGCTGTCTACAACCAGTGTGTATATGTTGTTAAGTTTATGGACGGCGATGAAGTAGCTTATCAGACAACAGCTTTCTATGGCGACGTTATTGATACAGATGATGTTCCCGAAGGCTATAAGGTCAGCGCATGGACACTCAACGATACAACAGAAGTTGTTGAGTTCCCCTATACAGTAACTGATAATGTTATTTTCCGTGCAACAGACGATGCTCTTGTTTATGATGCTATCTTCTATCTTGATGACGGCGTAACAGAGTATGACAGAACTCAGGCTATTCTCTACACAGAGATTAAGGCTCCCGCAGAGAACCCCACAAAGTACGGTTATGATTTCGTAATGTGGGATCCCATGGTTGAGGGCGCAGTAATGGAAGAAGGCGGCCTCAAGTTCTATGCAACATTTGATGTTGCAGACTTCGAAATCATCTTCTATGATGAAGACGGCGAGACCGAGCTCAGAAAAGAAACAAAGACATTCGGCGATTCACTTGCAGAACTCCAGAATTATGTTCCCACCAAGGAAGGCTATACATTCCAGAAGTGGAGCAAGGATATCCCCGCTGAAATGCCCGGTGAGGATATAAAGGTTGTTGCAAGCTGGCTTGCAAACGACAACATCTATAATTTCTATGATGTTGATGGAACAACTCTTGTTAACTACATCAGCGCAAAGACTGATGCAGAAGTAACACTTCCTGCTTATCCCACAGAAGACGGCTATGTTTACACAGGTTGGATTAAGGATAACACAACCTATGCAGCTGGCGATAAGATTGATATGGTTGCAGGCGGCGGCTCTTTCACAGCAGTAAGAGAGCTTGCAGACGTAACAATTACACTCAACGCAAATGGCGGTACACTTAACGGTGACGAAACAATCACAGCAAAGTTCGGTGAAGAAATCGACGAACCCGCTGAACCTTCAGCTCCTGAAGGAAGCAAGTTCCTCGGCTGGAGCACAAGTGCAACAGGAAAGGTTGTTGACTTCCCCGAAACAATGCCCGCCAAGGATGTTACCTACTATGCAATCTGGGAAACCAATAAGCACCTTGCAACATTTGACGGTAACGGCGCAAAAATCAAGGGCACAAACAGCGAAGTATCAGCAGTTCTCGTAGAATACGGCGCAGAAATTCCCTTCCCTGAACTTGAAGAAAATGACGGATACGTATTCAAGGGCTGGGCTCCTGCGACAACAACAATGCCCAACGAACCCGTAACTTTTGTTGCTCAGTGGGAATATGTTTCAACAGGTAATGCAGACTATACTATATATATATATACAGTAAATCCTGCTAACCCTTCAGAATATATTGAAACCATCAAGAAGGGTACAACAAAGAGCGGCGATATAATCTCAATCGTAGCAGACGATGCAACAACTCCCGACGGTACAGTTGTAACAATCGATTACGAGGGACTTAATCTTGCAGAAAGCAATGTTCCCGACACTGCAAACGCAAACAACGTTCTTTCCATCACAGCATGGGAAGGCGCAGAAAATAACCTTGTTGCTTACTTCAAGCTTGCAAGCTTCACCGCAACATTCGATATCGGCGAAGAAGCAACAATAACAGAAGGCGAAACAACAGTAACAGGCACTTGGGGCACAGCTCTTACAGCTCCCACTCTTGACAGAGAAGGCTGGACACACACAGGCTGGACTCCCTCAGTTCCCTCAACACTTAAGGAAACAGCAACCTATACTGCAGTATGGGAGCAGATTTCCGCAGACGCAATCTTCACAATTGACGGTGAAGAATTTGACAGAGAGACCTACAATTACGGTGATACAATCGTTCCTCCCACAGCTCCTGCAAAGCCCGGCTACACATTCGCATGGAACTTCGCAGAAGGCACAAAGATGGGCGAAAACGATGTAACAATCAGCGGTGCATATACTGCAATTGATTACTCCGTAAGCTATGTAATTACAGAGAACAAACCCGGTGCAACTGTTCCTTCAGGTGAAACAGGCAAGCACATTGATGATGAAATCACTCTTGCAACTCCCGAAGAGAAGAACGGCTATACATTTGAAGGCTGGGTATATAACAATGCAACCTATGCTCCCGGAGCTAAGTTCACAATGCCCGCAGCAAACGTTGTATTCTCAGGTAAGTATATTGCAAAGACTTTTGATCTTGAATTCAAGAATGAAGGCGGCGAGTACGTTGAGAGCAAAGAAGTGAAGGTTGGCGATACAGTTGAACTTCCCACTCTCAAAGATGCAAGCGGCAACAAGACATTCCTCTACTGGACAGACGGCACAACAAACTATCCCGGCGGTTCTGATTTCGAAATGCCCGCTAAGGATATGACTCTTGAAGCAGTATGGGAAACAGCAAAGAATTCAGTAACAGTTGACTATACAGGCGAAGTACCCGAAGGCTTTGAGGATTATTCACTCGGTATCAAGGATGCAGGCACACAGCTTACTCTTCCCGAATTCCCCGAAGCAGAAGGCTACACATTTGACGGTTGGTATATCAACAACGTAAAATACGGTGAAGGCGCAGCTTACACAATGCCCAATACCGCTCTTACAGTAGTAGGTAAGTGGACAAAGGATGAGGTTGAAGAGCCCGAACCCGAGCCTGAAACAGCTAAACTTATTCTTAACGCAAACGGCGGTAAGTTTGATAACGGTGAAGCAACTTTCGAAGCAGAAATCGTTGTTGATGAAGCTATCACAACAACTCCCGGTGATCCCGACAGAGACGGCTACAGATTTGCAGGTTGGGTTGATGAAAACGGCAGTGCCGCTTCAATTCCCAACAAGATGCCTGCAGAGGGCGTAAACCTCACAGCTGTTTGGAAGGAACTCTTCAATGTTTCTTACGATGTAGACGGTGCTGATTACGGAACATATCCTGATGCAGCAGCAGAAGGCGACAACCTTCCCGCTCCTACAAGCATTCCCAAGAAGGACGGCTTCATCTTTGACAAGTGGGTAGATGCAGATACCAATGAGGCAGTAACTTCAATGCCTGCAAAGGATCTTGTTCTTGTTCCCACATGGCTTCCCATCGATCCTATTGAGTTCTCACTTATGTACTTTGACGGCACAACCGCTCTCGGTACACAGACATATAAGGAAGGCGACACAATCATTCCCATGACCGCTGAAACCAAGCCCGGTTACACATTCAACGGTTGGAAGGGTATGCCTGCAGACCTTATTATGCCTGCTGAAGACCTCGCAGTATTTGCTGATTATGCAGCAAATAAGAACAGCATCACACTTGATGCAAACGGCGGTAAGTTTGAGGATGAATCACTTCAGTTCACAAGTGATGTTCCCTTTGATACAGTTCTTTCAACAATTCTTCCTGCTAACCCCACAAGAGACGGCTATACCTTCAACGGTTGGGTTGATGCAGTAACAGGTGAGCCTGTAATTCTTCCCACAACAATGCCTGACAGCCCGATCAATGTTAAGGCTGACTGGATTGAAAATGCCAAGTATACACTTACAGTTGATGCAAACGGCGGTAAGTTTACAAACGGCACATCATCATATGATATAGTCCTTGAAGAAGGCAAGGCAATCGGTTCAATTGAACAGCCCACAAGAGATGGTGGCTACACCTTCAAGGAATGGAAGTTTGAAACTCCCGACGGTGTTGTTCTTGATTCAATTCCTGCTACAATGCCTGCATACAACTTCAAGATGGTTGCTCAGTGGAATGACCCCATTCCCGATAAGTACGTTGTAACTGTTAACCCCAACGGCGGTACATTCCCCAACGGAACAACAGGCACATGGACTTCAGAGCCTCTTGAGGAAGGCGCAACAATCAATAACCTTCCCGGCAACCCCAAGAAGGAAGGCTACGAATTCAAGGGCTGGCTCGAATCAACAACGGGTAATATCATTGACAATCTTCCCACAACAGCACCCGCTGCAAACACAGTTTATACTGCACAGTGGGAAAAGAAGGAAGCACCTGCTGTTGAATCACACAAGATTAACTACTACCTTGTAAAGGGCGGCGCTCTTTACGATTCAGATGAATACGAAGAGGGTGCAGCAATCAGCTTCATCACTCCCGCAGCAAACGACATCAAGGGCTTCAAGTTCATCAAGTGGGTAGATGTAAACGGCAATGACATTGCTGCAACTATGGGCACAAGTGACATTGATGCATATGCAGTTCTTGAAATCAAGAAGTATACAGTAACCTATATGAGCGAAGGCAAGGTAGTCTTCCAGAAGACTGATGTTCCTTACGGCTCAGAGGTTCCCGTAGCAGATGCTCCCGTTTCAAGCGATCCCAACAAGGTGTTCTCAAAGTGGACACCCGAAATTCCCGCACAGATGCCTGATAACGACCTTACATTTACAGCTGAGTTTATGGATGTTGAACCCACAAAGTATAAGGCAACATTCTATGTAGACGGTAAGGAACGCAGTGCAGAATATTATGCAGCAGGCGAAACAATCAAGACTCCTAAAGATCCCGTGAAGCTCGGTTATAAGTTTGTCGGCTGGGATCCCGCAGTTCCCGGTGTAATGCCCGAACAGGATCTTGAGTTCAATGCAGTATTCGAGAAAGATGATTCATCTTCAACAATAATCATCGGCGGTGCTGTAATCGGCGGCGCAGTAATCGGAACACTCGCAGGCATCAACGCAGCACTTATCACAGGCGCTGCAATCGTTGGCGGTATCATTGTTATCATCGGTGCAGCACATCTTGCAAAGCACACCTTCACCGTAACTTATATCGTTGACGGCGAAGTTTACAAGACCTACAAGGTTGTTGAAGGAACAAAGATTCCCGTTCCCGCAGATCCCACTAAGGACGGTTCGGAATTTGCTGGCTGGAACCCCGAAGTTCCCGAGAAGATGCCCGGTAACGACCTTACATTTGAAGCAACCTGGGGAAGCGAAATCATCGAAATCCCCAACACAGGTTCAATTGCAGGCGTAGCAGCATTCGCAACAATCTCCGCAGCAGCTGCAGCAGCTTATGTAATCGTTTCAAGAAAGAAGAATGACGAAGAATAATTCGGAATTCCGTGAAAACTGAAATTCTCCCGCACACGAAAGTGTGCGGGAGTTATTTTTTTATCACCATATAGTTACCGCTGAAATATACTGAAAATAGTGATATATAAGGAGGTTACTTTATGGATAGAAATGAAATGGAAAAGCTGATGGATAAATATAAACAGGAATTGCTCGAATTCAGCAGAAGAAACAGCTTGCAAGGCAATCTTGATGAAAGAGAAACAATGCAGAGAGATGCTGTTGAAGACGGTATTGGATATAACAGAGACAGAGAAAATCCTCTGCCGATTGAAGAAACGGTCAATATTGAAAATGATGAAGATGTAATGTCTGTGCAAACAAGAATCACACGTCCTCAGAGCTTCCCGGGGACAGAAACAGACGGTCAGACAACCAATGTTGCACAAATGCTCCGTGAGTCCTGCAGAGGAATATCTGCTAATCCGAATGCGACGTCTGAACAGAGGATCAGATGCAGGGAAATCAATGATTTTCTTGAGAAAAATGCTGAAAGCGGAACATTGCGGACCGAAGTTTTCGCATCTGACAGAGCATTCGGCATCGGCAGTGCAAGGGTTATGATTTTCCTTAATCTTCCGAGCGGAAATGTTGCTGTTTTTGATGGCTTGTCTGACGTCAGCGGTTCTGTTCCCGCAATAGTTCTGCCTGCTCCCGCTCGTTCGCTTTCGCAGACTCCTGACGGTGCAACATCCTTGCCGTATTCGGTCTATACGGTTTATGTCGAGCATCCGTCTTATGTTAGAGCATTGTTTACAAATGTGCCCGTTTTTCCGGGAACGGAGTCCATTCAGCCCGTACAGCTTCTTGCAAAAGCGGCGGGAACGGATGAACCCGAACCGATAATAATTGACGAAGCACGAAGAAATTCTCTTTGATAAGGGGGAAAAGACAGTGACACCGGTAATTCCCGATTATATAACAGTGCATCTCGGCAGACCGAATTCTGATGCACCGAATGTCAGAGTTCCGTTTACGGAATATATAAAAAATGTTGCATCGAGCGAAATTTATCCCACATGGCCCGAAAATGCACTCAGAGCCAACATATATGCGCAGATTTCATTTGCACTCAACAGGATTTTTAGCGAATATTATCGAAGCAGAGGTTATAATTTTGATATAACAAACTCCACGGCATACGATCAGGCTTATGTTGACGGCAGAGAGATTTTCGGCAACATAAGCAGAATAGTTGACGAGCTTTTTAACGACTATGTTACCAAAGGAAATCAGATTCAGCCTTATTTCACCGAATACTGCGACGGACGCACGGTAACATGCAGGGGAATGTCTCAATGGGGTACCGTAACCCTTGCAAATCAAGGAAGAACGCCTTATCAGATTTTGCAGAATTATTACGGAAATGATATCAACATCGTGCGCAACGCTCCCGTAAAGAATGTTCTTGAGTCATATCCGGGAACACTTCTGAGGCTCGGTTCCGTGGGAGAAGATATAAGAACAATTCAGCGGCAGCTTAACAGAATCAGGCAGAATTATCCCGCAATTCCGTCAATTCCAAACGCTAACGGCTATTATGATGCCGCAACTCAGGCAGCGGTCAGAAAATTCCAGAGCATATTCAATCTTTCCGTTGACGGAATCGTCGGCAAATCTACATGGTACAAGATAAAGCAGATTTACAATGCCGTCAAAAAGGTTTCGGAGCTTTATTCTGAGGGTATCACAAAGAGCGAGATTGAAAGAATATTCAGCACAGTTCTTAAAAGAGGCGACAGAGGCAACGATGTCCGTTCGGTTCAGTATTATCTTGCATTCATCGGATTTTTTAATAACCGTTTACCCGAAATAGCGGTTGACGGTATATTCGGTGCCGCAACGGAAAATGCCGTAAAAGCATTTCAAAGAGAATACGGACTTACGCAGGACGGAATTGTAGGCAGAAACACCTGGTACAGACTTCAGGATGTTTATAACAGCACCCTGAATTCTCTGCCCGATGAATACAGAGGCTTTTCATCGCTTCTTTATCCCGGTTATGCTCTCACAACGGGCGCAAGCGGAAATGTTGTAACACAGCTTCAGACATTCCTGCGCACAATCGCACAGAATGACAACCGCGTACCGCTTATAAGTGTTGACGGTGTTTACGGTGACCGTACAAAGGCGGCAGTTCAGGCGGTTCAGAGAATAAAAGGCTTGCCCGACAACGGCTCTGTCGGTCCTCTGACATGGAATGCAATTGTTGATTTATATAATGAATATCGCTGAATAATCTGATAAAAATAAATGGTGACAGAGATTATCTGTCACCATTTTTTGCTGGATGTGATGAAAACGGATAAGAAATTTTCCACCGATTATATAAAGAATATAACAATGCTCGACACTAGGATGAGGCTCAGTGCAAGCTTTGATATGGTTGGCAGAGATCTGAAAATTGACAAAAGAAATGCGAAGCTTTATTTCGTTGACGGCTTTTGTAAAGACGGTGAAATGACAAAAATAATGACAAATTTTATGTCTGCAACCGAAGAACAAATGAAGTCGCTGCCTACACTCAGGGATTTTGCAAACAGGTATGTACCTTATGTTGAAACCGATGTCATATCGGGCGTTGACGAGTTTATAAAATCGGTGCTGTCGGGCGCTGTGGGACTGATTGTTGAGGGATACAGGGATGCAATTATTATTGATGCAAGAACCTATCCCGTGCGTTCCGTTGCCGAACCCGAAAACGACAGAGTACTTCGCGGACCTCACGACGGCTTCGTGGAAACGCTTGTTTTCAACACCGCCCTTGTCCGTCGCAAAATCAGAGATGTGAACCTCACAATGGAAATAACCTCGGTCGGCGAGAAATCAAAAACCGATGTTGTAATCTGTTATATGCAGGACAAGGTGAACACGAAAATGCTTGACACTCTGAGGAAAAAGCTTTCCGCAGTAAAAATAAATTCGCTCACGATGAGTCAGCAGAGTCTTGTTGAATGCCTTGTTCCCAAGCAATGGTACAACCCGTTTCCAAAGGTAAGATATACTGAAAGACCCGATGCCGCGGCGGCAAGCGTGCTTGAAGGCAGCATAGTGCTGATGATTGACAATTCTCCCGCAGCGATGATTATTCCGTCAGGTATTTTTGACTTTTTGCAGGATACAAACGATTTTTATATGTCACCCGTAATCGGCTCGTATCTGCGGATAACAAGAATGATTGTTTTTGCGCTGACGCTTTTGCTTATTCCCGTGTGGTATCTTCTTGTTCAAAATCCCGAATACATTCCTGAATGGCTTGATTTTATAAGAATAGAAAAACCGAATACCGTACCTGTTATAGTGCAGCTTTATATCGTTGAGCTTGTTATAGATGCAATCAGACTCGCTTCGTTCAACACACCGAATGCGTTGAGCAGTTCATTCGGCGTTGTCGGTGCGTTGGTTCTTGGCGAATTTGCGGTGTCTGCGGGCTGGTTTGTGCCCGAGGTTGTGCTTTATATGGCGTTTGTTGCAGTAACAAACTATGCACAGCCGAGTTTTGAACTCGGTTATGCATTCAAAATCAAGCGAATGCTGCTTATCGGACTTATTGCGCTTTTCAATCTATGGGGATTCATTGCGGGAATGATAATAATTATCCTTGAAATCGCATTTACCCGAACAGTCACTGGGCAATGCTATCTTTATCCGCTTATTCCTTTCGACGGCAAAGCACTTGCAAGCCTGCTTTTGCGTAAACCAATAAATAAAAGAAACAACTGAGCTGCCAGCTCAGTTGTTTATCTCACCTATACACATATCACCGTCGACGGCGGTGATTTTTGCTTTTATGAATCCTTCGTGCATTTGACTCAGACCGAGGATTTTAACGGGGGTGTAATTTGCCGTGTAACCCTGAACGCATCCCTGATGGAATTCTTCGGGGAGGATTTCAAGCGTTTTGCCAATCTGATTTTTAAGAAAATCGGCTCTGGTTTTTTCGGTTTCTTCAATCATAATTGCGGCGCGCCTTGATTTTTCGCTTTTTTCAACCTGGTCAGGCATTTTTGCCGCGGGTGTGCCCTGTCTGATTGAATAGGGAAAAACGTGAACCTTTTCAAATCCGATTTCCTTGGCAAATTCAAGCGACTCAACGAAATCTTCATCTGTTTCGCCCGCAAATCCGACCATAATATCGGTTGTAATCGTTGTATCCGTAAATGAACTGCGGAGCTTTTTGCAAAGCTGTCTGTATTCCTCGCAGGTGTAGTGTCTGTTCATTCTTTTGAGTGTTTTGTCGCATCCGCTTTGAAGCGAAATGTGAAACTGAGGGCAGAATTCAGGGACTTCAGCAAGCTCATCTATGATTTCATCGGTAATGTGGTCGGGCTCAAGCGAGCCGAGACGAACTCTTTTTATTCCGTCAAAGGAAGCGGCGGCTTTTACCGCATCAACAATATTTTTGCCGCAATCGGTACCGTATGCCGAAAGATTTATACCGACAAGAACAATCTCCGAAAATCCGTTGCTTTCAAGTGAAGCAATCTCATTTTTCAGTTCATCAAGCGGCTTTGAACGTACTCTTCCTCTGGCATAGGGGATGATGCAGTATGAACAAAAACGGTTACAGCCGTCTTCAATTTTAACACTTGCTCTTGTTCTTTCTCTGAAATCGGTTATTGTGTCGCCGCAGAACGGGTCACCCTTGGTGTGTCCGTCAACAGCAAAAATTCTGTCTCTTGTGTTGATGAATTTCATTATATATTCGTGCAGAAATCGGTTGCTTTTGTTGCCCATAACAATGTCGGCTTGAACAAGTTCTCTTCCCGCTTCGGGAAACGCCTGAGGCATACAGCCTGTGAGCACAACTATACTGTCGGGATTCTGCTTTTTGAAATGACGGACAGTCTGACGTGTTTTTCTGTCGCTTTCAGCAGTTACGGTGCAGGAGTTGATAACATAAACATCTGCCTTTTCGCTGCAGTCAACAATCTCAAAGCCGTGATTTTCAAGAGCTTGAGACATCGCCTGAGTTTCATATTGATTGACTTTGCAGCCTAAAGTGTAAAATGCAGCCCTCATAATCTTCTCCTTTAATTTACGTATCACAAATAATTATAACAGAAAAATGTGTGATAATCAATGACAAGATTATCATATATTTTGTTGAAAGGAGATTTTGATATGAAACAGATTATAAAAACGTTTTCGGCGGTGATTACGGCGATGTGCCTGCTTTTGTGCACACCTTTGCCCGGCTTTGCAGAGGAATCCCAAACGCCCGTTGATATCAAGGCAAAGGCGGCGGTGCTCATGGATGTTGATACGGGAAAAGTGCTGATGAAATTCAACGAAAACGAAAGACTTTATCCCGCATCCGTAACAAAAATTATGCCATTGCTTTTGTTTACGGAGGCGATAGATGAGGGGAAAATTTCGCTCAACGATACCGTAACCGTAACCGCAAGCGCGGCTTCAAAGGGCGGCTCACAGATATGGCTCAAAGAGGGCGAGCAGATGACGGTTGATGATTTGCTCAAGGCAACCGCCGTTTACAGCGCAAACGATGCCTGCACGGCTCTGGGTGAGCACATTGCGGGAAGTGACGAGGCATTTGTTGAAATGCTCAACGAAAGAGCAGCTCAGCTCGGAATGACAAACACGCATTTTGAAAACTGCACGGGACTTGACGATACAACCGAAAACCATCTTACAACCGCCCTTGATGTTGCAATAATGTCGCGTGAGCTTCTGCAACACGAAATGATAACAAACTACACGACAATATGGATGGATTCGCTCAGAAACGGCGAAACAGAGCTTGTAAACACAAATAAGCTTGTGCGTTTTTACGAGGGCACAACGGGTCTCAAGACGGGCACAACGTCAAAGGCGGGCTGCTGTGTGTCTGCAAGCGCCAAAAGGGGAGACACCCATCTTGTTGCGGTTGTAATGGGCAGCGGCAACAGCACGGACCGTTTTGAAACGGCAAAGGCAATGCTTAACTGGGGATTTGCGAATTACGCAACCGTCACGCCCGGAATAGATGCGGGTCTTATTCCCGAGGTCGGTGTTATCGGTGGCGTTTCAAAAAGCATAAAACCCGTTATTCCCAAAGCAGAACCCATTCTTATCGAAAAGGGCAGAGAAAATGAAATAACCCAGAATATCGACCTTGCGGTTGACGTTCAGGCACCCGTTGAAAAAGGTCAGGTTTTGGGTACGGTTGTTTTCAAAATAGGCGAAGAAGAGGTCGGAAGATATGATTTGACCGCACCCGAGTTTATCGAAAAATTGACATTCAGAATCGTTTTTGAAAGAATAGTTGCGGCAATTGTAAAATAGAAATTTAACTGTTTATTCAATTGCTTTTTTATAATATATATGGTAAAATAAATACACAAAAGAAAAATAAAGGCATTTATTCATTTTTTGCATAACCTGAAGATAAAAAAATGAGAAATTTTTAATATTTTTTCGCTGTAGATGTTGCAAAGAAAACATTTATAGGGTAAAATATATTAAATACTCAGCAGTGGGGTGCAAAAGAAGAAATGTCAATTAAACTTAATTTGAAGTATGCAGGTGAGTTTGCATCGGCAGAAAAACTTGCAGCAATGCAGGGTGAGGTTTCAGCCGCTCACAAAATGCTTCACGAAGGCACAGGTCTCGGCAACGATTTTCTCGGATGGGTTGATTTGCCCGTGAATTACGATAAAGCCGAGTTCGAAGAAATCAAGAACTGTGCAGAAAAAATCAAGAAGGATTCCGAGGTTCTTGTTGTTCTCGGTATCGGCGGTTCATATCTCGGTGCAAGAGCCGCAATTGAATTTGTGAAATCAAATAATTACAACCTTGTCAAAAAGGATACTCCCGATATTTATTTCGGCGGTAACACAATCAGCTCAGCTTCCGTTGCGGAGCTTATAAAGCTTGTTGAGGGCAAGGATTTTTCAATCAACGTTATTTCAAAGTCAGGCACAACAACAGAAACCGCAGTTGCTTTCCGTATCTTCAAGAAGCTCATTGAAGAAAAGTACGGTAAAGAAGAGGCTGCAAGAAGAATTTATGTAACAACAGACAAGGCAAGAGGCGCTCTCAAGGCACTTGCTGATGCTGAAGGATACAAAACATTCGTTGTTCCCGACGATGTAGGCGGCAGATATTCGGTTCTTACCGCTGTCGGTCTTCTTCCGATTGCAGTTGCAGGCATCGATATTGATGCTCTTATGCAGGGTGCGGCGGATGCAAGAGAAAAATATTCATCCGAAAAGATTGAAGAAAACGATTGTTATAAATATGCGGCAATCAGAAACCTGCTTTACAGAAGCGGCAAAAAGGTTGAGATGCTTGCGGCATATGAGCCTTCAATGACTATGTGGTGCGAATGGTTCAAGCAGTTGTTCGGAGAAAGCGAAGGCAAGGAAAACAAAGGTATTTTCCCTGCATCGGCTATCTTCTCAACAGACCTTCATTCTCTCGGTCAGTATATCCAGGAAGGCGAACGCAGTCTTTTTGAAACCGTTATGTGGGTGAATGAACCCAAGACAGATGTTGAAATCGAATTTGACGATATCAACGGTGACGGTCTCAATTTTGTTGCTGGCAAGACACTTCATTATGTTAACAAAAAAGCATTTGAAGGCACCGTTCTTGCACACACAGACGGCGACGTACCCAACATCGTGCTTGAAATTGACAAGCAGGATGAATACAATCTCGGCGCAATGATTTATTTCTTCGAGAAGGCTTGCGGACTTTCGGGTTACATTCTCGGTGTCAATCCGTTTGACCAGCCCGGTGTTGAGAGCTACAAAAAGAATATGTTTGCTCTTCTCGGAAAGCCCGGTTATGAATCCGAAAAATCGGCGCTCGAAGCAAGAATCAACAACTGAATCAGTAAAAAAATCAACGGTTGCAAATGCCGCCGTTGATTTATAATAAACCTTCAATGAATTCATATAAAAACAGGAGGATTTCAAAATGATTTATCTTATTCTTGGTCACAAAGGTTCCGGCAAAACAAAGAAGCTTATCGAGCTCGTAAATGCTGCTGTTGAAAAGTCAAACGGCAATGTTGTTTGCATTGAGAAGGAAAGACTTCTTACTTACGATGTAAACTATCGCGCAAGACTTGTTGAAACAGACCATTACGGTGTATCGGGTTACGATGCATTCTACGGCTTCCTGAGCGGTATTGTTGCAGGCGACCACGACATAACTGATATACTTATCGACGCAACTCTCAGAATCGGCGGCAGAGATTATAATGAGCTCGCATCATTCTTTGAGAAGGTTGCAAACCTCAGCAAACTTTCAGAGAAGAACTTTACATTCACAGTTTCTGCTGATGCAGAGGAGCTTCCTGAGAAAATTTTCACATTTTGCGAAAAAATCTGAATTTAAATCAAAAATTTAGTTGACAAATTGCGCTTATAAATATATAATATTTTGTGCGTGATTTCAGGTGAACATTTATGATATTGGATTTAGAGCCCATTTTCAATAATGAGGGAATGGTCAAAGAGTTTGATTATGAGCTCGACCTTTCAGACCGTGAATTAAGCGGTGCAATGCCGTTCACATCTCCGGTTAAGGTCAGCGGAAATGTAGGAAACTACACGGGCATCGTTGAAATGAAAGCAAAAGCGGATTTTTCGCTTGAGCTTAACTGTGACCGATGCGCAAAGCCGATTAACGTTCCGCTTCAGATCAAGATTTTTCATACCCTTGTTACCCACCTTAATGACGAGAGCAACGACGAATTGCTGCTCGTGAATGAGTTGCGCTTTGATTTGGACGAACTCGTCACAGAGGATATTTTTCTTGATCTTCCCGCAAAGTTCCTTTGCAGTGAAGATTGCAAGGGGATTTGCTTCAGATGCGGCAAAGACCTTAACGAAGGTTCATGCAGCTGCGAAAAAGAGATTGACCCGAGATTGGAAGCTCTTAAGCAGCTTTTGGATAATTAAAACGTAAAAAAACCCCAGGGTTTAATAAAGCACAAAATTAAGGAGGTGCTTAGGAATGGCAGTACCCAAGAGAAGAGTTTCAAAGGCAAGAAGAGACAAGAGACGTTCAAACGTGTGGAAGATGTCCGCTCCCCAGCTCGAAAAGTGCTCAAACTGCGGTGAACTCAAGAGAACTCACAGACTTTGCCCTGAATGCGGTTACTACAACGGCAAGCAGGTAGTAGTTAAGGAAGAAGCATAAGTCAAAATAAAGCGGCAGAGGCTCAAAGCCCCTGCCTTTTATTTTTTTTGTGCAGAAAAGGTCGGTCTCAAATTTTGAGACCGACCTTCTTTTTTATAATGTAACGGTTTTGTTTTCTTTTGCCGATTCGTAGCAGGCACAAACAATTTTTGCGGTGTGTCCGCCGTCAAAAGCATCGATTGCAAAAGGTTTATTGTTCATTATGCATTCGCAGAAATCCCTGATAAGCGATGAATGACCGCCGCCCCAATAGGCTTGACCGTGGTAAACTGTATCGGGAGTGGAAACCTCTTCGTGTGAATCTCCGCTTTCGTCATACACATAGAGCTTTTCACCCTCGATGCGAAGCTTGCCTTTTTCAAGGGAGATTTCAAGCATAATGTCTGAGTTTTCGCCGTGTGCGGTTGTGGCATAGAAGATGGCGCTGACACAGTTTTCAAATGTCATAAGCGCATTTGCGGTGTCCTCAACTTCAATAATGCCCTGAAGATGGTCGTTTGAAATATGTGAAACAACACTTTTGCATTTTCCTGCAAAATATTGAATGAGGTCAACGGTGTGGATTGCCTGATTTATAAGCACGCCGCCGCACTCTTTATCGAGTGTACCGTGCCAGTCGTCGGAATAGTAATTCTCGCCTCTGCACCAGGTAACAAAAGCTCTTACGGAGCGGATTTTACCCATTGTACCGCCGTCAACGAGTTCTTTTACCCTGCACACGCAGGAGTTGTATCTGTTCTGGAAACAAATACCGACCTGCTTCCCGCTTTCTTTCTGCGCTTTACGAAGAGCATCAACTTCATCTGCTGAAACCGAGCAGGGTTTTTCGATGAGAATATTGATACCTTTGGCGAGCGCCTTCAATGCCATTGGTGTGTGAAGATAGTGAGGCGTGCAGATGTGAACGCAGTCAAGCTCTTCATTTGCAAGAAGCTCATCAAAATCATAGTATGCTTTTGCGCCATAGTCGGCGGCTTTTTTGTCGGCTCTTTCTTTTTTTATGTCTGCAACGGCAACAATTTCAATTCCCTGAATTTCGTTCAGTGCCTTGAAATGAACCTTTGAAATGTTGCCGCATCCTACAACAGCAGTTTTCATAAAAGCTTCCTTTCGGGGTCAACTCAGAAGGTTGAGCTCATATCGCTCTGGACTCCCTCAACAACGTTTTCTTTGTTTGCGTTGCCTGCAGCAATCTTTTTCTGAAGTTCTGCATAGTAAACATCTTCGTCGACGGGAAGTTCAATTTCCTTGCCCAGCCATGATGAAAGATGAGCGGCATTTGAAATTGAAAGACCCCTGATGCCTTCTTCGCCTCTTGCAACAAGAGGCTCACCGCGGAGAATTGCTGCGGCAAACTTGTTTGTAACCTCGGAATGCTGCTTGTTTCTGCCGTCTGTTTCAACCTCAATCCATTCGCCCTCAATCCAGCCGAAACCTTCTTTTGCGTTTGCGCAATGTTCGGAGATTGTGCCATTAAGCTTGTAAAGCATAAGCTTGTTGTTTTCGCATACAAGCTTACCGCCGTCAAGAGTGATTTCAAAACGGTTTGTGCCCGGGCAGTCACCGGTTGTTGTGATGAATGTGCCTGTTGCACCGTTTGCATATTCAACATAGATTGAAACGTCATCTTCAACCTCGATATTGTGCCATTTGCCTTCGTGGCAGAAAGCTCTGACCTTTACGGGAAGACCGCAAATCCACTGCCAGAGGTCAAGATTGTGGGGACACTGGTTGAGCAGAACACCGCCGCCTTCACCGCCCCAGGTTGCTCTCCATCCGCCTGAGTTATAATATGACTGTGTGCGATACCAATCGGTGATAATCCAGCTTACTCTTCTGATTTCACCGAGTTCACCGCTTTCAACGAGTTCTTTCATCTTTCTGTAAACGCAGTTTGTTCGCTGATTATACATAATACCGAAAACGCGGTCTGTTTTTGCAGCAGCTTCATTCATCTGACGCACCTGCTTGGTATAAACACCTGCGGGCTTTTCTGTAAGAACGTGCAGATTCTTGGAGAATGCATATTCAGCAATGGGGGAGTGGTCGTAGTGAGGAGTTGCAATGAGAACAGCATCAACCTCACCGCTGTCGATGAGTGCCTCAGCGCTGTCAAATACCTTTATTTCGGGAAGCTTTTCCTTTGCAGCGGCAACTCTTTCAGGAGCGATATCAGCACAAGCTGTAATGCGAAGTTCCTTGTGTTTACCTTCAAGGTGCATTGTGATATGTGAATTACCCATATTACCTACACCGATGATACCGAGTCTTACGGGCTGAACCTTGGTTTCAATAATGTTGTGAATTGCGGAGCAAGCGGCCGCAAAAGATGTCTTATTGTCGGGATAAACATATTTCTGATTCATTTTTGAAGCAGTTGAATCATCGGGTTCAAGATTATCAAGACCCTCAAAGACTCTCAGATGAGGCTCAACGGAAAGGAAATAAACCTTTTCTTCCTGGTCAAGCTCTTTGAGAATTTCTTCAAGATGACCGTCGCCCTCGCCTGCGGGAACAACAGTATCAATTTCAGCAATACAGTCCTTAACGTGAAAATATGTTATGTAATCCTTGAGAACCTTAAAGCCTTCAAGTGTGTCTGAACCGCACTGAATATAGTTTGAAGGGTCAAAAATGCAACCGAGTCTGTCGCCGAAATGCTCGGCAATTTCAAGGCATCTCTCATAGATGTCACCGTAAATGCCCTTTTCGTTTTCGTGACAGCAGAGAATACCGTTTTCGTTTGCATAGTCAACCATTGCGGTGAGTCTTGCATAAACTTCGTCTTTATATTCGTCACGGTCCTGACCCTGAGTGAAGAAGAAGCTGAACATTCTGATATATTTTGTTTCAAGCACCTTTGCAACCTTAACGGTTGTTTTGAAAGCTTCAAAATGAGGTGCGAAATCGTCTGTAATTTCGATTTTCCCGTAATGTGAACCGATTGAAGAAACCTTAATTCCGTTTGCATCAAGGGTTTTCTTGAGCTCCTTTGCTTCTTCAACGGTGAAATTTGAAATGTTTTTGCCGTCAACATTGCGAAGCTCAATATAATCAATACCGTTAGCTTTGCAAGCTTCTATCTGCTCGGAAATCATCGGCGAAGCTTCGTCAGCAAATGCCGAAAAAAGAAATTTTGCCATAGAAAAAAACCTCCGTTTTTACAAATTGTTTCATTATAATTTTATCATTTTTTTTTAATAATGCAAGTCAAATATATA
>JAZTZD010000020.1:0-2728 GCA_045637305.1 Acutalibacteraceae bacterium
CGTGCGCGGGAACATATCCACGGGTGTTGCCTCGCTGACTTCGTAACCGACTTCAAGAAAACGTGCGCAGTCACGCGCAAGAGTTGCACTGTCGCAAGAAACATAAACTATTCTTTCGGGAGACATCTTTGAAACGGTTTCGACAAGTGCGCCGTCGCAACCTTTCCTCGGTGGGTCAAGAATTACAACATCAGGCTTAATTCCCTCGCTGAGAAGGATTTCTGCCGCCTTTGATGCATCTCCGCAGATGAAACGAGCATTGTCGATTCCGTTGAATTCAGCATTTTTCTTTGCATTTTCAATCGCCTGTTCAACAATTTCAACACCGACGAGCTGTTTCGCATCCTTTGCCATTGTAAGTCCTATCGTACCCGTACCGCAATAAAGGTCGATGAGAGTTTCGTTACCCGTAAGAGCCGCATATTCCTTAGCTTTATTGTAAAGAATTTCTGCACCGTCGTGGTTGACCTGGTAGAACGAAAGCGGTGAAATATTGAACTTCAGACCGCAGAGCTCGTCCGTTATATAATCCGAGCCGTAAAGCGTAATGCACTCACTTCCGAGCACAACGTTTGTTTTTTTCGTATTTATGTTGAGAATTACGCTTTTAAGTCCGTCAATTTCAGCCTTGAGCATTTCAACAAGCTCATCGGCAAAAGGAATCTTTCTTCCGTTTGCAACAAGGCAGACCATAACCTCGCCTGTTGCAAAACCTTTTCTTACATAGATATGGCGAACAAGACCTTCTCCCGTAAATTCATTGTAAACGCTTATTTTCTTTTCTCTTATCCAATCGCGGAAAACATCTACCACTCTTCTGAAATCCTCGGGTTGGAGCAAGCAGTCTACACAGTCAATAATTCTGTGTGTCATCGGTGCATAAAATCCAATCGAAGCAAATGTGCCGTCCGAACCGACGGGATACTGCGCCTTGTTTCTGTAACGGGAAGATTCAGGTGACGGAATAATCGGCTTTATCGGAACATCAAGTCCGCCGATTCTTTTGAAATTGTCTTCTACCTGAGTCTGCTTGATTTCAAGCTCGGCATCGTATTTGATATGAGCAAAGCAACAACCACCGCATTTTTCTGAAACCGCGCACTGAGAATTAATTCTTATCGGTGAGCGCTGAGTGATTTTTTTGATTATGCCCACGGCGTAGGTTTTCTTTACCTTTATGATATGTGCAATCACGTGGTCACCTGTTACGGCACCACGGACAAAAACTGTCATTCCGTTATAATCGCAGACACCGCTGCCCTGCACGGTACAGCTTTTCACCGTGAGCTGAATTTCGTCATTCTTTTTAAGCACAGTTTCGCCACCTTTCAAACCAGTATAAATTATACTATACATAAAAGCAAAAATCAATAAACTTATTACTGTATTGACAAAAACGTTTAAGGTGATATAATTAACTCAAGTGAACAGTTATCTTCGGGGCGGGGTGAAATTCCCCACCGACGGTGTTTGGGTAACCCCCATAAGCCCGTGAGCATTTGCTGATTTGGTGAGATTCCAAAGCCGACGGTACAGTCCGGATGGAAGAAGATTTGATTTATTAATTCAAGCCCCGTACATTTTTGTACGGGCTTTTTTCGTTGATAACTCTCGCTGAAAATTAACAGGAGTTGAATTTTATGGCAAAAACTATCAACAACAGAAACCGTGTAAGTATGATAAGAAAACTTACGGTAACCGCAATCATGTCCGCATTATCCTATGCTTTGATGATGATTGAATTTCCCGTACCGTTTATGCCTCCGTTCATCAAATTTGATGTTTCGGAACTTCCCGCACTTATAACATCATTCGCTTTCGGCCCTCAGTACGGTGTGCTCGTCTGCTTTATCAAAAACGCGCTTCACCTGCCGACAAGTTCAACCCAATTCGTCGGCGAGCTTTCCAACTTCCTGATGGGTGCCGTCTTTGTTTTTGTTGCAGGTCTTTTTTACAGAATCAAGAAAACCCGTAATTTTGCATTTATCGGTGCAATGGTCGGTAACCTCGCAATGGCAGTTTCCTGTTTTTTTATCAATTTGTACATCACCTACCCGATTTATATGGAAATTCTCATTCCCGAACAGGTTATCTTAGGAATGTATCAGGCGATTCTTCCCTCAATGGATTCAATCTGGAAATCAATTCTCGTTTTCAACGTGCCTTTCACTTTTGCCAAAGGACTTGTCAGCGTTATCATAACTTTCCTTATTTACCGTAAACTTTCTCCGATTCTTAAGGGGAATTTGCAAAATAAGTCTTGACTTGTAACGGATATTAGTATATAATTTCTTCGCAATAAATTAAATAGCGCTCAACACTTATTAAGAGTAGCTGAGGGAACAGGCCCTATGAAGCTCAGCAACCTGCGTTAAGCAAGGTGCTAAATCCTGCGGTGCAACCGAAAGATAAGTTTTTTAAAGCTCTCGGTTTGTGCCGGGAGCGTTTTTTTCGACAAAGGAGGACTTTTAAAATGGCAAAACATCTTTTTTCATCAGAATCAGTAACAAAGGGACATCCCGATAAAATCTGTGACCAGATTTCAGACGCAGTGCTTGACGCAATCCTTGCTCAGGATCCGAACGGTCGTGTTGCTTGCGAAACCTGCTGTACAACAGGTATGGTGCTCGTAATGGGTGAAATTTCAACTTCAGCTAACATCGACATTCCTGCAATCGCACGTAAGGTTATCTGTGACATCGGTTATGACAGCGCAGAAAAAGGCTTC
>JAZTZD010000021.1:0-26608 GCA_045637305.1 Acutalibacteraceae bacterium
TTAAACCATAGCGCTCCACCATTTCGAGTGTTCATTACGGATTCAAGTGATGAACACTCGATTTTTATTTGTTTTTTCATAGTATTTGATTTATTTATAGAGCAGGTTTCAGCCTGCTCTTTTTTATTATGCTGTTCTGCAAAACGGTAACGTGAAAGTTTTCTTTCATAAATTTACCTTTTCCGTATCCGCCCAGATTACATCAAAACAAATCCCATCAGCAGACCGCCGACAAATCCGGAGATATGCTCAAAAGCGGTTGCTTTGCCGACAAGCATTCCGCCTACTGTGTAAACGGCAAGAATTATAAGTGCAATAATGGGCAGTTCTGAAAACATAACAGTTCCATTTTTGACGGCGAGCGTAATAAACACGGCAATCAGACCGTAAATTCCTGTTGATGCGCCTTCGCCCTCGTGAAGCTTATACACAAACGCCATATACAAACCCGATACGAACGCAGAACCGATGAAGCAGAGTGCGGTTTTTGCCGTGCCGAGTTGAGATTCAACGGCATATCCGACAATGAGAGTTGCGGTTACATTTGAAACAATGTGCCATGTTCCGATGTGGAGAAGTGATGATGATACAAGACGCCATACTTGTCCTTTTTTGATTTTCTTTTCAGACAGATGAAGAGCATGGTTTATATAGCCTTTGTTGTGTCCCGACCACAGTTTTTCTTTAAGCGTTACTGCTTCTGTTTTGGGGATTGCAATAAAATTATCAAGGATATAGATTAAAACGATAATTGAGCAGAATGTTAATGTGAAAACAGGCATATCTCTTCTCCTTGCTTTGAAATTTATTTTATTATACACTACTTGTTTTGTGTATGCAACATCACCGTTGCCGATAATGTTATTTAAACTATGCCCAAACGCAGATTCTGACGGGGAAAATTTCCACTCTGTAAATAGTGTCTTGCCCTTTTGGTTTTAATATGGTATAGTATTATAGTATATATTACCTTTATCTTTGAAAGGAAAATATTATGAAAGATAAATCAAGCATAGTCTTCACCGGGGACATCGGATTTGACAGATATATGCACGGTCAATGGAATGACGAAGAGCTTATTTCTGACAAAATTCTTGATTTTCTCGTCGGTGCGGACCATGTTGTTGCAAATGTTGAGGGCCCCGTTGCACCGGTTGAACCCAATACCGTGCAGGACGGTGTGAAACAGCTTCTTCACACAATCGACCCCGAGGCGGTGAAGGTGCTCAAAAAAATGAATGCAGATATCTGGAATATCTGCAACAACCATATTATGGATGAGGGCGAATACGGAATAAAGAGCACGCTTGAAATCGCAAAGGAAAACGGCGTTAAAACAATCGGCGCGGGTATGAATATTCACGAAGCGAGACGCCCCGTTATTATTGACGAAGCAGGCGGAATCGGAATGTTCGGTGTCGGATATCAGCGTGCCTGCAGAAAAGCGGACGAAAACAAGGCGGGCTGCTACAGTTGGAGCGACCTTGACGAGATACAGAACACAATTAACGAAATCAAAAAGACCTGCCGTTGGTGTGTTGTTGTTGCGCACGCAGGAGAGGAATTCACGCCTCTTCCGTCACCCTACACAAGAGAAAGATATCATAAATATCTTGAGATGGGCGCGGATATAGTTGTCGGACATCATCCGCACGTGCCGATGAATTACGAGACGGTAGGGGATAAGGTTATTTTTTATTCGCTCGGCAACTTTATTTTTGATACGGATTATCAGCGTTCTCAGTTCAACACACAGTTCGGTTTGCTTGTCAAAATCAATTTTACACAAACCGGGTTTTCGTGGGAACCGATGGGTCTTGAAATTCTCAGAGGACCCGAACACATCGTTGAAGCACCTCTGCCGAGGATTTTTACCGATGTGCAGGAGGAGGAATTCAATCTTCTCTCGCCCCTTTCCGCGAAAATGCACATCGCCGCAACGAGACGGCAGATGACATATCTCAACCCCGACAGATTTAAAAACGCAACCGAAGAAGAGTGGGCGGAGCATTTTGCAGAGCCTCTCAGAACGGGGCGTGTGCCCGGCGAAACACTCGATTTCTTTATTCTCTGTCCGCTTGCCGAAAGGGAAAAGGATAAGGAATGGCAAAAGAGCAAGCTTGAAGATGTTAAGCAGTATATTCTAGAACAGATGTAAGGAGATTCATATGAAAAACACATTCAAAAAATATCTTTCCGTTTTGTTAACGGTTATAATGGTTTTATCGGCAGCGCCGATAACATTTGCATGGAATCCGAGCATGGATGACGGAAAAAATCTCAGCCTTTCAACAAAGCTTTTCAAAGAGGTTGACGGTGAATGGGTTGAGGCAACAACCGTTGAAGCGGGCGAAGAGGTAAAAGCAAGAGTTTATGTCGGCACCGATTATTATGCGGGCGGCGGTGAAATCATTGTTTTTTACAACAACTCTTTCTTTGAGGACGATTATGCTGTTAACAGTGAAATGCCCCTTGCTGTCAATACGGACAGCGAAAGTTCAACCGCAAAATATGATATAACGGGAGATTTTCTCAAGGGTAAGGGTATAGCAAATATGCTTGCTATGGACGGATATCTGTCTTCCGAATTTGTACAGGCCCATACCGCATTTACTTTCAGCTTCCATTATTCGACAAATCAGACCTGTCAGCTTCTTGACGGCAACTATTGGTTTGCGGAACTTGACCTGAGAGTAAAGGAAGATGCCGAGGGAACAGGCAGCTTTATGATTCTTCCCGAAACCGTGCTTGCCCCGGGAGATCAGGAATTTGCATATGTGAATGTTGCTAAGGGTCAGCAGAATGAAAACCCCAACGATGCTTACAGTATGCATCTTTGGCAGGCAGATGTGAGCATTGACAATGCAAGCGTTTCTCTTTTCGTACCTGTCTCAAATTATACCGTTGAAACCTACACAATGGGTGTTGACGGAGAATATGAAATGACTTCGGAAATAATTGAAGCGCAGGCAGACGAAACAGTTTCGGCTGAATATACGGTTGCAGAAGGCTTTGAACTCAATGAAGAGAAAAGTGTTCTCAGCGGAACTGTTACAAATGACGGTTCGCTTGTTCTTAAGGTTTACCTTGACAGAAAATCATATTCGGTAACATTCAGCGACGGCGAAAAAGAATACACGTTCAATTTCCTTTATGGTCAGGATATAACAATTCCCGACATAAAGCCCGAAAAGGACGGCTATATTTTTGAAGGCTGGTCAACAGACGGAGAAACCGTTCTTGAAAGTCTCGGAGCAATAAACGGCGAGGGCAACAGCTTTGTTGCGGTCTGGTCGTGCGACCACATTATCGGCGAATGGAAAACAGAAACAGCACCCACTCTCACACAGGCGGGCAAAAAGGTTAAAAAGTGTGAGGTCTGCGGAGTAACTGTTGAAGAAGCTGAAATCTCAAAGCTTGAGGCTGCGGCAGACAGTAAATACGGCATTCAGATTGAATACACACCCGACGATTACAGCGGCGATGTAGGCGTTTCTGCGGACATGCCTTCAGATAAGAATATCACAGATGCGATAAACAGCGCTGTCGGAATGAACAACAGCACTGTTTACAATGTCGGCATAACTGTTGACGGTGCTGAGGCTTCCGTGCAGAATAAGATTACGGTCAAGCTTCCCGTTCCCGAAAACCTTGATGCTTCAAAAGTTGAGGTTTATCAGGTAAATGACGGAACTGCAACAAAGGTTGATGCGGTTTATAAAGACGGCTATATGGTCTTTGAAACAACCGTTCTCGGAACATATGCAATCGTTGAAAAATATAACGGGGTAATGAAAATCCGTATTCCCTCACGCACGGTAATCAAATACGGCGATGCGATTATTCTTCACGCAGACCTGAGCGAGCCTCTTCCCGAGGGTGCATACATCAAGTGGACTGCGGATAACGGCAACTTCAGCTATACCGCATCGGCTGACGGCACAACCTGTCAGATTACACCCGCAAAGAAAGGCAACACAACCTTTACGGCAACCGTTTATGATGCGGACGGAAACGAAATTCAGTCCGATACACAGACAATGACATCAAAGGCAGGCTTCTTCCGGAAGATTTGCGCTTTCTTCAAAAAGCTGTTCGGATTGCTTAAGGTATACCCCGAAGTATTTAAGTATGTAGCATAAAAAAACGGCATCTTTCAATTTGAAAGATGCCGTTTTTTTTATTTCACTGTCTTTTCAAAATCCGATGCGGGGTGTTTGCAAAGCGGACATATATAGTCTGCGGGAAGCTCCTCGCCCTCATATTCAAATCCGCAGATTGTGCATCTCCAGACGGTTTTGCCTGCGGGTGCGGTGGTTTCCTGCGGCTTGGGTTTGATGTTTGCGTGATAGTATTCATAGGTTGCCGAGGGAGTATCGCTGAGAATTTCGGCATCGGTAACCTTGCAGATGAACATTGTGTGGCTGCCGAGGTCAACAGTCTGCTCAACCTCTGCGCTGATGTATGAATTTGTTCCCTCTGTGATGTAAACAATACCGTTTGCGCCTTCCTTGAAAGCATCAAAGCCGTCAAATTTGTCGGTGTCTGCGCCCGAAGAGAAGCCGAAACGCTTGAAAAGTTCGAAATCGGCATCCTGACTGATTGTTGAAACGGTGAGCTTGCCTGTTTCCTTAATCATATCGTGGGTGTAGTTTGCTTTGTTGACTGTAACGCTGATACGGTTGGGTTCTGAGGTAACCTGCATCGCTGTATTGATTATACAACCGTTATTTTTATCTCCGTTTTTTGCGGTAAGAACAAAAAGTCCGTAAGAAATTTTAAACATAGCTTTGTTATCCATAAAAAAGCCTCCTTTTTTTGAATTATACCCGTATTCAGAAAAATAATCAATATTTTCCGTAAAAAAACCGCCGTAAGCCACGGCGGTTTGGAATCATCTGAAAAGTTTTGTTTTTCTTATCGCATAGAAAAGCGGTATTCCGCCGAGAAGGCAGACTGCGAGCTCGCCTGCAGCGACCTCAAGTGCGGCGATGAGGAAAACCGAAAAACTGCCCTCACCCGCGGGCATCAATAAAGTTATTTCGGCACCGACTATCAGCGCGTTGAAAATAACGGGCATAATAATTGAAAGAAGAGGAAGTCCTCTGACCGTTATTTTTCGCAGCTTGCGTGCGGTGACTGCCGCAAGAAGAGTTGCGACAGAGCCGAAAACAATGTCCCAAATTCCGTAGGGACTTGAAAGATTGCCGAGAATACAGCCTATGGTAAGACCCGGTATTGCGGCGGGGGTGAATACCGAAAGCACCGTGAGTGCTTCGGAAAATCTGAACTGAATCTGTCCGTAAGCGATTCCGAGAACGGCGCTTGCGTAGGTTGCTGCGGCATAGATAGCCGCAATCATTGCTCCGCTGACGAGAGCAGTGATTTGATTTTTTTTCATTTTTTACGCTCCTTTTTGGCTGCCGTGCAGCCGCCTTTAGTTTTGTTTGACACCGAGCAGATGTCTGTCAGGAAGGTTTCGAACTGACATTTTACTCTGTTTATATATTAAAGATACTCGGCAAGTGCCTTGAGGTTTTCAACGGCAACGCTTGCTTTGATATCTGAATTTGCATATTCCTCGGGAGTGGTAACACCGCTGTAAACAAGTGCGCAGGGAATACCGTGGTTGGCGCCGATTGCAATGTCGGTTGCAAGTCTGTCACCGATAAATGCAAGCTCGCTTCTTTCACAGCCGAGCATTGAGGTGATATAGTCAACAGTTGCAGTCATCGGCTTTCCGAGAACGATGGGTCTCTTGCCCGTTGATGCGGCGAAAAGCTCAATCATCGAGCCTGTGTCGGGCATATATCCGTCTGCGGTGGGGCAGTTGAGGTCGGGATGAGTTGCAATGTAAACCGCACCCTTGTCGATATATTTAACGGCATCCCACATTTTCTGATATGTGAGAGTTGTGTCGAAACCGAGAACAACGATATCGGGGTCGGCATCAACAAGATTGATGCCCGCTTTTTTGAAATCGCCCGTGAGACGCTCGTTTCCGAGAAGAAAAACCTTTTTGCCCGCATAGTTTTTGTTGAGATAGTCAGCGGCAACGTGTGAGGAAATAATAACCTTTTCCTCGCTTACGGGGAAGCCCATTTTTTCAAGCTTTGCACGGCAGACTTCAACATTGTTTGATGAGTTATTGGTGAAAAAGAAGAAATCTCTTCCCGATTCAATCGCTTTGTTGATAAAATCGGTTGAGCCTTCAATGATATTACCGTCAAGATAGAAGGTGCCGTCCATATCAATGATAAAATATTTGGTCTTTTCAAAAATATTTACGTTCATTTTTAAACACTCCGATACCAAAATTTCCGTGCATTATTTTAGCATAATACATCAGTTTACGCAACTGTCAATATGTTCAAAAAAGTGTGACTTTTCGTCACACTATATGGTTTTTTAGAATAATTGATGTATAATACAGACAAAGGGGAGCTGTATGAATGAAAAAGGGTAATAAGGAAGATAGGGCGGTCTGTTCGATACTCAGGGAATACAGAATAAAATCAGGCTATACACAGAAAAAAATAGCTGAATATCTCAATGTTGACCGCACAACTTATGCGAAATATGAAAACGGAAGAACGCCTGAAATCGATGTTCTGGTTTACCTTGCAAATCTTTATGAGACCAACATAACCGAAATGCTCGGTGATTATTTCCCCGAAGACAGAGGGATAAAAAGAAGTGCTTTGGCAAATTCCCCTAAGAAAGAAAACGGCAAGCTCATAAAGCTTACCGAAGAAGAATTCAGACTTATTGAATACTTTCGCAATGCCGAAGCAAAGAGCAGTATTCTTGATTTTGCAAGAAAGCAGCAGAGCGAAAAACTTGCGTGTGAAGCTGAAGAAAAACAAAACAACTGAGGTTGCGAATGCAGCCTCTTTTTTCTTTATATTGGCTTTGTGTTTGCTTGACTTTCTTTATAATATTATGGTATAATACACAGTAAACTTTTATAATAGGATTATTATGTGGAATTGGCAGGTCGTGTATGAAACCCTTTGAATCCCTTACCGTTTTTCTTATGGCAACAAACGAAACGGACATACTTGAAAAAACAATATACGGAGTTCTTGAAAATTGTCCCGATGAGGATTTGGAAAAAATCGTTGTTTTCCTCATTTCCGAGGATTGTCCGAGTGCTCACACGGTAAGAAGAATGATAGACGAAAAAGTCAGCAGTAAGCTGGAAATGAGCGTTCAGTCATCACGCAGTTCATACAAAGCTTTCGCTGAAATTCCGACTCTTTGCGAAACCTCACATTTTGTGATTATGGCTTCTGACGGTGAGATGAGCCCCGAGACGCTTAAGAATTTTATTACCATCGCAAAGGAAAAACCGTACAGCATTGTTTGCGGCGCTAAATGGAACAAAAAATCCGTTGTTGAAGGACATATGCTTCACAGAAAAATCGGAAGCAGATTTCTTGATACTTTTGCGGCGGCAGTTTTCGGAATTGAAGCAACAGACCTGTTTTCGATATTCCAGATTTATCCCTCACAGCTTTATAAAGATATGAATTTCAGAAGACCCGCACATTTTGTTTGCGAGTTTACTCTTAAGCCTCTTCGATACGGTGTTGAATATATTGAAATACCGACTGTCTATAAGCAGGAAAAGGGCAGAAGAAATAACTGGTCATTTTTAAGACTCCTGATGCTTGCGGCTTTATATTCCGCAGATGTTATCAGAATAAGATTTACACCGAAAAAGTTTTTATAAGAAAGGATTCGGCGGCTGTTGAGGCTGTCAACGGGAAAGATGAAGAATTTTTATCTTGTTCAGGCAGGGTGCCTTTACGGAAATACTTATTATCTGCCGTATGCGGTCGGTATGCTTGCGGCATTTGCGCTCAATAACGAAAGAGTTGCGAAGGCATACACCCTCAAAAGAATAATTTATTCGCTCGAAGATATCGATGAAGCAATAGAATCAATGGAAAATCCCGCATTTGTCGGATTTTCAAACTCAATCTGGAACTACAGCTATAATCTTGTTTTTGCCGAGAAGCTGAAGGCGGCATATCCTGACTGTGTTATTCAGTTCGGCGGTCATCACGTTCCGCCTGACACGGGACTTCTCGAAAAGCATTCATTTATTGATATTCTTGCACACGGCAAGGGTGAAGAAGCTTTCAGAGATGTTCTTATTGCCCTTGATGCGAATGGCGACCTTTCCGAGATTCCGAATATCTCTTTCAGAAACGCCGACGGTGTGCCTGTTAAAAACAGAACTGAAAAGATAACAATCAGCGAATATCCGTCACCTTATCTCAACGGTATTTTTGATGATATAATCGCAAACGGGGAATATCCGTTTTCGTGTGTTCTCGAAACAAACAGAGGCTGCCCGTACAGCTGCAGCTACTGTGACTGGGGTGAGCTTAACTCGTCGGTCAGGATGTTCAGTCTCGACAAGGTTTTTGCGGAGCTTGACTGGATGAGCGAGCATAAAATGGAGTTTGTTTACTGCGTTGATGCAAACTTCGGAATGTTTGAGAGAGATGAGCTTATTGCAAACAAGCTGGTTCAACTCAAAGAGGGCAAGGGATACCCTAACCGTCTTCAGGTTTCATATGCAAAGAACGAACCTGAGCGAGTTTTCAGAATCAACAGACTTCTTGCTCAGCACGGAATCGGCAAGGGTGCAACGATGTCGCTTCAGAGCCTTTCACCCGTTGTGCTTGAAAATATCGGCAGAAAAAATATTGACAAGACTGAATATTCACGTCAGCTTTCGATGTACAGAAATGCAGGCATTTCAACATATACAGAGCTTATACTTGGCTTGCCTGGTGAAACGCTTGAAAGCTTTTCGAAGGGTCTTTGCGAGCTGCTTGAACTCGGTCAGCACAGCTCCGTGAGTGCATATTACTGCGAATTGCTTCCCAATGCGGAAATGAGCAGCAGGGAGTACATGGAGAAATACAAAATCAAAACGGTTTCTTCGGCACTTAATCAGTACCATTGCAACAGCATGGAGGATGTCCTTTCGGGATTCTCGGATATTGTTGTTGAAACAAGCACGATGAGTGTTGATGACTGGATAAAGGCGAATTTCTTCTCGACCTGTGTGCAGAGTTTCCATCATTTCGGACTTACACAGTGTCTTGCAATGTATTTCCGCCACGAAAAGAATGTTACATATTACGATTTCTACAAGGATTTGCTTGAATATATTGAAAATGAAAGCGAATTCTGTAAAGCGGCTTTTGATATGGTAAGACAGACACTTGTCGGTTTTGTTGAGGGCAGAGGCGGTCTGACATATCAGCAGGATGATTTCGGAAGCATCACTTATCCTCTTGAAGAGGCGGTTTTCCTCATCTCAAATCTCGACAGAGACAAGTTTTACGGCGAAATCAGAAAATATGCCGAAAGATATATTGATTCAAGTGAATTTCTTGATGAGCTTTTCGATTATCAGAAATCCGTTATCCTCAGACCGTGTGAAAACGGCTTTGAGAAAGCCTATTCATATGATTTCAAAAAGTATTTTGACACCATATGGGCAAACGGCTACAGCGCTCTTGAAAAGAAAAACATCAGCTACAGATTTGAAACTCCTTTCCCGACAAACGACTGGGAGGAATATTCAAAAATCATTATCTGGTACGGAAGAAGAAACGGCAGAATGCTTTATTCAAATTCTCCCAACACAGTTAAAATAATCTGAACGAGGTAAAAAATGAACCGTAAGCGAATCTATATGGCTCAGCCGAATTCACAGTACGGCAATTCAGTTTACTTCCCCTATGCGGCGGGCACTCTTATTGCCTATGCCTTTGAGGATGAAACGGTTGCTTCGGAATTCAGCTTTGAGGGATTTTTCTACAAAAAAGTTAATATAGATGAAGCTGTCGGAAAAGCGGAAAATCCGTTTATTGTCGGCTTTTCCTGCTATGTCTGGAACTATGAATACAACAAGGCTCTTGCAAGAAAAATCAAGGAATTGTGGCCCGATTGTATAACTGTTTTCGGCGGTCACCAGATAAATGAGGAAAGCGACATTGTCGACGCAGACTATGTTGACTATATTCTGACGGGCGAGGGTGAAGAAAGCTTCAAAAATCTTCTTCTTGCAGTTTCGGGTCACGGTGAACTCAATGAAATTCCGAATCTGATTTATAAATGCAACGGCAAAGTGATAAAAACAGAGAAAACGGCGGTTGCAATTCCGCACCGCGTTTCGCCCTATCTCAAAGGTTTTTTCGATGAGCTTGTGAAAAATGAGAAAGAGATTGTTTTTTCGGCGATACTCGAAACAAACAGAGGCTGTCCCAACAGATGCGCTTTCTGTGACTGGGGCAACATCAAGTCAAAGGTGAGAAGCTATGACCTTGAAATGGTTTTTGCCGAAATTGACTGGATGGCGGAAAATAAAATTGAATATTGCTACAGTGCCGATGCTAATTTCGGACTTTTCGCAAGAGATGAAGAAATCATCGATTATCTCATAAAGAAACACGGCGAAACGGGATTCCCCGAAAAATTTCAGGCAACCTATTCGAAGAATAATCCCGAAACAGTTTTCAGAATCAACAAAAGACTCAACGAGGCGGGAATGTGCAAGGGCGCAACCCTTTCGTTCCAGTCTCTTTCCGAAAAGGTTCTTGAAAATATCTACAGAAAAAATATGCCGCTTGAAAGCTTCAATAAGCTTATGGTGATGTACAGCACCAACAAAATTTCGGCTTATTCGGAGATAATCCTCGGTCTTCCGGGAGAAAGCTATGAAAGCTTCAGAGACGGAATCGAACAGCTTCTTGAATACGGTCAGCATATGTCAATCAACTTCTTCAATTGCGAGCTTCTGACTAATTCAATTATGAATGACCCCGAATATATCAAGGCTCACAAAATCGAGTCGGCGGTTATTGAGCAGCATCAGTATCACATCGTGCCCGATAACAAGGATGTCAAAGAATATTCGAGAATCGTTGTGTCAACTGCAACGATGAGCAGAAGAATGTGGGTCAACAGCAATGTGCTCTCCGTTTTCGTCAGAGCGTTCCACAATCTCGGTCTTCTTCAATGCTTCGCAATTTACAATTACTACGAAAATAAAGTTAAATATACAGATTTCTATGAATCGCTTATAGAATGGGCAGAGAAAAATCCCGATACCGTGTGCGGAAAGGTGCTTTCATTCCTTCGCAGCAAATATGAAGAAATCCTTGAAGGCGACGGCTCGCTGACACATTATGATGAGGCTTTCGGCACAATAACCTGGCCTCTTGATGAGTTTATTTTCCTGCGAGTGGTTCAGGATTATGACCTTTTCTATGAGCAGATTATTCCTTTCCTTGAGACCTATTTCTCAAAGAATGAAGCTTTCGGAGATTTGCTTGAATATCAGAAAGCGATAATCAAAACACCGTATACACATCTTAGCGATATTGAGCTTGAATATGACCTTTATCCCTATTTCGGCGGTATCTATAAGAATGAATACACCGCTCCCGTGAAGAAGAAAAACAGGCTTCTTATCGAGTCGCCCGAAGTGCCTGAAAATATGCCCGATTACGCAAGGGAAACAATATGGTTCGGCAGAAGAGGCGGTCAGAATATCATCACAAAGATTTCTTATTCAGAATAAAAACGAAAGGCTGAGTGAAAGAAAATGAAAAAGAATATTTATTTTGTTCAGCCGAACAGTATGCTGGGCAATTCGGTTTATTATCCTTATGCGGTCGGCGTTATTGCGTCATATGCGTTTCAGTATGAGGATATAAAAAACAGATATGAGCTTGGCGGTATTGTTTTCAAGGAGGATTCGTCTGAAGATGTTATAAAGCATCTTGAAAATCCTTATCTTGTTGCATTTTCAAACTATTTCTGGAATTATAAATATAATCTTGAGCTTGCAAAGGAAATCAAAAGCAGATTTCCCGACTGCATTATCATTTTCGGCGGTCATCAGGTTTCAAAAGACACCGAATGGCTTGAAAACTATGATTTTATCGACATTCTCTGTTTCGGCGAGGGTGAGATAACATTTCTCAATCTTTTGCGTGCCCTGGCGGATAACAAACCGCTTAACACTGTTGCAAACATTGCGTACAGAGAAAATTCGCAGGTGGTTATGAATGAATATGTCTGCCTTGGTGCCGACGGTTATCCGTCGCCTTATTTGAGCGGAGTTTTTGAAAAGCTTCTCAATGTGCCCGACGGACTTGAATTCAATGCCCAGCTTGAAACAAACAGAGGATGTCCGTATCATTGTTCTTTCTGCGATTGGTGCGACTACGATTTGCCGATGAGAATGTTCCCGATTGAAAGAGTCAAGGCGGACCTCAAATGGATTTCGGAGCATAAAATTGCTTATTGCATGTGCGTTGATTCCAATTTCGGACTTTTTGAAAGAGACGAAGAAATTGCGGAATATGCGGTTGAACTGAAAAAACAAAGCGGTTTCCCCGATAAATTCGGAGCTTGCTTTGCAAAGAACAAAACCGACAGAATTTTCAGAATAAACAAGGCGCTCAACGATGTCGGAATGAGCAAGGGTGTTTCTCTTGCGTTCCAGAGTATGTCGGACGAGGTGCTCAGAAACGTTTCAAGAGCAAATATGAACAAAGACAAGCTTTTTGACCAGCTTGCTCTTTATCACGAGGCGGGGATTCCCACCTATACAGAGCTTATTCTCGGATTGCCCGGCGAAACTCTTGAAAGCTTCTGCACGGGTATCTGTGAACTGCTTGAACTCGGTCAGCACGATTCGATAAATGTTTTCCGCTGCGAGGTTTATCCCAATTCGAATCTTGCGGACAAGGAATATATGAAGAAGTTTGCAATCAGAACGGCGGTTAACAAGCTTAACACAAATCATTGCAAGATTTCCGAGGCATCTTTTTCGGGTGAGCTTCATTATATTTCCGAAACGTCAACGATGTCGCCCGAAGACCTTGTGAATGCAAATCTTTTCTCGGCTTGCATTCAGAGTGTGCATTGCCACGGCCCGCTTCAGTGCTTTGCGATTTATCTTCATAACGATATGGGCGTTGCCTACTATGATTTTTATTCCTCATTCATTTCGTATTTCAGCGAAAAGGGCGGAATGATAGGGGATACACTTCGAAAAATCAGAAGCTGCATCAAATCAAACGGCGGCGAAAATGCCGACATTTCATATATAAATCCTGAATTCAGATTCATAACCTGGCCTTACGAGGAAGCGATGCTGCTTGATTTCATTTATAATGCAGAGAGCTTCTATAAAGAGGTAAGACCGTTTCTTGAGACTTTCGGAATGTCCGAAGATGTGCTCAATGAAATTATGAAATATCAGAAAAATCTTATGGTGACACGCGGCGAAAACAGGGCTGTTGCGGAGTTTAAATATGATTTGTATTCATATTTCAAAAATGCTTTGGAAAACAAGCCGTCACCGCTTACAAAGGAAAAATGCACGGCAGAGTTTTTTGCCGACAACGTGCCTGATGACTGGGAAGACTTTGCCCGTCAGATTGTCTGGTACGGAAGAAGAAACAAAAAGTCAATCAGAGGGGTCAGACCCTTATAAACCATAGGGAAAGAAGGGAAGCTTGAATGAAAAATATTTATCTGGCGCAGCCGACAAATATGCTTTCGGGTACGGTATATCTGCCTTACACCGTCGGTGCAATTGCGGCTTATGTGTGGCAGTTTCCCGAAATAAAAGAGGAATATGAGCTTAAAGAGTTTTTGTTTCTCAAAACAGATGTAAAAGAAGTTGTGCAGAGCATGGAAAATCCGTTTCTTGTCGGTTTTTCAAGCTATCTCTGGAACATTGAATATAATCTCAAGCTTGCAAGTGAAATAAAGAAGAAATGGCCCGACTGTATCATTCTTTTCGGCGGCCCGCAGATTCCCGATGATGTTGAATATCTTGAAAAATACGATTTCATTGATATTCTCGTTCACGCAGAGGGTGAAATGCCTATGCACAAGCTTTTGCTTGCGTGTTCCGATGGCGGCGATTTGTCGGGTGTGCCGAGCATTTCTTACAGAAACGGAAATCAGCTTCTGAAAAACGAAAAAGAAATTCCCTGCGATTTGTCAGATTTTCCGTCGCCCTACACAACGGGGCTTTTCGATTATATTCTCAAAGACCCGAAGTTTGAGGGCATTCAGCTTGACGTTGTAATGGAGACAAACAGAGGCTGTCCGTATCAGTGCATTTATTGCTGCTGGGGCGGAAACGATGCGCCTCTCAGACAGTTTCCGATGGAGAAAATCAAGGCTGAGCTTGACTGGTTTGCCGATAACGGCATAGCCTATTGCGTTTGTGCGGACGGCAATTTCGGAATTCTTCAGAGAGACGAAGAGATTGTTGATTATCTCATTGAGCTTAAGTCAACAAAGGGTTATCCTCAGAAATTTGCAACAACGGCGGCAAAAAACAAGGACGATTTTATTTTCAGAATAAACCAAAAAATGCATGCGGCGGGGCTCAATAAAGGTGTTTCTGTTTCGTGTCAGAGCCTTTCACCGATTGTGCTTGAAAATATCGGCAGAAAAAATATGCCGATTGAATATTTTTCTCAGCAGCTTGACAAATACCGTAAAGCGGGCATAGAAACCTATACCGACCTTATTCTCGGTTTGCCCGGCGAAACCTTTGAGAGCTTCTGCAGAAGTGTTTTCGGCGTTATCGAGGCGGGTCAGCACGATTCAATCAATATCAGCCGTCTTGAGCTTCTTCCCAACACAAGAATGTATGACAAAGAGATAGTCGAGAAATACAAAATAAAAACGATAGTATCCTCTCTTTGTCAGAATCACAGCAAGATTCTCACGGACTCAACTCTCGGCTCGCGTTCGGAAATCGTTGTTGAAACAAACACAATGAGCCGCGAAGAATGGAAAGAGGCGTGCACCGTTTCTTTCTGTGCGCAGGGTTTTCACCTTATGGGTGTGCTTCGGTTTATTGCGGTTTATCTGCGCAAGGCGAAGAATATTTCATACTATGATTTCTATATGTCTCTTTATGAAAATATCAAAGACGGCAAGGGCGTTGTCAGAGAAATTCTCGATTATGTGACAAGCGGTGTTGACCGTTTCCTTGAAGGTAAAGGAAACCTTGGTTTTACCGATGAACGCTTCGGAGATATTTACTGGCCTTATGAAGAAGGACTTTTCCTCTGTACGGTGAAT
The DNA here is from genome assembly GCA_045637305.1 of Acutalibacteraceae bacterium. Taxonomy (GTDB): domain Bacteria; phylum Bacillota; class Clostridia; order Oscillospirales; family Acutalibacteraceae; genus CAG-177. The sequence continues at coordinate 15,151 of JAZTZD010000021.1, forward strand.
CAGCTTGATGAATTTTTTGATGAAATCGGCGATTATATCAGGCACTATTTTGATGATGAGGAATTGTTTGAAGATTTGCTCAGATATCAGAAAAACATAATCCGTGCATTCGGCAATGAGGTCAAAGAGCTTGATTTTGAATATGATTGGCTTGACTATTTCGCGGATATTATAAGCATGGAAAAGCTTCTTCCCGAAAAGAGAAAAATCCGCCTCAGATTCGAGCCGAGTTTTGAAACCGACTGGTTTGAATATGCGAAGAAAACCGTGTGGTTCGGAAAGCGCGATAACAGACAGATTGTTAAACCTATAAAGATATAAAGAAAACGGCAGGTAAATTCATCTGAATTTACCTGCCGTTTATTATTATGGTTTAGAACGGGAGAGAAAGAAGTTTGCCAACAAGCTCAAAGATTGATGTGAAAATAAGCTTGATTGCGATGAAGGGCATTTCAACAAAACCGTTTGTGCCGAAAATCTTGTTGATTCCGAGGCTGAGCTTTGTCATAAATCCTGAGGGTTCCTTGTCGTCTTCTGCCTCATATACGCCTGCGGCAACAAGGCAGGCTCTGAGTCTTTCTTCAATCTTATCTTCCTGACCTGCTTCGCAGACTGTGCCGTTTACGAAGTCCTCAGCCTCCTTGATTGCGGCTGCAAGCTCTTCAGCCTGAGTTGCGGTAAGAGTTGAGGGGTCGATTTTCTTTGCGTTGGGAATAAGCTCGTTTTTAAGCTTTCTCGGGTCTCTTGCACCGTTGAACTGAGGATAATCGGGAGTTGAATAAACATCCTTGATATCATCGGTTGCAAGAATTGTTGTTGCAAGAGAGATTATGATATCGTTTCTAGCTGTTTTTTCGTGATTCTGTGCATCGAAATAGAATGTTGTGTCGGGAAGAAGACCTGTTGAAGCATCGAGAACTCTGTCGGGAGAAATGTGGTTATGTTCAGGGTTTGAGCAGTTTGTGTTTGCCTGCTTGTAGCCTTCGGGAAGAGCTTCGCCGACCTTAACGCTGTATGCACCCATTGATGTTGAATCAAGGTGGATAACGCCGTCTGCGTTGTCGTCATTCCAAGCGTTACCGATGCAGTAAAGGGGAACATCGTAATCAACGATATTGTAAACTTCAACACCGTTTTCAACAAGGTCCATAATGTTTCTGTCAGAATTTATCTGTGCACGGTAGTACATATCGGTCTGACGTCTGAGGTCTGCCTTTGCGGGGTCGCTGAGATATTTTTCTGCGAGTTCAGGGTAGTATGATGAGGGGCAGAGTGCCCAGAGGCTGGGAATGTTGACTGCAACTTCTTCAACAAGAGTGTCAACCGCTGCTTTGAGGCACTTGAGAAGCACCTGGTCGGGAAGAATTCTTGCCACAACTTCAATGAGTCTTGCTTCATTTTCGTCCATAAGAGCTTCAAGGAAACCGTTGTAAAGGAATTCTGCATCAAGGAATGCGAGGTCTTTTGCAAGAAGGTCGCCGACGATTGTTGAACCGTCAAGAGCGGGAACGATATAAACAACCTTATTGAGGTCATTTTTAACTTCGGGGTGATACTCAAGGAGACCGTTTGCAACCGAACCGCCCATGCTGATGGGAACGATGTTTACCTTATCGTGACCTGTTTCAGCCTTAACCTGCTGAATGAAATCATAAAGCTCATTGCATACGTCAACGTGGTTGCCGAATGAGTTGTAAGCAAAGTAGTAAAGATGGTCTTCGCCTGCCTGCTCTGCGTATGCAAGAAGAGGAACGTTGTTATAAATCTGTTCTTTTTCGTATTCGCTGCATTCTGCAACAGAGTAGGGATATTTTTCAACTACGAGGTTACCGGTATTCTTGCCGCTGTTGTCGCAAAGATTAACCTCAAAGCTGTCAAGGATAACATCTGAAAGAGCAGCAGAAAGACCTACATCGTTCTGTGTTGCGAGGGTGAGGAGTGCGGGAGCGAGAACTCTGAGAACGATTGAACCGATATCAAAAATTGCGGGGAAGCAGCTGATTCTCTCGCCGTCTTTGTCGAGAAGATAATCGCCGTTTTCATCGAGCGCCCACACATTTGACTGACCGATACCGGGAACAACGATTGAAGGGCAGGTTTCGCAGTTTCCGCCGCATTCAGCCTTGACATCGGCAGCAGATGCGCTGACTGCAACAGCTGAGAAGATTAACGAAAAAGCGAGAATGATTGCAACTAATTTTTTCATTTTAATTCTCCTTTTTGGTATTATTTATGCAAAGGGTCTGAATCCGAAAATACTGTTGATAAGATTACGTGCAGGGGAAAGAATCCAGTCAACAAGGCTGCCGCCGCCGATTGTGTCAACGAGGAGCTTACTTGTCTTTTCAAGTGAGTTGCCGAGGAACTTCTCAAAGCCTGAAGGCTCTTCGGGATAGTCGTATAAACCGTACTTTGCAAGAACCGCATTTACTTCGTCTTCAACTTCCTTGAACTTCTTCTGGTCAGCTACTGTTGAGTTGAGAACTTCTTCGCCTTTTGCGATGATGTCTTCAAGCTCTGCAATCTGCTCGGGAGTGGGTTCGAAATCATCTTCTTCATTTGTGAGAAGATTCTTTGCATCGGGGATTCTCCAACGGCGGAGATATTTTGTGTTGCAGGAATAGTTGAACTGAGGATAGTTCTCAGGGTCGGAGTTAACATCTGTAACCTCATCCATAAGGATAGCCTTGATAAGATTGAGAACAACATCGCTGTTGCCTACCTCGTGATGCTGGTCAAGGAAAATCCAGGTGTTTTCGGGGAGGATTGATGTTGAAACGTCCACCTTATTGTCAGGCGAAACGTGGTTATGGTCGGGATTTGTGCATTTCTCGGTTTCTGCGTATGTAACATCATCAAGAGTCTTGCCTGAAGGTGCGCCGGTTGCGCCGAGTGTTGTTGAGGCAAGGTTGATGATACCGTCTGAGTTATATGTTTTTGCAGATTCAACGATAGCAAAGAATGTGTAGTCCTGCTCGCCGAAAGCAAGGTTTGCGCCTGCAATTGTGTTGACTTTTACGCCGTCTGCAACCGCTTCAAGAATGTTGTCCTTGAGGTTGAGTCTTGCTTTCTGGAAACGGTCTGTCTTTTCCTTAAGCACTTTCTTGGCGGGATCTGTGAGATATCTTTCTGCAAGAGCATCGTATCTGTAAGAGGGAATCATTGCCCAGATCTGGGGGCAGTTAATCATCATCTTATCAAGAATTGCGCTGATTGCACCTGTCAGAATTGCATCGATACCTGCACGGGGAATGATGTGAAGAACAATGTTGATGAGATATCCGAGTGAAGCATCTTCGCCGAGGATGGGGGGGATAAACTCGTGATACAGATATTCATCTGCAAGGTTCCACTTTCTGTCCATCATATCGGCAACGATATCGGTGCCGTCAAGGCAGGCAACAGCATTGACGATTTCGTCAACATCTTCGTGACCGTATTCGTCAAGATAAGCTGTAAGAATTGTGCCGCCGAGTGAAACGGGGAGAAGAGTAACCTTATCGTGACCTGTCTGTGCCTTGACCATATCGATGTATTCGTCAAGCTCTTTTGCGGAACCCATGGGATCGCCAACAAGGTTGAATGTGAACATATAAATGTGGTCTCCGCCGTATTCCTTTTCAACGTTCTGAAGAGGAATCATTCTGTAGAGCCATTCTTTATCATCGTTGTTCATCTCTGAAATGGGGTGATTCCATCTCTGAGTCTGAAGGTTGTTGATGTAATTACCGTCGTTGTCGCACTCCTGAACCCAGAAAGCGGCGCTTGCTGCTTTGTAAGCAGCCTTTTCAAGACCGAGGCTGTGCTGGGTTGCAATTGTGCCGAGAAGGCTGACAACAAGAGCGGGAAGAGTTGCCCAGAGCTTGCTCAGCTCAAGAATAAGAAGGGTTCCGCCCACGTGGGTGTCACCGTTCATATAGGGCTGATCATTTTCATCGTAAAGATATGTAGGTGAATGGTTGATGCCGGGAAGGATAACAACCGGTGAGTGACCGCAGTCACCGCCGCAGGTCGTTTTCATTTCATCGTTGTCGGCAAATGCACCGACTGCACCGATTGAAATGAGCATTGTGATGCAAAGAACGATTGCAACGGCCTTTTTCAGGCAATTTTTCATTGTCAAAACACTCTCCTTTGTGTTTTTAATAATACATTTTATATAGTAACATAAAAACTGTTCGATTTCAACAAATATATAATAAAAAAGATACAAATTATATAATATTTTAATATACTCGATACTTGACCGACAAAGCCGAAAAATGATATATTATATACGAATCAAAGAGGTGAAAATCAATGATAAAAAACATAATTTTTGATATGGGCGGCGTGCTCATCGACTATAATCCCGAAAAAACGATGAGGGAACATTTCAGTGAGGAACACGGCGAAATCTTTCTTCGTGAAATCCTCAGAAATCCCCTGTGGTCGGACAAGGACAGAGGAATCCTTTTTCCCGAAGAAATAATGGAAATGAAAAAGGATGTTATTCCTGCGGAGATTTTTGAGAAGGTCAGCGGAATGGTGCATAATTTTTATCCGTATATGCCGCCGTTTGAGAAAATGTGTGCGCTTGTAAAAGAGCTTAAGGAAAACGGATACGGAATATATCTTCTTTCAAATGCTTCGTCCGACTTTCATGAGAGAAGAAGCGGAATTCCCGCGCTTGAATATTTTGACGGAGTTATAATTTCGGCGGATTACAAGCTTCTGAAGCCCGAAAAGGAGATTTATGAAACACTTTTTGAAGAGTTTTCACTTATTCCGAAAGAATGCTTCTTTGTTGATGATGTTCAGGCAAACATCGACGGTGCGGCGGCAGTCGGAATGGACGGCCATTGCTACAGCCACGGCGATGTTGATATTCTGCGAAAAGCACTGAAAGAAAAAGGTGTTAAGATATAAAAAAGACGGTCATTGACCGTCTTTTTTTAATACTTTTTGATTGTTGTTGTGTACTTGACTGCGAAGCCTGTAAAGGGTTTTGCACCTTCAAAAATGTTCGCGTAAAGGTCAACGTATGCGTCTGTAAGATGAGCGTTCAGTCCGTTGAAGCTACCGTCGTTTGAAATTGTTCTTCCGAACATTGCCGCAACGCCTTTTTCGTTGACCGCAATACAGGTTGCCGCATCGGTTCTTTTTCCGCCTACGGTCTTTATTTCCGCAGTGGTGCCTGCGGGAGTAAGGAATGCTGCATAAGCATCACCCTCGCCGCGGTTGTTTATGCCGTTGAATTCACGGTTTGATGAATATGTGTAGCCGCAGACAACATATCCGCCCGCAGTTTTATCAATTCCGGTGATGTAATCGTCATAGTATCCCGAAAGAATCTTAATCCATTTTACGCTGCCGTCGGGATTGATTGTGAAGATAAGGGAATCTATACCGCCGCAGTTGTGAATGCCTTCGAGGGTGCCATCGGGAAGCGCGCCGGTGACTCTTTCGTAGTAGCCGGCAACGGCACATCCGCCTTCACCGTCAGCAACAACGGAAGCAAAGGTATCTCTGCCGCTTGAGGCAATGGGGAAATACCACTGACAATTTCCTGCGTAGTCATATTTAAGAACAATGCTGTTGGTGTAGATTGTATCCAATTCGGGGAATGCGGCGAAACTGCCGTCTTTTGATGTTGTAAGGCAGGCGGCAAAAACGTTGCCGTTGTCATCACAGCTGATGCCGTTTATTGAAGCGCCTTTTCCGCCGTTAAGATATCTGTTCCAGAGAATGTTTCCGTCAGGGTCAAAATTCATAATGATTGCGCTTGAGCCGGTTTCGGGGAGACCATCAAAGCTTTTATCGGAAGAGTCTGTTTCACCGCCGACAACGAAGCCGTTGGGAGTTGAGTCAACGCAGTAGAAAGCATCGTTACCGCTGCCGCCGACTGTTTTACGGTAAATCTGCTCGCCTTCAGCAGAAAATTTATATATTACCGCATCGGATGTATCTTTGTCATCACACACCGCAATCTCATTTGCCAGGGAGTGCCCGACGGCAACAATTGAACCGTCCGCAAGCTCTGTTATGCCTTCAAAATTGATGGTACCGTTGGGATTCAGGGATTTATCAAAACCGATTGCTTTTATCCATTCAACGGTAAGTGAGCCGTTATATTTTACAACAAAAGCAAAGTTTGTTGCCCATGATGCTGAAGCAATATTTGCAAAAACGCCGTCAGTTGAGGTTGAAATGCCGCAAGCCGCAAAGCCGCCGTCCGAAGTATCAACCGTGTCGGTGAACATATCATTTGATTTTCCGCCGAAGGAAGCAATTGCCGCCTGAGTTGCAGTGTTGAACCTTGTTCCTGTTTCTGCTGTGGTTGTTTTCTTGGTTGTTGTGGGTTTGTGGGTTGTTGTTTCAACGGAAACGGGTTCGGTTGTGGTTGTAATGGTTGTAGTGGTGGTCGTGGTAGTGGTTGTAGTTGTAGTTGTAGTTGTAGTCGGAGCCTGAGTTGTTGTAGGAATTTCGGTTGTTGTTTCGGTTATTGTTGTTGTCGGCTCAGTTGTTGTTTCGGGAGGCGGATTTATGAAGCCGAAAAGATTTGAAAACAACGAATGAATTATCATTATTACCGTCGTAAGAAAAGCGATTATTTTAGAGAAAATACCAGCCATATATAAACCCCCTTATTATATATATTCAGATTATAACATTAAAACAACAAAAAATCAAGTGTCGGCACAAATGAACCGACACTTGGAAAATTATACTTTATTTAATCAGGTCATCAAACAGTCTGATGTTTGATTTTTCGAGCTTAAGCTCGCCTGACTGTTCTTTTTTGATAACCTCAACGATTCTGTCGTTGATGGGAGTGGGGATGTTGAACTTTCTGCCCCATTCGCAGACAACGCCGTTGATTGCATCAACCTCGCAGGGCTTGCCGTTGCGAAGGTCCTGAAGCATTGAAGGCTCAATGGCTCTGTGCTTTTTCATTGCAATGGGAAGAAGGAAGATGCCGAAAGCTCTTTTGAGTGCACCTTTATAGTAGAAAAGCTTTGTGATGTCCTTGCCCTGAACGGGTGCGAATTCAACACCTGTTGCGTGACCGACATCAATGCATTCCTTCATACAGCGGATTGCAACTTTTTTTGCATCGGGGTCTTCCGAAACGTCACCGAATCTGCCGCCGACAACCGTACCGAGACCCGAGAAAGTGGCGTTGATGAGAAGCTTTGACCATCTTGCACCGAGAAGATTTTCTTCAAAATGAACGGGACACATCTTTTCGAGAAGGTCCTTTACCATTGTGAACTGCTCATCGGTGATGCCGTCCATTTTGCCCATATGGAATGAAAGTGAATCGGGGTCACTTGTGAGAATGCATTCTCCGGGAGCGGAAAGCGTTGCGCCCCATTCAACGGTGCAGCCCATAGTGTGATTCTGACCGACAATTTCAGCAATACCCGGCTCGGGAATACCGTTCTGAAGAGTAACTATAACACCGTTGTCGGCAAGGAAAGGCTTAAGGAAGGTTACAACCTCGGGGTTGTGAAGCTGCTTTGTCATAAGCAGGATAACTTCGTATTTACCGCTCATTTCGTCGGGCGTGATAGCATTTACGGGTACTGTCATTTCAACTGTTCCCGTGATATGCGCACCCTTTTCTCTCATTGCGGCAACATGAGCCTTGTTGCGGTTGACAAGCTCAACGGGAACACCGTTTTTTGTCATATAAGCGCCGAGAACGGTGCCGAGAGAGCCTGCTCCGTAAATTGCACATCTCATATTTTTCAACTCCTTATAAGTTCATCAACAAATTGTTTTGCGGCTCTTGCGGAGCGGTTGCCTCTGCCCAAAGCGAAACGCTCAGCGGCAATGTCAAGCTCGTCGGCAGGCATATCAATGCCGTGCTCTTTTACAAGGCTGTGAACAATGTTGAGATAAGTGTTTTTGTCGGGTCTTTGGAAAGTAATATGAATTCCGAAACGGTCCGAAAGGGAAATGATTTCCTGCATCGTATCGTTTCTGTGGATATCGTCACCGTCTCTGTCGGAGAACTTTTCTTTCACGAGATGGCGGCGGTTACTTGTTGCATAAATTGCAATGTTGCTTGATTTTGCGGAAACCGAGCCTTCAAGAATTGCTTTGAGGGCACTGAAATTGTCATCGTCCTTTACAAACGACAAGTCGTCAATGAAAAGAATGAATTTCAGCGGATTTTCGCTCAACTCATCGATGATTGACGGGATTTTGCGGAGTTGGTCCTTGCGTATTTCAAGAATTCGCAGTCCCTTTTCGTGAAACTCATTGACAACCGCTTTTATTGTTGAAGATTTGCCCGTGCCCGCATCGCCCGTAAGCAGAATGTTTGCCGCGGGTTTGCCCGAAAGAAGAGCAAGGGTGTTGTCAATGATAATCTGCTGCTCCCGTTTATAGTCAATAAGGTCTGTGAGACGGATGGGGTCGGGGTAGCGGGCGGGAATGATTTTTCCTTCCTCGCTCAGATAGAACATTCTGTTGCCCGAATATATTCCGTAGCCGAAGTTACCGATGTTTCTGCATCTTTCGTAATATTCTCCCGCAATGTCGGTTTTAACACTTCTGAATTTCGGAAGTATAACGTTTGTATCAAGTGGCTGAATGAGTTCTTCGCTTGTAAGGTCAGCAATATGCTGAAGCTTGCGAAGCTCAAGTTCAACCTCATCTTCAAGAAGCTCGGAAGGCTTTTCGCCTGCACCGACTGTGCGGATATAAACGTTTTCATTGTCAAAAACAATCGAACGCAGATATTCCGCAAGACTGTCACAGCGGGTTTTGTAAAGCTCGCTGACAAAATTGCAGTAAGCATCAATACCCGCTTCGCTGTCGGCGGTGAGAAGAATTTCAAGATATCTGCTGAGCGCTGAAATCACAGGGTCCTTGAGCACATCGCGGAAAACAGCGAGTGAACGCAGGCAGATATATGCATCATTCATATTCATTTGTTCAAAATCGCTCCTGTTGCTCCGCTTGAAACCATTGCGGCATAACGCTTGAGGTAGCCTGAAAGCTCCTTGGTCTTGGGAACAAAGTTCTTCATTCTCTCTTCAAGGATTTCTTCGGAAACCTTGAGTTCAAGTTTATTCTCGGGAATGTTGATGCTGATAATGTCGCCCTCTTCAACAACGCCGATAAGTCCGCCGCTTGCTGCTTCGGGTGAAACGTGACCGATGCAGGCGCCTCTTGTTGCGCCGCTGAATCTGCCGTCTGTGATAAGAGCAACACTGCTTCCGAGTCCCATACCCATAATTGCCGAGGTAGGATTGAGCATTTCTCTCATACCGGGGCCGCCCTTGGGACCCTCATAGCGGATAACAACAACGTCGCCCGCTTTGATTTTGCCTGCGTTGATAGCTGCCTGAGCATCTTCTTCGCATTCGAAAACTCTTGCGGGACCTTCGTGCACAAGCATTTCGGGAACGACCGCAGAACGCTTGACAACACTTCCGTCGGGAGCAAGATTGCCTCTTAAAACAGCAATTCCGCCTGTTTCGCTGTAGGGATCTTCAACGGGTCGGATAACATTGTGGTCAAGATTTATGCAGTTCTCAATGTTTTCACCGACTGTTTTGCCTGTAACGGTCATACAGTCGAGATTGAGAAGGCTTTTCTTTGCAAGCTCGTTCATAACGGCATAAACACCGCCCGCCTCGTCAAGCTCTTCCATATATGTGCGTCCTGCAGGCGCAAGATGGCAGAGGTTGGGTGTCTTTTCACTGATTGAGTTTGCAATGTCGAGATTTATCTCTATTCCGCATTCGTTTGCAATTGCGGGAAGATGAAGCATGCTGTTTGTTGAACAGCCGAGTGCCATATCAACCGTGAGAGCATTCATAAATGCATCCTCGGTCATAATATCTCTGGGACGGATATCTTTTTTAATCATCTCCATAACAGCCATACCCGCGTGTTTTGCAAGCTCTATTCTCGATGAATAAACGGCGGGAATTGTGCCGTTGCCGCGAAGACCCATTCCGAGCGCTTCGGTGAGGCAGTTCATTGAGTTTGCGGTATACATACCCGAGCAGGAGCCGCAGGTGGGGCAGGTTTTGCACTCGTATTCATAAAGTTTTTCAGCGGTGATTTTGCCTGCGTTGAATTCGCCGACAGCCTCGGAAATTGATGAAAAGCTGGTCTTTGCGCCGTCAACGTGGCCCGCAAGCATCGGTCCGCCGCTTACGAAAACCGTGGGCAGATTGAGTCTTGCCGCCGCCATAAGGAGACCGGGCACGTTTTTGTCGGAGTTGGGCACCATAACAAGTGCGTCAAAGCCGTGAGCAAGAGTCATGGCTTCGGTTGAGTCTGCAATCAGGTCGCGGGTAACAAGGGAATACTTCATTCCTTTGTGACCCATTGCAATACCGTCGCAGACTGCGATTGCGGGAAAAACAATCGGTGTGCCGCCCGCCATGGCAACGCCAAGACGGACTGCTTCAACGATTTTGTCAATATTCATATGACCCGGAACAATCTCATTATAGGAACAAACAATACCAACTAATGGTTTGTTTAGTTCTTCTTCGGTATAGCCCAATGCGTTAAATAAAGAGCGATGTGGTGCCTGTTGCATTCCTTTTGTTACTGTATCACTTCTCATGTTCTTTTCCTCCTAAATTATGCAATACGTTCGCAAATCAGCGTTCCCATCTCTGCGGTGTTTACTTGTTGCTTTCCTTCAGACATAATATCAATTGTGCGATATCCGTCTTTTAACACCTGACTGACTGCCGCCTCAATGGCATTCGCTTCTTTGTCTAAATCAAAGGTAAAACGAAGCATCATTGCTGCAGAAAGAATGGTTGCAATCGGGTTTGCGATTCCCTTTCCTGCAATATCCGGTGCCGAGCCGCCACTTGGCTCATATAGACCGAATTTAGTATCGTTCAGACTTGCCGATGCCAGCATTCCGATGGAGCCTGTAATCATACTTGCTTCATCCGATAAAATATCACCGAACATATTCTCTGTTAAAATCACATCAAACTGCTTTGGATTTTTTACAAGTTGCATCGCACAGTTGTCCACCAACATATGCTCCAATGTCACTTCCGGATAATCCTTAGCCACTTCTTCCACGACTTTTCTCCACAGTCTGGAAGAATCCAGCACGTTTGCCTTATCTACGCTGATTACCTTTTTATTTCGCTTCATCGCAATATCAAATGCACGAATGGCAATTCTGCGAATTTCATTCTCATTATATGTAAGTTCATCACACGCTGTCAGTACGCCGCCCTCTTCTGTTGTGCGCCTCTTTCCAAAATAGATGCCGCCTGTAAGCTCGCGCATAATCATCATATCAAAACCTCCCTCAGTCAGTTCTTCCTTCAGTGGACATGCTCCTTTTAATTCCTCATATAGAACTGCCGGTCTAAGGTTTGCAAATAGTCCCAGTTCTTTTCGAATCTTTAACAGCCCTGCTTCCGGCCTTTTTGACGGCTCTAACTGATACCAAGGAGAAACCTTTGCATCTCCT